>JAZSPY010000144.1:0-44056 GCA_045537705.1 Clostridia bacterium
GCTCGACTTGCATGTGTTAGGCACGCCGCCAGCGTTCGTCCTGAGCCAGGATCAAACTCTTTTGTTTAATCTTGACTCGTAATTTCTTACTTATTTTTTCGTTATCCTTTTTGGAATTAACTTGTGGTTCAAAACATACATTATTTTGTCTTGTTTTGACCTCTCGTTCTTCTCATCACTATGTACTTTTCAAGGAGCTTTTTCTGACCTTCATAGAACCCCGTTCCTGCGGTCAGCCTGTTTATATTACCAAACTTCAACAATCTTGTCAACTACTTTTTTCACTTTTTTTAAAGTTTTTTTGAAGTGACAAAAAATGCCAAGTTGCGCCATCCCTACTAGGATTTTGCTTGCTTATTATATTAAACCTTTGGGAATTTGGCAACTGTTTTTTTGTGAACTTTTTGTGAACAATCCACCGTTTTCAAAATATGCTAAAAAAACATTTTTTAGCCACAATATATAGATTGCTTCCTTATATTATATATAAAAAAATTTTTTGTTTTTTTGAAATATTTTTACTGCCCTTATATATAATAATAGGTACAAGACAAATTTTTTGTGCAAAAAAGCGTGTTAATTTTTTTATTTTTCGTTATCAAAAAATTATTTTTATTTTTTTGTTGACAGTATTATTATTTTTTGTTATAATCCATCATGTTAAAATAGCATACGGAGAGATGTCCGAGTGGTTTATGGAGCTGGTCTTGAAAACCAGTGATACCGAAAGGTACCGTAGGTTCGAATCCTATTCTCTCCGCCATTTTTTTATTCGGAGACATACCCAAGTTGGCCGAAGGGGCGCCCCTGCTAAGGGTGTAGGTCGGGAGTTACCGGCGCGAGAGTTCAAATCTCTCTGTCTCCGCCACAGAAAAAGCATCGCAAACGCGATGCTTTTTTTGTGCTTTCAGGGATAGTGGATTTGAACTTGAGCGCCGGTTCCGGTGGGAGAAAAAACGCTGACCGCGTCCAGTGGACGAAGCAGGGAAGCGTTTTTTACGCAGTGGTCAAAATCTGCAACGAAGCATTTATGCAAGTGTCTGCAGATTTTGGGCACCACAAGAGAGCAACGTAGTTGTGAAAATCTCTCTGTCTCCGCCAAAACAGAAAACACGCATTTTGCGTGTTTTTTGTTTTCTCGGGAGAGATTTGAGCTCCGCGACGGGCACCGGCGGGAGTGAAAACTCAGAGCGCACCCAGTGGGTGATGAAGCGATGAGTTTTCAACGCAGCGGTCAACGATTGTGAGCCAAGGGCGTAGCAAGAGTTGGGCACCGCAAGAGAGCAACGTAGTTGTGAAAATCTCTCTGTCTCCGCCACAGAAAAAGCATCGCAAACGCGATGCTTTTTTTGTGCTTTTGGGGATAGTGGATTTGAACTCGCGCGATATTTTTTCAGATCATCCTCTTGCCATAATAACAAAAAAATGTTATAATCACAGGGTCTTATATTAAACATAAAGGAGTTATCATTATGCCCGAGTTATTATTACCCATTATAATGCTTATTATTGGTTTTGCCTTTTTAATTAAAGGAGGAGACTGGTTTGTTGATGGTGCATCCGGAATCGCAAGAAGATTTCATTTGCCTGAAATTTTAATTGGTGCAACAGTTGTTTCTATCGGAACCACGTTGCCTGAAGTTATGGTTTCGGCAGGCGCCGCATTACAAGGAAGCGGATCCATCGCTTATGGAAACGCAATCGGTTCAATTATCTGCAATACGTCATTGATTGCAGCTATTACTATTGCTATTAAACCTGGTCTTGCCGCAAGAAAAAGCCTTATTCTTCCTGTGGTATTTTTCTTTGGTGCAGCAGTAATTTATTGCGTAAGCGCATATATTTTTAACCGTTTTTCACTTTTAATCGGTATTGTTTTGCTTTTAACATTCCTTGTATATATGGTAACTACTGTTTTACGTATGAAAAGCAGCGCCACAACAAAGGAGATTTCAGAAGAGGCTCTTGAAGCATTAAGCGGAGAAGATCACGTTGTTGAATCAGAAAAAGAAGGCACAAAGGATTCTCTTTTAAAAGATATTATTTTACTTGTTATCGGTGCAATCTTAATTGCCTTTGGCGCCGATTTCCTTGTTGATAACGCTATTATTATCGCCCAGTACTTTGGTGTTTCCGAAAAAGTTATCGGTTTAACAATCGTTGCCCTTGGCACTTCATTGCCTGAACTTATTACTGCTATTACTTCTTTAATAAAGGGCCATGGTTCACTTTCATTAGGTAACATTATTGGCGCAAACTTATTTAACCTTGTACTTGTAAGTGGCGCGGCTATTACTATCAACCCCTTTGACGTTCCTGTTTCATCCTTAATTAACGGTATCAATTCTTCACTGATTATTGATATTCCCATAATGCTTATAGTAATGCTTATTTTAACCGTACCAACTTTAATAAAAGAAAAGCTTTCACGTTGGCAAGGCATTTTAATGTTAGCAATTTATGTAGGCTTCTGTGCAATACAATTTATGATATAAGAAAAAGCACCCCATCGGGTGCTTTTTTTATTTCAACAAATCATCATATTGACCTTTATCTTTGTTCCTTTTATAAAGAACAAATCGTGTGCCGATTACCTGTACGCTTTCGCTATCCGTGTTTTCAGCTAGTTGAAAGGCTGCTTCACGGGCAGTTACAGGCGAAGTTTCTAAAACCCTTAACTTAATAAGTTCCCTGGCGTTTAATGCATCAAGCACCTGCCGAACAAGATTATGGTTAATTCCATCCTTGCCCACCTGAAGTATCGTATCCATCTTATTTGCTGCGCTACGAAGACGTGCCCGTTGTTTACTTGTTAACATATATAAACTTCCTTTTTTATTTTTTACCATTTTACACTGTTTTTATATTATGGTCAACACAAATATTCGCAAATTTTTAATTATTACAAAAATATTACATTGACATTTGTTTTTTGATGCTTTATAATGGTTATTAGGGGTGGAAACAGCAATAAAAAGTTGTATCCACGCCAAAACAGTGATTTGGCTTCAAATTTTTAAATAAAAATTTGTTAACAATCATTATAATATGTTTACCGATAAATTTGTTTTTGAACGGAGGGTTTTTGTATGAAAAAGTTTTTTACTGATTTTCTTTCTGATCCTGTTATGCGGGCTATTTCTACTATTGCAGCAGGGCTTCTTATAATAATTTTTCACTCAATAGCCCTTGATATAGTGGCATTGGTGCTTGGAAGCATTTTGATTGCGTTGGGCGTTATAAACATAATCAACTATTTTAAAGCGCCTATGAATATGAATTTTAATTTATTAACAGGTCTTATTTTTACTGCATTTGGTATCGGTATAGTAACGAACCCATCAGCGCTGATGAGTTTACTTGCAGTTGCCTTTGGAATTATCGTGTTATATCACGGTATCGTGCATCTTCAAAATGCCCTGTTATTAAAAAAATTATATTATAAGTTTTGGTATGTTGCGTTAATTTTTGCATCTTTAACTATCTTAGCAGGATTCTTACTTATGATTCTTAAGGATAAGTTTATTGATGGCATTGCCTGGGTTTCAGGCTTAATCCTGATTGTTGAAGGCGCGCTTAATACCTGGACTCAAGTAAAGGTAAAAAAGACTAATGGAAAAATTTAAAAAAATACTTGCCTGTTTGGTTTTGGTGGCTCTGCTTTTTTGCGCAGGATGTAAACCTAATGATACGGAAATTCCTTCAGGTTTGCCCCCAACCATGAAAAAACTGGCCCTTGTAACCAGTAATATTGAAATTGAACTTGATTTTAACTATGCAGCCATCTGGGAAGGCATTTTATCTTGTTGCCTTACAAACAACATAAATTACAGTTTTTATATGCCCGATGATATGTCTGAAGCTTCGCTTACCCAGCAATTTGAAGCCGCCGCAACAGACGGCGCTTCGGTAATTATGTGTTTTGGCGACGCATTTGCCCCGGTTATCAAAGTTATGCAAGATAAATATCCCAACATAAATTTTGTTGCTATTGACGTTTCGCCCCAGGAAATCGGTGAATTAAAAAGCAACACCCACGCGGTAATGTTCAGGCAGGAACAGGGTGGATATCTTGTTGGATACTCTGCGGTAATGGACGGTTTTACAAAGTTTGCGTATATGGGCGATCATAAATCTGCAACTTACGAAGCCTACGTTAACGGTTTTATTAAAGGCATTAATGATGCGGCAGTAAAAAATAATACAAACGTTGAAATTGAAGTTGCATACATTTCTGATTTTGAAAGCCGTGAAAGTGCTTTTGAACAAGTTGGCTCCTGGTACACTAGTGGCACTGAACTTTTAATGCTTTGTGCTGACGATAACTTTACCGCTTCTTGCGCTGTTAAAGCAGTTGAAACTTTTGCATATATAATAGGTACCAATAACGATCAATCGTATTTAGGCGCAAACCTTGATTATAACCCCTTTATTACAAGTGCGCAAAAAGGTTTAAGGGAAGTTGTTGATACCACTTTAGAAATTATGCTTGCAGGAAACTGGGAAGATCTTTTAGGCGGCAAAACTCTTTATTACGGATTACAAAACGGTAACTACATTTACCTTCCTGAAGATGAAGTAACCTGGCTGTTTGCAGGATTTTCCTTAGAAGAATATCAAACCTTAAAAAACAGTATCGCAACAGGCGAAATCCTTATTGACGGCAGCCAAGTGCCAACGGTTAACGAAGATCTTGTAAAAGTAAATATTAAAACACAGGAAAATTAAAAAAACAAAAAGCCTTGATTTTATCAAGGCTTTTATTTTTTGTAAAATTATTTTACGATATATCCTTCTTTAACGCCGAAAGCTGCGTTTGCTTCATCAGTATCAACGTGCATAGCAAGTGCAAACTTTTCGCTTACGCGAACAACAACGTCACCAAAGATGCAGCTTCTCTCTTGGCTTTCAGCTTTAACTGAAACGATTTCCTTATCCTTAACACCAAGCTTTTCAGCATCTGCTGGCGTCATATGAATATGCCTTTTTGCAACGATAACACCTTCAGCAATTTCAATTTCACCGCAGGGACCAACAAGTTTACAACCTGGTGTGCATTTAATATCCCCTGATTCTTTAATAGCAATACCAACACCGATTGAACGGGCATCTGTTGCTGAAAGTTCAACCTGAGTATCAGGGCGAACAGGACCTAAAATGCTTACGCCTGCAAGTTCTTTTTTAGGGCCAACAACTGTAACACGTTCAACACATGCGTACTGACCGGGCTGTGAAAGATCTTTTTTAGCGGTTAACTGATAACCTGCGCCAAATAAGGTTTCTAAAGCTTGTTGGGAAACGTGAACGTGGCGGGCACTTGTTTCAATAATAAATTTATCCATTTTGTTTTTCTCCCTTTTTAAAATTATTGATTATATTCTACAACATAAGTTAATTTTTTGCAATTACATTTACAAATTTTATTGAAGAAATCTGCTGTTCTACAATCGGGCGATCGCTTGCATTGGTTTTTGTTTGTGCAATTTTATCTAAAACGTCAAACCCTGCAATCATTTTGCCAAAGGCGGCATACTTTCCATCAAGAGAAGAAGCGCAATCACCGTGGCAAATAAAAAACTGCGATGAAGCCGAATCAGGATCATCTGTTCTTGCCATTGATAAAACTCCTCTTTCGTGGCTTAAATTATTGGCAAATCCGTTTATACCAAACTCACCTTTAATTTTATCTTTACTTCCGCCTGTGCCTAATCCTGTAGGATCACCTGTTTGAATAACAAAATCCTTTATGATACGATGAAAAGTTAATCCGTTGTAAAATCCGTTTGACACAAGTTTTTTAAAATTTGCAACTGTAATGGGCGCAGTTTCAGGGTAAAGTTCTATAATCATTATGCCCCCATCCATCATTTCTATTTTAACGTAATTGGTTTGCTCCTCAGTTTCAGCAAAAGAAACGTTTTCATGAACACCTTCTTTAGTGTCTTCGTGAGAACTTA
Source organism: Clostridia bacterium (assembly GCA_045537705.1). GTDB lineage: Bacteria > Bacillota > Clostridia > Christensenellales > QALW01 > UMGS1322. The sequence goes on from JAZSPY010000144.1 coordinate 5,958, forward strand.
ATTCACTTTTTTCGCAGCTGACAAACAAAAGCACAGTTAAAGCAAATGCAATAAGTTTAATCAAGTTCTTTTTTACCTGTGTAAAGCTCATAATATCTTCCTTTCAGTTTTAAAAGATCTTCATGATTGCCACGTTCTATGATCTCACCATTTTCAAGCACCATAATGGTGTTTGCATTACGAACGGTTGAAAGCCTGTGTGCAATAACAAAGGTTGTGCGGTTTTTCATTAACCTTTCCATACCATGTTCAATATGCCTTTCGGTTCTTGTATCAACTGAACTTGTTGCTTCATCTAAAACAAGAATTGGTGCTTTTGAAAGTGCCGCGCGGGCAATATTTAAAAGTTGGCGTTGGCCTTGGGAAAGGTTTGCACCATCACCTGAAATCATTGTGTTATAGCCTTGGCTTAAACGCATTATAAAGGAATGTGCGCTGGCGGTTTTTGCCGCTTCTATTACTTCTTCATCGGTTGCGTTTAATCTTCCGTAACGGATATTTTCCATAATAGTTCCTGTAAAAAGATGGGTATCCTGTAATACCATAGCGATATTTTGGCGCAAATGTTCGCGCTTGATATTCATTATATCAATACCATCAATGGTTATTGTACCTTCCTGAATATCGTAAAAACGGTTTAAAAGGTTGGTTACAGTGGTTTTACCTGCGCCGGTTGAACCAACGAAAGCAATTTTCTGCCCTGCTTTTGCATAAAGGGAAATATTTTTTAATACAGTTTTTTCTTTAACGTAACCAAAGGTAACGTTTTCAAGCACAACTTCACCTTTGATTACAGGCGAAACTGCATTTTCACCATCAGGTGTTTCAGGATCAGTATCCATTACTGCAAAAACTCTTTCTGCACCTGCAAGGGCGGCAAAGATAGTGCTCATTTGCTGTGAAATCATATTGATAGGCATAGAAAAACTTCTTGAAAGCCCACAGAACAAGCCAACGCTACCAACATCGCACACGCCCGCTAAACACAAAAGACCGCCAACACCTGCAGTTAAACCGTAACTGATCTGGCTGAAGTTATGCATAATCGGTCCCATAATTCCGCCAAAGAACTGGGCTTTAAACAGTTTATTGCGCATATCCCCGTTTAAAAGATCAAATTCTTCCTGGCAAATATCTTCGTGGTTGAACACTTTGATTACTTTGATGCCGTTTACGGTTTCTTCAATGTAACCGTTCATTGCGCCAAGTGCCGCCTGTTGTTGCTTATAGTATTTGCCTGAATGTTTTGCGATTAAGCCACCGCCAAAGGTAAAGATGGGAATGAATGCAACGGTTATTAAAGTAAGCCATATATTTGAAGTGATCATTAAAACAAATGTTGCGATAAGCTGAACAATTCCTGAAAAAGTGCTTGTTAAAGTCTGATTTATCATAATGTCAATATTATCAACATCATTGGTAAACCTAGACATAACTTCCCCTGTAGTATTTTTATCAAAATAATTGGTAGGAAGGGTTTGTAATTTATCAAAAAGATCGTTTCTGAGTTTTTCAATTGAGCTTTGGGATATTTTAAGCATCATTTTTGCCTGTAAATAGTTTGATGCAACACCTATTAAATAAACACCGCCCAATAAAATAAGTGTTTGTGAAAGATACGCTAATCTTTCTATTGCGGTTTTATCTTTGGCTACAAGTTCATTGATAATAGGGCGCATAAGTCCCGTTGCAAAAACGCTTGTGATACTTGTAACAAGAATCAATAAAAATACAAGCAATAAAAGATACTTATATTTTGCAATGTATGAAAACAATCTTAAAATAACCGTTTTCATATTCTTAGGTTTGCCTGTCATTCTAGGCGCACCGGGTCCGCCTCTGCGGCCGCCGGGGCCACCCATACCACGCCTACCAGGTTCTTTAACTTCCCTTGCATATTGTTTCTGGAGGTCTTGTAAAGTTCTTTTCATTTTACTTTCCCTCCTTATCTATCTGGGAATAGTAAATTTCCTGATATTCTTTATTGTTTTCAATAAGTTCTTTATGGGTTCCTACCCCTGTAATTTTGCCTTCATCCATAACAACAATCATATCCGCATCAAGAACTGAAGAAATGCGCTGTGCAATTATTATTTTTGTGGTATCTTTAAGTTCGTTTTTAAAGGTTTCCCTTATTTGCTTTTCCGTTGCAGTATCAACAGCGCTTGTGGAATCATCAAAGATAATTATCTTTGGCTTTTTAAGAAGCGCACGGGCAATACAAAGCCTTTGCTTTTGACCCCCTGAAACGTTAGTACCCCCTTGAGTTAAATCTGTTTTATAACCCTTTTCAAAGGTAGTAATAAATTTATCAGCCTGGGCATTTTTTGAAGCGGCGATAATTTCTTCTAGCTTTGCGTTTTCATCGCCCCATCTTAAGTTATCTTCAATACTGCCTGAAAACAACACGTTCTTTTGCAGTACCATTGAAACGCCATCCCTAAGGTTTTTAATGGAATAATCCTTTACGTTTTTATCATCAACAAGCACCTGACCTTCATCTGCATCATAAAGGCGTGGTATCATAGAAACAAGCGTGGTTTTGCCACAGCCAGTTGAACCGATTATTCCTACTGTTGTTTTAGGCATAATAGTTAAATTGATGTTATCAAGTACCTTTTCTTCACTATCCTTATAGTAGCGGAAGGAAAGATTTTTAAATTCAATTTTACCTTTTTCAACCTTTTGCTCTTTGTTTAAGGCAAATTCATCGGTTATATCAATTTCTTCATCAAGAACTTCCCTGATTCTTTTACTGCTTGCAAGGGCACGGGACATATTCATAAAAAGCATTGTTACCATCATTAAAGATGATAAAATCTGCGTAATATAAGTAATAAAAGCAGTAAGATCACCAGGGGTCATCGTAGAATTTATTACCATATTACCACCAAACCAGTAAACTGCAATAGTGGTTACGTTCATAAAAAAGTTCATTAACGGTGAAAGCAAGATCATAACGTTCATTGCTTCATAGCTTGCCCCTTTAAGTTCACCGTTTGCTTTGCGGAACTTTTCACCTTCAAAATCCTGGCGGACAAAACTTTTAACAACGCGTACGTTTGTAATGTTTTCCTGAACAGTTGAATTAAGCCCATCAATCTTTTGTTGCATAGAAGAAAACTTAGGATAACTTTTTTTAATTATCAGAATAATTCCTGTAAGTAACAGGGGCAATACAACTAAAAGCACAAGGGTTAATTTAGGATTAAGAATGATTGCCATAATCATTGCGCCGATAAGCATTCCCGGTGAACGAAGTGCCATTCTTAAAAGCATATTAATAAAATTTTGCATCTGGGTAATATCATTGGTAAGCCTTGTAACAAGAGAACCTGTTTGAAAACGGTCAATATTCTTAAAAGAAAACTTTTGTACCTGTTTATAAACATCACGCCTTAAATCCGTTGCAAAATTAACTGAAGCCTTTGCGCCAAACCAGGCACCGCCAACACCGCCGATCATCATCAAAATTGCAGTTAACACCATACCTACCATAACCGCGATGATAAATCCGTTGCCCCTGCCAAATATAGAATAAAGCCATTCTACAATGGGGGGTGCTTCTACACCTTCTACACCGTAATCAATTATGCTTCCCATAAGTTTAGGCAGAACCATTTCGCCAACAACTTCAACAAGCATACAAAGCGGACCTAATATAAAGGCAGGCAAATAGGGTTTTATATATTTAAACCATCTTTTCATTTATTTTCCCCCTCTTTCTGTTCAAAATCGTTTAAGTTATTCTGCATTTTTTCAAGGAAATTACAAAAAAGCAACAGTTCATTTTCTGAAAAATCCCTGAACATGTGTGTATCAACTTTATCCACAAGGGCTTTTGTGTTAAAAAGAATTTCCTTGCCTTTATCTGTTACGGTAATTTCATTAAAACGCATATCGTCTTTTAACGTTTTACGTGTAATGTACCCGCCTTTTTCAAGTTTTTTTACCGAAACCGCAATTGCTGCCGGGCTTACTTCAAAAAACTCCGCTAACTCTTTTTGCGAAAGCGGTCCTTCACTTTTAAAAATGTGTAACAAAAGCCTATGTTGTGTGCGGTGTAAACTTCCTTTTGCAACTTGCTTTTCTATTAAAGTGCGATGCAATCTATCTGTAGAAATAAATTTATGTATAACCGTATTGATATCCACTTTTTTATGCCCCTTCTAAAAATTAGTTAACATATTAACTATTATATATTTTTTTGCCTGATTGTCAACACAATTACAGTGAATATTATGTGAAAAAAGCGCCTTTTCAGGCGCTTTTTTTATTCGCTTGGTGTTTGTGTGCTTTCAGGTGTTAATGTAACCTCCGGTGTTGGCGTAAGCACAGGTGTGGTTTCAGGCGTTGGTGTTGGTGCCTGAGTAGGTACTGGTGTTGCTGTAACATTAGGCGTTGCTGTTACGTTTGGTGTTGCTGTAACATTAGGCGTTGCTGTTACGTTTGGCGTTGCCGTTACGTTTGGCGTTGCCGTTACTTTAGGTGTTGCCGTTACGTTTGGCGTTGCAGTAACGCCAGGTGTCGCTGTTACGTTTGGCGTTGCAGTAACGTTTGGTGTTGCAGTAACGCTTGGTGTTGCTGTAGGTGTTGCCGTTACCTGTGGGCTTGGTGAAAGTGTTGGTGTTTCACTTGGCGCAGCAGTGGGCATAGGTGTTGGTGATGGTGTTGGTGTTGGATATGCAGTTTTTGTTCTATTTGCAAGAATAATATTCTTAAATCCATTTTCTGCATCAAACGCAACTTTCTCCCAGCCTGACTCTCCAAGCCGTTGTTTCTTTAAACTATAAACGTTTATTCGGGTAAGAGTATTACCTTCTTCCGTAGGCGTATAATAGTAAAGCCATCCGCCCTGCACGGTAAGATTCTGGCAAAGCGTATCGTTGGTAAGTTTAACAGGTTCTGATTTATCATCAAATTTAATATAGATAGAATCAGCATCTGTTTCCCTTGTATATATTAAATATCTTGTGCCCACCTGAACCTGATTATATGCCTGTGGAATAATAGTTACAGCGCTTGATTCATCCATTGTTTCCATAGATACGCTTATACAGTTTTTCTCACTGTAGTACCTGCGGAAACAAATATTGCCACTATAAATAAACGGTCTGTCACCACGGGATTGAATCAGGGCTGTTATCTGTTCCGTTTCAAGATCAATCTTATGGATTCTTTCAGAATTTATACGGGCATTCTGAGTATAATATATAGCATTATCGTAATAGAATATATGCGAAACGTCCCTGCGGACAATTTCTTTTTGCTCAGTTCCATCGTGCTTGATTTTGAAAATAGCGTTTTTATTAAGGCTGTTTGCAAAATAAATCCAATCATCCTGAACAAAAACAAAACTTCTTGTATCAACTTCGGCTATTTTAACAGTTTCACTGCCATCAGCCTTTGTTTTTGTAAGGTGGCCATTAGAAGAAAGGTCACTGTAATACAGCCATCCATCATAAAAATTAAGATTTGCGCAAGAATTTTCTACAAGTACAGTTACATTGCTTCCATCAGGCCTTGATTTAAAAATCTTGTTATCCTTATTTTTATCAATATAATAAAGCCAATGTCCGTTTAATACAACAGAAGCATTATTTTGCCCATCAAAACCGTTTGCCTTTACCTTTGAAAAAGGAGTAAATCCATCTTCCTTAAGAACCTCAAGTTCAAAAATATCTGCAAGAATTAAAGGATCGTAATTGCTCATTCTTGTATATTGTATTTCTTTTGAAAAGCTCTTATATTTATCTTCTTTACCGTGGCGAACTTCAAGATGGATGTGGGTATCCCCTGCAGGCTCACCTGCGCCACCGCCATAACCTAATAAATCACCCTTTTTAACTGTTCCGCCATTTTTAAACAGTTCTTTTGCAGGAGTTATATCGTTAGCATGAAGAATAAAAACTGAAATATCCTGTTCTTCGCAGTAAATGGTGATCATATTGTAATCATCAGTTCCTTCTGCATAGGTGATTACACCATCAACAACGCTGTAAAATGGCTGATTTTTATAAATTGTAAAATCTGTTCCTGTATGATAATAGTCTTCTAAAAGACCGCCAACGTAATTGTATTTTGATAAAAAGCCCTGAATAATGCTTCCGTATCCGTTTTCAACATAGGAAGTAAGACTGCTTTTAAATAAGTTCGCTGCAAGCTTAACTGCACGTTCATCTTCTAAAAGCGGGTTTTCCATATTGTATAATTGAAGATCATCATACTGATTGGGGTTAGAATATCCGTAAACAACACCGGGCACGTAATTATAATAAACGGTTTCTTTTACAATGCCTTTGTTGTTTGTTGAAACCAACGTAATATTACGGCAATCTGTTCCTTTAATCACCTGGTTGCTTTCAATTGTATCCCAGGAAGAAGCATCAAAGCCTGCCTCAATAGTTTCAGGATTAACGTCTTTACCATATATTTTATACCTGTAATTTCCCTGCTCAGCTGCAAAAAATACTATATCGCCCACGTTATAAGGCGCATCACTTGCACCAAACAAATACATTCCCGGTGCCCTTAAAATGTTATCATCAATTTCTATGTTTCCTGCTCTTTTAAATCTATCCCAGGGCAACATTACAGCGGTAGTTACAAGAATAACTATCAGCACTAATATTGCTATTACCGTATGAAAATATTTTTTAAGCATATTTTTCTCTCCTGCTTGAAATTACATATAAAATATTATATACTATTTTTTTACTTTTTACAATAGAAAAAACAGGATAATAATGTATCCTGTTTTTCTTTATTATTACATTTTTTCGGGTGCTTCAATGCCTAAAAGACCTAACGCGGTTTTTAAACAATCGCCGGTACATTTAGTTAAAACAAGCCTTGCCTGCATAATGGCTTCTTCTTCGCCGATTATTCGGTTTTCAAAATAAAAGCGGTTATAACTTTGGGCAAGATTTGCCGCAAATCTGGTAATAATTGATGGTTCGTACTTAGCTGCAGCATCTAAAACAACTTGTGGGAATGCTTCTAAGCGAGCAATAAGATCCATAGATGCTTCATCATTTAACACGCTGAAATCTGCTTTTTCAATATCAATAGAAGGAGCCTTTTTCATAACTGAACAACAACGTGTGTGTGCATACTGAACGTATGGACCTGTTTCGCCTTCAAAGTTAAGTGCCCTATCCCACCAGAAATCAACGTCTTTAATCCTGTTTGAGAATAAATCATAGAAAACTACTGCGCCAATACCAACTTGCTTTGCAACAGTTTCCTTGTTTTCTAAGTTAGGATTCTTTTCGTTAATAATATCAAGTGCTTTTTCAATAGCACGATCTAAAACTTCATCAAGATAAACAACGTGACCTTTTCTTGTTGAAAGAGTCTGTCCTTCATAACTTACCATACCAAAGGGAACATGCACAAGGCTATCAGCCCAATCGTAACCCATCTGTTCAACAACTTTAAATACCTGTTGAAAGTGTAAGTTCTGCTGATATGCAACAACGTAAAGGCACTTATCAAAATTATAAGTGTTTTTACGATAGAAAATTGCTGCAAGATCTCTTGTTGCATAGATTGTTGCGCCATCTGATTTTAATAAAATGCAAGGTGGCATATCAAATTCATCAAGCTTTACAACGTATGCACCTTCTGACAGTTCAAGAAGCTTTTTCTCATTTAATTCTTCAACAACTTTAGGGCATTTATCTTTATAAAAACTTTCACCTGCGTAAGAATCAAACTGAATACCTAAAAGATCGTAAATCTTTTGAACGTCTTTTAAAGTAATATCCTTAAACCAGTTAAAAAGTTCAATGGCTTCAGGATCATCATCTTCAATCTTTTTAAACCAGGCGCGTGCTTCAGTTTGCATATCTTCCGTAGCATCTTTTTCAAAGCGCACGTAAAGTTCAATTAAAGCGTTTACGCCCTTTTCTTCAACATCCTGTTTATTACCCCAATGTTTAAATGCACAAAGCATTTTACCAAACTGAGTTCCCCAATCACCTAAATGGTTAATGGAAACAACGTTATATCCTAAAAAGCGATGGATTTTTGCTAAGGAATGACCTAAAACTGTTGTAGTAAGGTGCCCGATATGGCATCTTTTTGCAATATTTATTGAAGAATAGTCAATGCAAACAGTTTTATCTTTACCAATATCTGATGAACCGTAATTTTCGCCCTGTTCATAAGCAAGTTTAAGAACTGTTTCGGCACGTTTTTCAGTATCTAAAAAGAAATTAAGATATCCGCCTTCAACCTTAACTTCCTTTACAAAAGAAGGCATTGAAAGCGTATCTTTAAGTTCCTGAGCAATAACAGGCGGTGCTTTACGCATTACGCGGGCAAGTTTAAAGCAAGGAAATGCTAAATCACCCATTTCTTTTTTAGGCGGAACTTCAATAAATGAAGCACATTCTTCTTTAGTAATACCTGCTTTTTCTGCTATTAATGCTGATATTTCTAACTTAAAATCCATAAAACTCTCTCCAATAAATCAAGTCAACCTATTATACTATTTTTATTTATTAAAGTCAAATTCTTATTTGTTGTTTCGTAATCTTACTCTCTCAGGGTTTGAATCCCCTAAAATATATCAAAATGAAAAATCCAAGCTTGCGCTTGGATTTTTATTTGGCACCCCCAAGGGGATACAGTCGCTTCGCGCCTTACTTGCTCAACGACCGCTCCGCTTGCTTTCGCAATGCTCCCAGTACCCGTTTCGCACAACAAACCCTAAAAACGATTATCAATCGTTTTTTCTTCGGGTTTGTTCTCTCTCAGGGTTCGAATCCCCTAAAATATATCAAAATAAAAAATCCAAGCTTGCGCTTGGATTTTTATTTGGCACCCCCAAGGGGATTCGAACCCCTGTTGCTGCCGTGAGAGGGCAGTGTCCTAGGCCACTAGACCATGGAGGCATTTCTTAAATTTTACAGCTGGATTATAGCATAGTATAAAAATCTTGTCAACGAAATTAATAAAACGAGAAAACAAAAAATACCGAGAACTTTTTCCTCGGTATTTTATTTAATCATACGGCATAAATCAACACACCGTTACACCTTGCTTTGTCAAAAATTCTTTTGCTTCATCAACTTGTTCTTTGGTAGGAATCCACTCAGTTTTTCCGCTATCAGTTAATCCGATGAACACAGATTTTGTGCCACTGTAGGAGTGATACGGAATAAATTCTACCCCATCCAAATTGTTAATTGTTTTTGCAATAGAGACAATATTTTCATAGTGCACCATATCGGTATTAACACCATTAACAAGAATACAACGCAGACGTATTTTTGCATTTTTTTCGTTAATTGCTTTTAGATTTTCTAATATAAGTTGGTTGGAAACGCCTGTGTATTCTTTGTGCCTTAAATCGTTTGTATCTTTAATATCCCATAAGAACAAATCAACAAATTCAGTTGCTTTAAGCAAAATATCCGTATCCGCAAAACCGCAGGTTTCCACCGCAGTAGAAAACCCAAGTTTTTTGCACTCATTTAATAGTGTAACAACGTTTTCGCCTTGCATAAAAGGTTCGCCACCTGAAACGGTTATGCCACCGTTTTGACCATAAAAAGCCACGTCTTTTTTTACAACCGCTATGATTTCATCAATGGTCATATCATTGCCGCACTTTTCTAAAGCGTTTGTGGGGCAAGCGCTTACACAATCAAAACAAGAAATACATTTATCGCGATCAATAGTATGTTTTTCACCTATACTATGAGCGCCTGCTTTACAAACACAAGCACAAGCTTGGCAACCTATACACTTTGTTAAATAAAACAAAAGTTGGTCTTCCCTTTTTTGCGTTTCGGGGTTATGGCACCATGCACACTTTAACGGGCAACCTTTTAAAAATACCGTAGTACGAAGCCCTGGGCCATCGTGCATACAAAACCTTTGTATTTCAGTTACCTTTAACTTAGTGTTCATTTTGTTTAATCACCATATCTTGCCATTGTTTATCTAAAGTTACAAAACGTGCGTTCCAACCTGAAACACGTACTGAAAGTGTTGTGTAATCTTCAGGATGTTCTTGTGCCTGGCGCAAAACAGATGCATCAACAACATCAGGCTGCATAAAGAATCCGCCAAGGTTAACGAATCCGCGCATTAAACCAACTAATGCTTGTAAACCATCTTCCCCTTCAACGCTTGATGGTAAAAGTTTAAGATCAAGGGCAGCACCTGAAGCGATTTTTGTAAAATCCGCCTTGCAGTAAGAACAAATAATTGCTGTTGCGCCTTCTTTATCTGAGCTTGGTGTTGGTGAGCAGTTTGCCGCTAAAATGTCACCCACTTTTCTGCCGTGTGGTGCCGCAAGGCGTTGCGCAGCCCATTCAAGCTGTCTGCCAAACGTACTTACGCCTGCAGGGAAACGGAATCCTGTTGTACCGTTAAATGACTGGCAGATATCTGCAAAATCAGAAAGCACGCGGGCAACGATTTCATCAACTTCATCATTATCGTTACCGTAATAAGCGTACTTATTAAGTACGTACTGCCTGAGTGTTTCTTCGCCTTCCCAGTTATTTTTTAAGATTTCAATAAATTCATTTAAGGAAAGTTTCTTTTCATCATAAACGAGTTTTTTGATAGCGTAAAGTGCGTTTACCGTATCAGCAAGACCACCGATGTGTGGCGCAATAATATTGTAAACAGGTCCGCCTTCAAGATAGGATAAGCCTTTTTCAATACAACCTTCTTCAAAAAGCGAAACAACGGTGCAAGGCATTTGTTTGTTCCAAACCCAAGTGCCTGTTTTTTCATCATAGCCCTTAAATAATACCCTGTACATATCAAGGAAGAAATCAACCGAAACGTAAAGTTCTTTTTTGAAACTGTTATAAAGTGATTCAAAATCAGCAAAATCTAATTTTTCCTGATATGCTTTAAGTGTTTTATGCTGAAGCACCCATAAAGAATCTAACGGATAGTAAATAAAGTAGGTTTTACCCGGAACCTGAACTTCCCAGCAACCATCGTTTGCAAACTTACGTGCTTCTTTAACTTCGTAGCCATCTTTAAGTAATGCATCAATAACGGTATCTTCATTATATACTGCAAGAATACCGCCACCAAAGCGCATAACTTCAGCAACGCGTCTTAACAGTTTTTCATCGGTGTTTTTATTTAAACGGATACTTGTTGGGAAATCGCTGATACCAAGTTCTTCTAAAATATCAAGAACAAGATAAGTTACTTCGTTTGTAACTTCGTTGCCATTTTCATCAATACCTGCAAGTAAAATGTTCTGATAATGTTGGGCATCACCAGAGCCAACATCTTGTCCGTTAACCCATTCGCAGCCTTTGATAAAGAGGTGCGAAAGAATTTCACGTGCTTCCTCAATGGTTAACGTGCCTTCTTCAAGATCCTTTTTAAGATATCCGCCAAGCATCTCATCCAATCTGCCAAAGCCCGGCCAGTTTCCGCAAAGGCGCAAAAATGCAAAGGTAAACCATATACTTTGCACTGCTTCATAGAAATTGCGTGCAGGTTCAAATGGAACGCGCAATAAGTTTTCATAGTTTGCTTTATACTGGGGCTTATCTTTAAGCGCATCTAAATAACGCTTATGCCAAACTTCAAAAGCATCTAAACAATTTAAACAGCTTTTTGCAAAAGCTTCTTTTTCAGTGCCCTTGTATTTTTTATATGATTCTTCAGCTTTTTTTCTTATTGCGTTAACACCGTATTTTAAAACAGGATTAAAACCAACTGTTAAATGGCTTATGCCCCAAATGAACGTATCGTTGTTTTTATATGCAGGCACACGATGATAAACGGCATAACCCAATGTTGCCGCACCGCTAAGTTTTTCGTTTTCACAAATCCTGATTGGCGCTTGTTCTGCAATCATTTTGATTGCAAGATCATGTTTTTCTAAATCAGAAAGATCATCAAAACCTTCAACGTCTTCACAGGAAACACCAAAGTTTTGTAAAGTATCAAGCCCGTATTTTCTATTTAATGAATCGTATGCAAATTTACGTGTTTCTTCAGATAAACGAACAGGGCGTACTTGTCCGTTTTGAGTATAAAATTCCATAACATCACCTCTAATAGCATTATATAGTACAAAAATACATTTTTCTATTGACAATTCTATAATTTTTATGTATAAAAATATTGAGGTGATGATTTTGGATATCGTAAAAGCAAACGTTAATTTTTTAAAGAAGGATCAGTTTTCTTCTTTTTATAACGAAGGCGAAAAGCACGTAAAGATTTTGCCTTATCTTTCTATTGTGCAATCCACTGAAGGTAGTTACGATATTGCCATTGGTAACGGATCAAAAATGCAAACAGGTGAAGGCGGCTTTTTTATTGCGCCTGCAAACGCTAAACAAACAATCGTTCATCACGTAAACCCCCAAAGTAAAAAAATGAGTGCAAGATGGATTTTCCTTAACGTTGAAATAAACGATGCCTTTTGTTTAGATGAACTTTATGATTTTCCCGTTGTAATAAACGGTGAAGAAAAGGATCAATTAAACAACCTGTTTGATGCGTTATTTTCTTCTGATAACGTTTGGGGAATGCATAGTGTTTGTTATAAAATACTTGAATTTTTAATGTTAAAATCAACTAAAAAAACCATAAACAAACCTTACGGTGTTACTAACGCGGTTTCTTATATTACCAAAAACTTTACCGAATATATCACTATTTCTCAGTTAGCAGAACTTTCGCATATGTCAAAATCAAATTTTTATGCCGCATTTAAAAAGCAGCTTGGCATTTCACCTATTTCATATATCAATCATTACCGCTTATCAATAGCCGCTGAAAAGTTAATTGAAAGTAATCTTTCTATTAACGAAATTGCCTTTTCTGTTGGCATTAATGATTCCTTATATTTTAGCAAACTGTTTAAAAAGAAATACGGCATGGCACCCGGCAAATACCGTATAATGCAAAAGAATATGAAGCGATAAATTTTATAAAATAAAAAAAGAACGAAGCGATAGAGTCATACTCTTAAGGACAGTAAAAAAGATGCACGAAATTTTCGTGCATCTTTTACTTTTGTCTTATACCGTAACAAGCAGGGAACTTGTATATCAGTTCCACTTGTTAGGAGAACCTAAAACCCTTTAACCTATCTCAAAAGAAGTGATATTGCGAGACCTGTCTCACAGTGATATCATTGCTTTGCAATAGTGTTATTGAAACCTTGCGGTTTCAGTGGTATTCTCCTTTGCGGTGCGGCAGGATGAAATTAGCATTGCTCTTAACGAGGTGCATTTTGCAGAAAGTGTTTTATATGTTTGCTCGTCAATAAATTTTGTTCTGTATAAGAGTTCGAGCCAATAACCCGTTTCACTTGCTTCCTTTAAGGCAATTTCGAGTTTGGAAATAAAGTCCTTCTTTCCTTGCGCATATTGAGCCTCGTGAATATTGGCACCGATGCTTGTTCCGCTTCTTCCGATTTGATTGGAGATGATGGACTCTTTAATAGCTTTTAAGTGTTTTACCAATTCAATGATATCAACGGAAAATTCCATGGAAAGTTCTCTGAGTTTTGATTCAGACATAATGCGTACCTCACTTTTCTATAATTATATCACAAATCACTATGTTTTGCAAATAAGTGATAAGTGATGCAGCTACGCTGTGCTAGGTGATGCGATGCGTTCCACACACGCGCCGAAGGTGTGCATCACAGACAAAGTCTGCATCACGCACGAAGTGCGCATCACGTTCCGTAAGGAACGCATCACTCAAAAAAGTCTCTTTTGTCCGGTAGACAAAAGAGACTTTTTTGTTGGCTGCGGAACAAGGATTCGAACCTTGACAATACGAGTCAGAGTCGTAGGTGCTGCCGTTACACAATTCCGCAATGAATTAGCTTTTAACGTGGCTATTATATTTTATTGTATGTACTTTGTCAAGCATTTTTTGAAAAAATGCGAAATTTTTAAAAAAAGTCCAAAATGCCGTCAGTGCCACTCCTAACACCCGTCTCTCGACAGGTGGGTATGCCGAAAACGTGCATCTGCCTTCCACTAGCGGCATCTTAAAAAGATGGGTGGCTTGGCATAGCCGTTTTTCTTTCTTAAAATTTAAGCATTCCCTATTTAATACTGTGGGTATTATACAATAACACTAAACGCGCATTTCAGACACTTAATAGTATATCACAACTTTTCAAAATATACAAAAATTTTTAAGTACTTTCGTTTTACAAATTTTTCATTTTCCTTTGTCATTTTGACTATTGACATTTTAAAAGAATTATGGTATAATTACTTTAACGATAAAGTAATGGAGGTTCTTTTATGAAAAACACACGTTTACTTGCGTTGTTGCTTATTTTTGTGATGCTTTTTACTGTAATTGGTTGCGAAAATAATACGGCAACGGACAATTCCCCCACTCCTACACAAAAAGCACAAAAAACTCCTGCTGCAGCAGACTTGCTTTCAACAAAAACCCCTGCACCTAACAAAATGAAGCCTGTTACTGCAGATAAGGTTGAGGAAGATGAAAATGTTTCATACACAGATCTTGTTACAGGTGTAAAATCAAACTTTGATGATGCTACAAGCACTTCCGATACAGGCTGGAATTTTTATCATTCAGGTAAAGTTGCGCTTTCTGATGAAGGTGTTGACGATACACAGTGCATCAAATATTATGATGCATCAAGAGAAGGCGTTAAATACACTTATTCCTGCCCCACCACAAACCTTTACAAACTTATGAAAAAAGCAGGTACTTATAAAGTTTCATTTAACGTTCGCCTTGGCGGTGAAGATTGGGATTCAATCAGCGGTACAGGATTTAAAGTTCTTATCCGCGGTAACGGATCAAAGGATGAGAATTCATTTATCGCCCCCGATAAGCAGAAAATCAACTATCGTTTTGACCCTTCTGCCACAATTGATGGTGAAGTTGGTGAATGGATGACAATTGAGTTTAGCCTTACCGTTTTACCTGATGACCTTGATGGCGACCCAACACACGCCTGGTACCTTTGCTTGCATATGATTGATGAATATGCAACAGAAATTTATATTGATAACTTTACAGTTAAGTATGCAGAGCCTGCAGAAGAAAATGAAACGCTTGTAACAACTGCGCAGACGTGGGTTGCAAGCGAAATGACTTTTGTTGCTGACGAAGTTGTTGATGATCCTGTAGGAACACAGACGCTTGACGTTGTTTTCACTAACGGCAACAAAACCATTACTATGCCAGGTTTCTGGGATGGCGATAACGTATGGCGTGTTCGTTTTGCACTTCCCAGTGAAGGCACATGGACATATAAAACAGTATTCTCCGATACATCTGATAAGGGTGTTCACAATAAATCAGGTTCCATCACAGTTGAAGCATATTCAGGAAGCCTTGAAATCTACAAGCACGGCTTTGTAAAAACTGACCCCAATGCAAAATACTTTATGTATGCTGATGGCACACCTTTCTTCTACTTAGGTGATACACACTGGAACTTTGTTGCAGAAGAATATGATAAGGCCGGTTCAAAATCAACCGGTACAGATACCACAAGCCACTTTAAATATATTGTAAATAAACGTGTTGCACAGGGATATACCGTATATCAATCACAGCCAAATGAAGTTGCTTTTGATATGACCGATGGCATCACTGTTAAAGATCTTGCAGGCTTAAAGAATATGGACAGATACTTTAAGTATATTGCAGATCAGGGTCTTGTTCACGCAAACGCACAGTTCTTCTTTGCTTCTTCAATGAACAAAACAGTTATGAAGAATTACTCACAGGCTGAATACGAAAAACTTCTTGATATTCTTTCAAGATATTGGGTTGCCCGCTATGGCGCATATCCTGTTATGTATACCTTAGCCCAGGAAATTGATAACGACTTCTATTATAAAGAAAATACCGGTGAAAACACCGAAATGAACGCTTTGAACAACCCCTGGAAGTTTGTTTGTACTGCTATGGCTAAGTACGATCCATATGATAATCCTATTTCAGCACACCAAGAAGGCTCTACCAAAATTATGAACTTCACCACCGCAGTAAACTCAGCATTCCGTAACATTGAAGGTCATACCTGGTGGGCAAACCAGTGGAAGCCTGCCCTTAACCTGCCTACTGATTTCTCTGTAGCAAGAGATTTCTGGGAAGGTGGCCAAAACAAACCTACTGTTGTTTATGAAGGCAGATACGAAGGACTTTGGACTAACGAGTACGGTGCACGTGCACAGGGCTGGTTAGCATTCTTAAACGGTATGTTTGGCCATGGATACGGCGCAATTGATATTTGGCTTTACAATAGCACCTATAATATGAATGAAGATACTGTTCGTGATGGTGTTAGGATTACCGTTGAAACAAAGCAAACACCTTGGGGCAAAGCTATTGAATATGCCGGCGGCTATCAGATGGGTTATATGAAAACCTTCCTTGAACAATACCAATGGTGGAAGCTTGTTCCTGCATTTGATGATAAGAAAATCTTTACTTCTGAAACCGGATTTTATTCAGTTGCATATATTGAAAAAGACCTTTTCATTGCATATCTTTACGATGATATTTCACAAGAAGGTACTAAATTAACAGGTACTCTTACAGGTCTTGATGCAAATGCTGAATACACATATCAGTGGTTTAACCCAAGAACAACCGCTACAAGCGATCCTGAGCCCGTTGAAAAAGACGGCACAAACTTTACAATTGGTGAACGTCCTTCAGCTGAAGACTGGGTACTTGTTGTTCAGAAAGTAAAATAATAAAAATAAAACCCCGATTTTTCGGGGTTTTATTTATCCAATGAGTTCCTGTAATTCCTTGGTGAAATACCAACAATCTTTTTAAACACTATAGCAAAATAGTTGCTATCGTTAAATCCGCATTTTTCACTTATAACGCTTATTGGTAAATCCGTTTGGTTAAGGTAATTTATTGCCTTTGCAATACGCATATTATTAAGATAATCCACAAAATTAAGACCAATGGCAGTTTTAAAAACTGAAGAAAAATATTCAGGTGTAAATCCCATTCTATCCGCTATTTCTTTTAACGTTATATGGTTGTGGCAATGCTCTTTAATGTAACAAGCGGCGTTTTGCATAAGCCTATCACGTTCTGAAAGTTGTTGCGGGGTGGCTTCTTGCTTAGGCATACGTAAGAGCATAAGCAGAATTTTATGAATATTAAGTTTGTGCAAAAATTGGCTTTGCGCATCCTTATTCCCTTCTTTTATAGATTCATCAATCAATGCTTTTATCTGATCCTTAATCTCATCGTTGGGCCTATAAAAATACTGTTCAAAGCAAGGCTTAAGAATTTCGGGAATTTCAGAGAGATTAAAAAGCATTCTTTCGTGAATTTCTTTTTGTTCGGTGCCGGGAACCCTTTGGGTTTGATGCATAAGCATTGGGGGAATTAAAATCATATCTCCCGCCTGAATATCGTAAATAGTGTTTTCAATAATATATCTGCGGGATCCCTTTATAAGATAATAAATTTCATAATGCCTGTGAAAGTGTGATTCATCTGACATAAAACCTTCTGCCAGATTATATTGGGCGATTCTTACATTGTTATCTTTTGCTTGAATCATTTTTCTTTACCTTTTCTTAAAATTTTAATGTTCACCCTAATAATATCACAAAATTATTAAGGAAGTCAACATAAAATAGTGATAAAATTTATTTATATTAACGTTACTTTTAAAAAAAGAAAGGTCGTAAACAATGAAAAAGTTTTTTTCGCTTTTTTTAATTTTTACTATTATTTTAGGCTCACTTACCCTTCCTGTTTTTGCCCAAAAATCAAAAAATCTTGTGCCTGAAAACAACTCAACCTTTGAAAGCGCTTCAACTGATTGGACCGCGTTATCAGGCGGTACTGTTTCTATCAGCAAAAACCCCGATGGCAGAGGTAACGTACTTAAATATTCAGATATTCCTGATAAATCCTACGCTTCTCCTTGGCTTGACGTTCGCCCTTACGTGCAAGGTGCGATTGCAAAGCCCGCAACCGTTTACGGAAGCATGGATCTTTTTTCTGAAGGTGAAGAAGTTAAACTTACCATACGCCTTCGTACTAAAACTGAAGACGGTTATTCCATGTGTAAAGAAGCAGGTAAAAACTATTGTAACGTTGCAACAGGCGTAACAGTTCCCCAAGGCGAATGGACTACCGTTCATTTTCAGTTTGACGTGCTTGAAGAAGATCTTAAATCCACAGAAAACTGGAGCATAGCTTTTGATGGCATTTATAACAACAATACTACGTTAAAGCCCGATGCTTTTTATGTTGATAACTTTACTATTACTGCAGAAGAATTAAGTGCTGATGCCCTTAAACCCCGCCCCGATCCTGATGATATTAAAGGTGAAGTTATCTTAGCGCAAACAAGCGCAAACCTTATTGAAGCTAAAAACTCAATTTTCGGTGCAGGAACGCCTGCTTGGTCATCTTTAGGCGGAGGTTTTTTAAGCGTTACTGATAATCCCTCCGGCGATGATAAAGTTTTAGAATGGTCAGAAATTCCCGAAACAACCTGGGCAACCCCTTGGTTTGATATTCGCCCCTACATTTTAAAAGCAACTACAAAGCCTACCACCATCTATGGTTCAGTTGACGTTTATTCCCCTGATACTGATCTTGGTTTAGCTTTGCGTATACGCACAAGCACTCCTGAAGGCTTTTCATTATGCGCAAACGAAAAGAAAAACTACTGTATTTTAACAAATGGCGCGGCTTACGCAGGCGAGTGGGCGCGAATTCCCTTTTCGTTTACTTTAACCGAAGCCGATATGCAATCAACTGAGCCTTGGAACTTTTGCTTTGATAATATTTTTAAAGATTCTGCTCCTGAGGCATTTTATATTGACAATTTTTATATAGGTTTAATAGATCCTGAGGATTTTACGGAAAAAGCACCTATTCCTGAAAAGACTCCCGTTGAAAGAAGCGAAAAAACTTTAGTTGGCACTATCCGTTGGGATTGCTTTACTAAATCCCAAGCAGGCACAAACGGTATTTCAAGCCAGGTTGCAAACGTGCTTTCACCTAAAAAGTATCACTGGCAGGCACCATTTTTCTCAAACGTAGAAGCAGATGATACCATTTCATTCCCTGAATACACAATAGATACCTGGGAACAGGAAGCTGCCTATGCAGTTGAAGGCGGTCTTAACTATTTTGCATATCTTTGGTATGAAACCACTGAGGATATGAGCCAGCCCCGTAAAATGCATCTTAAAAGTGCAAAAAAGAATACCATTAAAATGGCAGGTATTCTTGAAAATATAAAATCACAAGCTTCAATGGATGAACTTTATGCCGCTATGAAAGATGCTTGCTACTTAACACTAAGCGGCCGCCCTGTACTTTTCCTTTACGGTTTAGAGGATTGGACAAAGGAAGACGTTTTAAAACTACGCCAGGGCGCTGCAAACGCAGGTGTTAAAAATTCACTTTATATCGTTGGTATGTCCATGGCCACGAACATTAAAACGTTTACCGAAAATGCAAGTAAGGATATTGACGGTATTTCCTGGTACAGCGTTTCTGCCCTTAAAACAGGCGAATCTTTTGAAGCCCTTGCAACACGCTGCGAAGATGCAATGCGCGTTATCGGTGGTTTTTGCCTTGTAAATAAAATTGACCTTATTCCTGCTTTTACCGCAGGCAGAGATACCCGTGCCCGTATTGAAACAGGTGTTTCATGGGTTGATGGTGATCCTAATGCAGAAAATGATGATGACAAACCCTACCGCAACTGGTATGCTTTTTCACCTACAATGGAAGAACTTGAAAAGCATATGTCTTCCGTAATTTCATACGCCAATACAAACAGCGAAGTTTGCAAAACCAATATGGTTTGTTCTTACGGTTGGAACGAGCATGAAGAAGGCGGATGGCTTTGCCCCACGTTACTTTGTGACGAAAACGGTGATCTTATTTTAGATGCAAACGGCAATAAACAGGCAAATACAGAACGCCTTGACACACTTTCAAAGGTGCTTGTTGACCTTGGTATTGCTGATCAAAAAATTCCTGATAAAACGCAAAAGCCTACAAAAGCACCTACAGCCGCGCCTACGGCAACACCTGATGCAACACCTGATGCAACACCTGGTGCAACACAAAATGATCCCAATCAAATAAATTTGAAATCGCTTTGGTGGATAATTCCTGTTTTAGTTATCGTTATTGGCGGTGTGGTGGCAACGATTGTCATATTAAAAAAGAAAAAAGCAAACATTGAAACAAATGAATAAATAAAAAAGCGGAGTGACGATTCACTCCGCTTTTATTTTGTATTTTATCAATCAAGTTGTGAAGTACAATGTGGGCAACGGGTTGCTTGAAGTGCAATTTCCGTTTTACAATAGGGGCATTCCTTTGTTGTGGGTTCGGGGGCTGGTGCCGGTTCTTCTTTCTTTTTAGTAAGTTCTCCTACTGCATTAACGCCCTTAACAATTAAGAATACTACAAATGCCATAATCACAAAGTTAATAACACCTGTAATAAATGCGCCGTATCTGATTTCAAGTGCAGGTTCAAGTTCTTCTAAAGTAACAGGATCAATAATGGCATCCTTAACTTTAATAACAAGATCCTTAAAATCTGCTTTAAAGATTAAACCGATAGCAGGTGAAATGATATCGTTTACAAGCGAATCAACAATACCCTTAAATGCTCCGCCAATAATATCGCCTACTGCAAGGTCAAGCACGTTACCACGGCTGATAAATTCTTTGAATTCATTAAAAAACTTTTTCATAACTTTCTCCTTTAACGTATTTATACTAAGATATTACTACAAATTGCTTGTAAAATCAAGATTTATTTTATAATTTCTTCAAAAATCCGCATATTTATTTCTTTTAAGCGTTCATCAAATTTTTTAACCTTGCGATCATAGGTTACAAGACCGTTAATTTCATCTTCAACATCAGAAACCTGTGTATAGACACTTGCGCATAGCCCTTGCTTAACAAGGGGCAAAAGCTGGTTTTCAAACAAATTGCAAAGGCTTTGATTAAATGCTTCTTTATCCTTTAAGGTTTTATAACCGTATTCCTTGTTATTATTGAAAGTGTGATCTTCAACCTTTAAAACATAACCGCCAAATTCAGAAATTACCTGTGGTTTTTTAGTTTTTGTGAGTTTTAACTTTTTAAAATAGATATGCAAACTTTCAACATCAGTTTTTTTGCCCCTGAACCAGCCTGAAGTTGAATCAATAAACCTACTTGAATCTATCTTTTTAAGAATATTATACATTTTATCGGATTCAAACTGACCCCAGCCCTCGTTAAAGATAGTCCAATAAACAATGGAAGGGTGGTTTTTTAAACTTGTTACCGTGTGCACCATCGCTTTTTCAAAGTTTTTTCTTGTTTTTTTATTTAAATGCAAGAATTTATCCGTTAGTTTTTGCACAAAAAACGTAGGTATTACCGTATCAAACAAAAACGAATACTTACCGTTATTAACCATATCCTGAAAAACCGCCATACCTAAGCGATCACAATGGTAATAAAACAGTTCGCTTTCAACCTTAATATGCTTGCGCAGCATATTAAAGCCTGCTTCTTTCATTAAAAGAATATCTTCAATATAGTTTTCTTCGCTTGCAGGGGTTAAAATGCCATCAGAATAATATCCCTGATCTAAAACGCCGTTAAAAAAGTACGGTTTACCATTTAATAAAAGGCGCGGAATATTATTAACTTCTTTGATCTGGAGTTTTCTAAAAGCAAGATAGCTTTCAATTTTATCTGATTCGGTTTCAATAGTAAAATAGTATAATTTGGGGTTTTCCGGGCTCCAGAGCTCAATGTTATCAGGAGTATATTCAATTAAAGAATTATCAAATTTTATCTTTTTATCTTCAAAAATTGCAACGCCTGTTTTAACACCGTCAATTTTTATTCTGGCTGATTTATCATCTGCTTCAATGGTAAGTGCTTTTACGTAGTTTTCAGGCACGCTTTCAATCCATACACTTTGCCATATGCCTGTGGTTTTGGTGTACCACATTCCCCCACGTTTTTTAGTTTGTTTGCCGTAAGGTAAAGATATATCAAGATTATCCTGAACCATAACCTTTAAAACGTTGGTTTCTTTTAAATGCGCAGTTATATCAAAGAAAAAGTGTTCATATCCGCCTATATGTTCCCCAACAAATTCATCGTTTAAATAAACCTTGGCTATTTGGTCAACTGCACCAAAGTGCAAAAACACTTTATCCTTTTTAAATCCCGTAGGCAAAGAAAACTCTTTTTTATAAACACATTCTTCCATTGTTTCCATAACGCCTGAAAGCAAACTTTCAGGTGAAAACGGTACAATAATTTTAGTTTCTTTTTCATTAAAATAAAAATCCCATTCACCGTTTAAGCAAAAAAACCAATCCCTTTTTAACTGTGGGCGGGGATATACATTCCAGGGGATTTTTGCTAAATTTTCACCTTGCTTGGTTAACATATGATTTATTTTCATTTACTTTACCTTTAAAATTACCCCGTATTGCTACGGGGTAAAATGTTTAACTAAAATCTTCATCATCAGCAGCAAATGCTTGCTGTTTTTCGTTTTCATTCAGTTCAATATTTATATCATAAGTATTTTCAAATCCCCATTGGCGTTTAGGTTCCTGTTGCTTTTTTTGTTTACTGCTTTTGCTTGCAATAACAATTATAATGATAATTATAGCAACAAGCACTAATGCGCTAATGATAATGGCAACAAGCAACCAGTCAATCTTAAGGTTATTTTTTGTATTTTTGTTTGAATTATTTATTATTGGTTCAGGGGTTTTTTCTATATCAGCAAACGTTTCCTTTGTTTCAAGAGCCTTTAATGAAAGCTTTTGAATTGAACCGTCTGCTTCACAATAAACTGCAGGATATTTTACGCCATTATTATTCATAACGTGCACAATATAATAACCTTCGCCAAACTGATCAAAAGGCCAAACGGTAGCTTCAGTATTTTCAATTACCTTGTTTTGCGCCTGAAAACTTTCGGGCAGAACCTCAGGTTTTTCATCTAACAGAGTAAAAATTTCACCTGTTGAACTTATAGTTTTATAAGGCTTTAATTCTTTGTTTTGTTCATTATAGATAAATAATGCGCTGTTTTCGCCATCGTTTAACTGAACAACGGTTATATCGCCTAAAACGGCCGCTTCAATATCTTCTGTGCCATACATAATGGTAGTTTTATTGTAGCCTTCAGGAATAGTAACCGTAATGCTTGAACTAATTAAAAATTCCTTTTCGTTAACCGTAACCTTAATGGGTTCCTGCGTAGGTACCGGTGTTGGTTCCGGTGTTGGCTCCGGTGTTGGTGTGGGAACAGGGGTCGGATCGGGCTTAAGTCTTGTAATTTTAACGGTATAAACCTTTTTGGTGCCATCTTCGGCAGTTACGGTAACTGTGCGGGTGTTTTCACCAACCTTTAACTGATAACCCTCAGAAACCTTTGTGGTTGCCTTTGAATCTTCTGTTTCCCAATCCATAGGAAAGCTTGTTACTGATCCCGGAACTGTACAAGTGTAATTTGTAACGTTCTTTGAAAACTTAGGCACAAGCGTGCATCCTGATGGTACCGTTAACCATTTAAGGTTAGCGTTAGAGGATTTATTTTCCTGCTTAATTGAAATAGTGGTTGAGCCTGTTGGTGCACCAAGAGAGTTAAGATCTATATCCGAAATATCACTTGAAACAACAGAAACCTTTCCGCTACCAACCGTTAATGCTTTAAACTTAACAGTTATGCTATAATTTTTTGATGTGTTTGTTGCATCATAATCGGATATGATAATAGTTTTTCCGCTTACATTAGTAGAAATACCTTTCATTCCGCCTGAAATTGATACGTACTGAAATTTATCGGTATCAAATTGAATTGTAACGTCAGCACTACCAACTGCAGCATCGCCTGTAAATGATATGCTTACCGAGAATGTATCCCCCACATAGACTGTGGAATTTGATGGTTTTACAGAAAGTGAACAGGCAGCATTTACGTTTATTACCATAAAGGATAATAAAAACGCTAATATAAGAATTAAAGATAAAAGTTTTTTCATTTTTTCACCTTATTCCAATCCTAAAATTTTCTTTTGGCAAGCTAATAAATCTTTTGAATTTACCTTACCATCCTTTGAATAGTCAGCTGCTTCAGAATAAGCTGCGCTTTCAAATTTGCTAAGACCCAATATTGCTTTTTGCGTTTTTAAAAGGTCTACCGATGAAATCTTACCATCTCCGTTAGAATCACCGTAAATAACGATTTCTAAAGTTCTTTCTTCTTTTCCTTCGTAAACAAGGCTTATTTTATCGCCTGTTTTCATAATATCCGTTGCTTTCTTTTCGTTGCCTTTACTATCAAGATATTTTACAACGTATCCTGCAACAGTAACTTCTTTTGCAAATTTTTCTATCGTTGTTCCTGCGTTAATTCCTAAAAGAAGGTTATCTTTTGTTTTATAGTTTGTTGTAAACCCTTTTTCACCGGAGGAAGAAATATGCAACGTATACACTCGCTTAAGACCATTAGATGCAGTAACAGTTATTGGAATTTCATTAACGCCTTCTTTAAGGTTAACGGTTCCTGTGCCTTTAATTTTAGCTCCTGAATCCATCGCCTTAGCAGTAATTTTTATCTGTGTTTCCTGGGTAAAAACGTCATAATCAAAGGTATACTTATCAAAAGCCTGTGTTACTTTTCCGCCTTCAACGGTTAAGGATTCCAATAAATTATTGGCGTTGCCTGTTTTTAATGGTAACGTACCGTAATCTTCAGGCATATCAATATATACGGGAATTAAAAAACTAAGCTGAGATGTTGTTGCATTTGCATTTACAATTGCATTTCTTAAGGTTGCAGCTTCGCTTACTGCGGCAACAACGTTAGTCATATATTGGTGGCCGTAAAGACCGTTTCCGCCATCAACAACGTCATACTTTTGCAGATAAAGGGTGTTCTGGCCAACACCTATGTAGTTTTTTACCAAGAATTGTGCACCGCCTAAGATTGCTTTATAGGGGGTGTTCCAGTTGCGCTTTTCATTTTTTGCGTATATTGCGCCGTTTACTATTGCGCTTCTGCCATCGTGGGCATAAGCACCTATATCAAAGTGATTGTAGTAGCCTTCATATCCCGGAACCGTGCCGTGTGCAAGTTTATTTCCGTTGGCACCTTGCTCCATTTTAATTCTTGCTGCAAGCAAATATGGCGATGCGCCTGCTTCTTTACCTGCTTTAACCAGAGCTTCGGCATAAGTGCCATCTTTACCGCAAGGGGCATCATACATAAACGTGCCTTTTAAAATTTCGTTTATACCATCAGCATCGTATTCGCCACCATCATCTGAAACCACTAAAAACTGATAGATATTTTCATCTAAGAAATTTCTTGGATCAAGATAATATGCGATAACTTCCTTGCAGGCCTGCCTCCAGTTTCCGCTATCAAAGGAATACCAACTGCTGTTTTTAAAATTGTACGCACCATCTTCAAAGGAAAGCCACGCTTCAGGGCTTTGCAGTAAGTTTCTGCCGATAACACATTCGTTTTTCATTAAGGTTTCCCAGGTTAATCCTGTTTCTAACGGGATAAATTTCCAGGAAGGATAAATGGCGTGAAGATCCCTTAATTTCTCCTTATAACTTTCAGGAAATTTGGCAATAGAAGTTTCAAAATCTTTATCCTCTGCTTCAGAAACCGGTACAAGCGTTATATATTTTTGCATTACGTATCCGCTAATATCATCGGTGCTTATTTTAAACCATTCATCCTTATTTGTATCAAGTGCGGTATCCAGCACGTTTATAATGGCGCCTTTTGAAAGTTTGCCTACTTTATCATATTCAATACCCGGACCTTTACGCACGTTAAGTTCTGTATTGGTTGTAGAAACAATACCGATATATTTAGTTCCGCTTGTGCCCGGTTTGGGCGTGATGGTAGGCGCTGCTGTGTTTGCCGGTGTTCCTGCTGTTGTAGGCGTACCTGTTGGTTTTTTTGTATTTGTTCCTGCCGGCGCATCTGAGGCGCTTGGCGATGCGCTGAGCGTTGGTACGTTAGTTGTTTTAACTGTATTTGAGGGGCTAACTGATCCCTGTGCATAGGTTTGCACACCAAAACTAACTGCGCAAACAAATAAAACAATGCACATAAATAACGGAATTGCTTTGCCGTTTAATTTCATTTGTGCCACCCCCCTTTTTTTAAGTTACAGTATACATTATAACACCTCAAAATGATTTTTGCAATAGTTTTGTAACAATTTGGAGATTTTTTTCATATTGCGGAATATGTTGAAATGTGATATCATAAAATAAACTTATAAGTTTTTTGAGGTGCGATTATGAAATCTATTAAATGTGTTATGCTTGATCTTGATGGGACAGTATATTTAGGCGAAAATATTTTCCCTTACACCCTTGATTTTTTAAGAACTCTTGATGAACTTAATATCGGTCATATCTTTTTAACAAACAACTCCTCAAAAAGCACCGATGCTTATATAGAAAAATTTGCAAAAATGGGAATAAAAGCCACAAAAGAAAATATTCTTATATCATCCCACGCTGCCGCCGATTACATTAACACCCATTACAAAAACAAGCGTGTGTTCATTTTGGGCACCCCTTCTATGCAAAAGGAAATGAAAGAATTAGGTGTTAATGTTGTTGAAGATGATCCTGAAATTCTTTTAGCCGGTTTTGATACTTTTTTAGATTACGGTCGTTTAACAAAATTCACTAATCTTATAAACACAGGATTGCCTTATATTGCCACACATCCTGATGCAGTTTGTCCATGTGAAAACGGTTTTTTACCTGATTTGGGTAGTGTTATTGAACTTATTTATGCCTGCACAAAAAGGCGCCCACAAGTTATTTGCGGCAAACCTAATGAACAAATTTTGATTGCGGCAGAAAACAAAACAGGGCTTAAGCGTGATAATCTTTTAATGGTTGGGGATAGGCTTACCACCGATATTGCCATCGGTGCCCACGGTATAAAAACCGCCTTGGTTTTAAGTGGCGAAGCTACAATGGAAGATCTTCCTAAAGCCCCCCATAAGCCAACTTACATTTTTGATAGCATTAAAGAATTAGGTGAAGCATTAAAGGAAGCAAATAAATAAAAAATTTTTTTAAATTTTCTTTGTATGCGTTTGACATAATATTGCTTTTTATGGTATAAATATATTAGTATCGTTCACTAAAAATTTTTAACCGCATTTTATAAGGAGGATATAAATGAAACGTCTGGTTTGCACGGTTTTGTGTTTAATCTTATTTGCCTGCGTTTTTACAGGGTGCCTTGAAGAAAACCCCCAAAAAGAAACAAACAGCCCTATCGGTACCGTTACTTCAACTGCTACCGATAATTTAAACACACCTGAATTAAGTGCAACTGTTTCAGTATCTCCTTCTTTTTCAACTACTACGTTACCACCTGTAACACCTACACCAACGCCTACTAATGCACCAACGCCCACACCTACTATTCGCCCTGCGCAAAAGAATAGTATTGTTCCAAGCGTGCTTTTAACTACAGGATATACTACACCCCTTGATCCCCAATCGGTTAATTTTCCAAAAGACTATAATATGCCTTATTACATTGAGGTTGATATCAGGAACCAATGCGTAAACATTTTTACAAAAGACGAAACTACCGGCGCTTATAGCATTTTACTTAACCGCTTTGTTTGTTCCGGCGGAACAGCTACACAACCAACAAAAACCGGAAACTTTTTTATTAAATCTGATGCCGAGCAACGTAAAGCAACAGGTCAGAACGTAAAATACACAAGGTATTACTTTAAAAAATATGAATCCTACGCTTATTACGTAACACGTTATTCTAACGAATATATGTTCCATTCTTTCACTTTTGAAGTTAATGAATTAGGACAGATTGTACCTAAAAAGAACAGTTACTACAATATGGGTAATACAGGTAGTGCAGGCTGTTTAAGAATGTTAATGAATCATGCAAAATGGATTTACGAAAACATTGATGCAGGCACTTACGTTGTTGTTAATAAAAATCGTCCCCTTGATTCTAATTTAAGATCAGTGCTTAAAAAGTACGTGCCCCTTTTAGGTTATGATATGACGGCAAGTTGGGATGGCAACAGAAACAATACTTCAGGGCTTCCGCAATCTGATTTTGTTCAGTCGCCTGACGTTGTTGCAACACCGGTACCTACACCTACTGCCACACCTACGGCAACGCCTACTGTTGCACCTACTAAAACACCTAAAGCAACAGCAACGCCTAAAGCAACAGCAACTCCTAAAGTAACAGCAACTCCTAAAGCGACGGCAACACCTAAAGCAACAAAGACGCCTGCAGTAACATTAACGCCAAAACCAACGCAGGCACCTACTATGACGCCTAATATAACACCAACGCCTATAGTAACGCCATCGCCCACTCCAACACAGGAGCCTGTTGAAACACCAACACCTGTTCCAACGCAGGAACCTGTTCCCACTGGAGCAACCGAATAAACAAAAGCTCGCTTAAATAAGCGAGCTTTTTTCATATGCTATTCGTTCACTGCCATCTGATAAATAAATTATACCGCAAGGATAAAAACCGTTTTTTTCTAAAACGTGCTGCATAACTAAATTATCCTTATGGGTATCAATCCTTAAATGAGGTTCCTTTGTAAATTCTACTATTTTTTGAACCATTCCTTTTATTTTACCTGAATTTGCAACACGATGAATTACACCGTAAGGCGAATCATCTTTCCAAGCACCATCAATTTTATTATACGTTGGTTCAACACCCTTAAAATAAACAAAAGCACCTGTGATTTCGTTTTGTTCATTAAAGACGAAAAGCTGATTTAATAAAATATCTTCCTGTAAAGTTTGTTCGCTTGGATAATTATCACCCCACTGGTTAGGGTTGCCTGTACTTTTCATAAATTCACGTGCTACTTCATATACCTTCAAAATCTCTTTAAGATCTTCTTTTTTTGCTAAACGTATCATTATAACTCCAATAATTCGTTTTTTTTAATTATATCACCAAAAAAACCGTTGTCAACATAAACCTGATGTTGCAAAAAGAGTATTTATAGTGTATAATATGCATATAAAGTATATAAATATATCTAAGGAGGATTTTGCATATATGAAGCTTGTTATTGCTATCGTTCAGGATGAGGATTCATCAAAATTAATCACAACCTTGATGCATGAAGGTTACTCTGTAACAAAACTTGCTACCACAGGCGGTTTTTTACGTGCAGGCAACACCACAATTTTAACCGGTGTTGAAGATGATAAACTTGATCACTGCCTTGAAATTATTGAACATATCGGCAAAAGCCGCAAACAGATTATCAGTTCAAACGTTGGTTCATTTGACGGCGCTCTTCTTTCTGCCGCAGCCCACGCTAATATTGAAGTAACCGTTGGTGGCGCAACCGTTTTCGTGCTTGACGTTGACCAGTTCAAAAAGTTCTGATGAATTTTCACTTAATTTTAAATTCCCCTGTTTTTTCAAAAGAGAAGTCTGCTCTTTTACAGGGAAAAGGCAGTCACGCATACATTATAGAGGGAGCTAAGGGCACGGGCAAAAAAGCCTTTGCACTTGCTGCCTCTTGTGTTCATTTTTGTGTTTGTGCAGGCGAAAAACCTTGTTTTACCTGTCCCGGTTGCAGAAAAGTACTTGATGGCATCCACCCTGACCTTCACTTTATATACCCGGATGGTTCTACATTAAAGGTTGATCAGGTAAGGGAAGTGCTTTCTACTGTTTACGAAAGCGCTTACGAAGGTTCTTCAAAAATTTACATTTTTGAAGATTTTCATCTTGCTAATGAGCATGCGCAGAATGCACTTTTAAAAACTTTGGAAGAACCACCTAAATCAGTTACCTTCTTTTTACTTTGCGAAAACTCACTTAAGCTTTTGCCTACTATCCGATCAAGATGCAAAAAATTAAGATTAACTGAATTTTTAGAAAGCGATATATTATCCCAATTACAAAAAGCATTCCCCGGTAACGAAAAAATTTCTTATGCAGCAAAGGAAAGCTACGGTAATATCGGCAGGGCAATTAAACTTATAGAAGATGAAAAATATTCTAATTTAAACAGCCTTGCAACAGATATTTTAACCGATAAAAATCTTACCCACGGTCATATAGAAATGATTTTTGAAAAGGAAAAAGAAGATTTCCTTGTTTTAGCAGAAATTCTTGAAACAAAGCTTTTTCAAAAGTTCAGGGAAACAAAGGACACGGATTACTTATTAAAATTAAAAGCCGTTCAGGATTCCTTAGCGGCAAAACAAAAAAACGTTAACAGCGGTCTAATTTTTGATAGGCTTGCTTATACACTTGCGAAAGGCGGAAAAACATGGCACAGGTAGTTGGAATTCGTTTCCGTAACACCGGTAAAACATATTATTTTGATCCTAATAAAAAACAAATTGAAGTTGGCACAGGGGTTATTGTTGAAACTGCCCAGGGCGTAGAATACGGCGTTACCTCAGTTGCAACAAAACTTATTCCTGAAGATCAGATAGTTGCCCCACTTAAGCCAATTTTAAGGGTTGCAACAGAACAGGACGATAAAAAGTTACAGGAAAATATTGATAAAGAGAAAAAAGCGTTAGATATTGCGCAAAAGAAAGCAGAACAACACAAGCTTGATATGAAGTTTGTTCGTGTTGAATACACTTTTGATTGTGCAAAAGCAGTTTTTTATTTCACTTCTGATGGCAGGGTTGATTTCAGAGATCTTGTTAAAGAGCTTGCTTCAACCTTCAGAACAAGAATTGAATTAAGGCAAATCGGCGTTCGTGATGAAACTAAACTCTTAGGCGGTTTAGGCCCATGCGGTCAGCCTTGTTGTTGCTCGCGCTTCTTAGGAGGATTTCAACCTGTTTCAATTAAAATGGCAAAGGAACAAGGTCTTTCACTTAATCCTACAAAAATCAGCGGCCTTTGTGGCAGGCTTATGTGTTGCTTAAAGTACGAACAGCACCATTACGAAGCCGCCCACAAAAAAATGCCCCCTGTAAATGCCGAAGTTAAAACACCTGCAGGCGACGGCAAAATCACCGAAGTAAACGTTTTAAAAGAAACTGTTAAGGTTACCGTTACAAACGGTGATCAGATTGAATTAAAAGAATTTAATTATAAAGACGTTCGCGTTCTTAAAATGCCCAAACAGGCAAAGCAAAAAGATGAAGAAATTGATGCTTTTAAGGAATTGGAGGATTAACAAATGAAAGCAATTATTGAAATGAAAAATGGCGGTAAAATGGTTATCGCGCTTGATGAACAAAGCGCACCTATTACCGTTAAGAACTTTGTTAAACTTTGTAAACAAGATTTTTACGAAAACCTTATTTTCCACCGTGTTATTGAAGGCTTTATGATTCAGGGCGGTGATCCTACCGGCACAGGAATGGGCGGCCCCGGTTATCAGATCAAAGGCGAATTTTCATCTAACGGTGTAAATAATCCCCTTAAACATACCCGCGGTGTTATTTCAATGGCAAGATCAATGATGCCCGATTCAGCAGGCTCACAGTTCTTTATTATGCACAAAGATGCACCCCATCTTGATGGGCAGTACGCAGCCTTTGGTAAACTTGTTGAAGGTTTTGAGGTTTTAGATAAAATCGCAACTACCCCCACAGGTTATGCTGACAGACCAATTGAAGACCAGACCATTAAAAATATTACAATTGAAGAATAAAAAATAAAGAGAGTTTTTAAACTCTCTTTATTTTTTTATAATTACAAGCTGTTGCCCTGGATACAGGGTGTAATCGCTTTCAATGTAGTTATATTTCATAATATCTTCAACGGTTAAACCGTTATTTTGGGCAATACGGTAAACTGTATCCCCGGGCCTGACAACGTAGATAAACGAATTTGTCGGTGGAATTGGTATAGTTAAAATACTGCCGATTTGGATATTGCGAACGTCAGTAATTTGGGGGTTTAATTGCAAAATATTACCTGTTGTTGTGCCGTATTCCTTGGCAAGAAGGTATACTGTATCACCCCTACGAACCCTATGGCGTTTATAAACGATATCGTTAATAGGTTGAGGTTCATCAACTTCTTCAACAGTTACGGTTACACTATTGCTTACCGGCGCAGTTTGTTTTTTACATTGCCTTTCAACCAACTGAACTATCTGATAAAATTCTTCGCTAACAGGAATTTCAATTGTTTGCCCCGGTTCAATATAATCAGGGTTAGGCAAATTATTTATCTGAATTAAGGTTTGAAGGGGTACGTTAAACTTTAAAGCAATGCCAAAAAGAGTGTCACCATCTTCAACTATGTAGTTAAATCTTCGTGTAAGCATAAAAAAAACCTCCTTTTTTGTTTATTTTATGCTTTTTAGAAATCAAATGTGCATTAAACGAGTTGCTTTTTTTATCTTTTAAGAGTATAATATAAAAAAATTACTTTAAGGAGATTTTTAAAATGGCACAAAACGTATTGGATACACTTAAAGAAAGAGGCTTTGTTAAGCAGATCACCTTTGAGGAAGACCTTTATAAACTTTTAGGAAGCGAAAAGGTGCCTTTCTACGTTGGTTTTGATCCAACTGCAGACAGCCTTCACGTTGGCCATTTTCTTGTTTTAATGGCAATGGCACATATGCAAAGGGCAGGCCATAAGCCAATCTGCTTAATTGGTGGCGGTACCGCTTTTGTTGGCGACCCCAGCGGCAGAAGTGATATGCGTTCAATGATGACAAAGGAAACCATCCGCCATAACGTTGAATGTTTTAAAAAGCAGATTTCAAAGTTCATTGATTTTTCTGATGATAAAGCAATGATGGTTGATAACGGTGATTGGCTTTTAAACCTTAACTTTGTTGAATTTATGCGCGATATCGGCGTATATTTCTCAGTTAACCGTATGATTACCTTTGAATGCTTTAAAAAGCGTATGGAAAAAGGCCTTACTTTCCTTGAATTCAGCTATATGCTTATGCAGAGTTATGACTTTTTGATGCTTTATCAGAAGTACGGTTGTAAATTAGAATTAGGCGGCGATGACCAATGGGCAAATATGCTTGGCGGTGCTGACCTTATCAGAAGAAAAGAGCAAGAAGATGCTTTTGCAATGACCTTTACCCTTTTAACTAAATCAGATGGCACAAAAATGGGTAAAACTGCAGGGGGCGCAGTATGGCTTTCTGCCCAAAAGACTTCACCTTACGATTTCTATCAGTACTGGAGAAACGTTGATGATGCTGACGTTGAAAAGTGCTTAAAACTTTTAACCTTTATGCCATTAAACGAAATCAACGAACTTTGCCAATTTAAAGATGAACGCATTAACAAAGCAAAGGAACGCCTTGCTTACGAGGTTACAAAAATCGTTCATAACGAAGAAGAAGCCATTAAAGCACAAAACGCAGCAAAGGCAGCCTTTGGCGGTGGTAACGGAAGCGATATGATCGCTATGGAATTAACAAAAGATCAGGTTAGCGTTCGTGTTAGTGAACTTTTAATTACCGCAGGCATTACCAAGAGTATTGGCGAAGGCAGGCGCTTAATTGAAGGTGGCGCAGTTTCTATTGATGAAACAAAGATTACCGATGTTAATGCTACCGTTCCTGAAAATGTTATTGCAAAAGGTGAATTTATCCTTCATAAAGGCAAAAAAGTACACCAGAAAATTCAGGTTAAATAATGTATAAAACCATATCACAATTAGGCGAATCAGAACAGGTTATAAATAAATCCACCTTTTTATCTTGTGCTTTTCCTATCTCCTCTGAAGAAGAAGCAAACGCTTTTATTCAAAAGGAAAGAAAAAAGCATCCCGATGCCCGCCACGTTTGTTGGGCGTATATAATAGGCGAAAAAAAAGATATAATGCGCTATTCTGATGATGGTGAGCCTCAGGGCACAGCAGGTCAGCCTATTTTACAAGTGTTAGTAAAAAAGGATATTACCAACGTTTTAGTTACCGTTACAAGATACTTTGGCGGCATTTTATTAGGCGCAGGCGGATTAACAAGGGCATACTCATCTTCTTGTGCTTCTGCTATTGATAACGCAGGCGTAAAAGTAATGATGCTTTCAAGTATCAGCCAGGTTACCTTAGATTACACCACCTATAACCGCCTTCAAAAAAACATCGCAAACAGTGATTATATTATAGTTAAAAATATTGAATACGGTGAAAACGTTACTTTAACCTTAACTGTAAAAGAAGAAGATTTTATAAAATTATCCGATTATTTTATCCAATCAACAGGTGGCAAAGCCGAAGCAACAGAAATAGAAAAATTATATTTGCCTTGGTAAAAAAAACGGTCTATCAAAACTGATAGACCGTTATTTTTTATTCACTTACTCGTTTAATATCTGCACCAAGGCTTTGAAGTTTTTCAACTATTTTTTCATAGCCCCTATCAATATACTGAACGCCTGTAACGGTTGTTGTGCCTTCTGCCATTAAGCCGGCAACAACCAGCGCCGCACCGCCCCTTAGATCAAGGGCTTCAACCTCAGTTCCGTAAAGTTTTTCAACACCATCAATCATAGCAACACGATCGGTAAAATCGGTAATTGCGCCCATTTTTCTTAACTCATCAAGATGGCGATAGCGTTGTTCAAAAATAGTTTCGGTAATAACGCTTGTACCATCAGCTGTTGCTAAAAGTGCTGAGAAAGGTTGCTGAAGATCCGTTGGGAAGCCCGGATAAACCATTGTTTTAACCTTAACTGCCTTGGGGCGTTTTTCCATAGGAAGGATCCTTAAGGTATCTTCCCCTTCATCAATCTTATAGCCCGCTTCATAAAGTTTAGCAGAAAGTGATTCCATATGCACAGGAATGCAGTTTTTAATTAAAATATCACTTTTTGTTGCAGCGGCAATAATCATCCAGGTTCCTGTTTCAATCTGATCAGGGATTAAAGTATAGTTACAGGAACGCAAATGCTTAACGCCTTTAATCCTGATAACATCAGTACCTGCGCCTTTAATTTTTGCGCCCATATTGTTTAAGAAGTTTGCAACATCAATAACATGGGGTTCTTTTGCGCAGTTAAAGATAGTTGTTGTGCCTTCAGCCTTAACAGCCGCAAGCATAATATTGATAGTTGCGCCAACGCTTACAACGTCTAAAAAAACTTCAGCGCCCTTTAATTCAGGAGCTTTAATTTCAACAACGTTAGTATTTTTAATTGTAGCACCAAGGGTCTGAAATCCTTTTAAGTGCTGATCAATTGGGCGTTTACCGATATTACAGCCACCTGGCGGTGGAACCTTTGCTTCGCCAAATCGCGCTAAAAGCGCACCCATTAAATAGTATGATGCACGCATTTTTCTTGTAAGTTTTTCTGAAGGGCAAACTGATTGAACACCTGTAGGATCAATTGTGATTTGCCCTTTAACAGAAGTATCAACTTTTGCACCTAATGAACGCAAAGTTTGTGCTAAAACCTCAACGTCATCAATATCAGGAATATTATCTATAACACAAACGCCATCGGAAATTAAGGCCGCAGGAATAATAGCAACTGCGGCATTTTTTGCGCCGCTAACCGATATTTCGCCCTGCATTCTTTTTCCGCCGTTAATTATAAGCTTATCCAAGTTAAATTACCTGAAAATCTGATGTTTTCAGGCTTCCTCCTTGCAACAGTTTAATGTATATATTGTATCAAAAATATGTAATTTTTGCAACACTTTATGTTAAATTTCAGGGCAAAGAATTGCAATAATTCTTTCAAGGTCATCACGGTTGTAATAATCTATTTCAATCTTGCCTTTTTTATCGTTACCGTTTATTTTAACCTTTGTGCCCATAACCATACGCATACTGTCTTCTAAAGAATCAAATTCAGGAATACGCTTTTTTTCTTTCTTCTTTTTAGGTTTTTTTGTTTCTAAAAGCGCTTTAACTTTTTGCTCCGCCTGGCGAACGGACCAACCTTCTTCTGCGCACTGATTTGCTAAAAGAATTATGGTTTTTTGATCTTCTAAAACAGCAAAAGCTCTACCGTGGCCTGAAGAAATTTTGCCTTCCATAATCAAGGCTTGTACTTCTTTAGGCAACTTTAAAAGCCTTAAAGCGTTGGCAATATTAGGACGTGAAGTTCCGATTTTTTCAGAAACTTCCTGCTGTGTTAAATTAAAATCTTCCATTAAAGCTTTAATGGCCGCAGCGGCTTCAATAGGGTTAAGGTCTTCACGTTGCAAGTTTTCAATTAGTGCAAGCTGGCATACCTTTTGGGGCGAAAGCTCTTTTATAATTGCAGGAATGGTTTCCATTTCCAAAAGCCTTACCGCACGATAACGCCGTTCACCTGCAATAATTTCATACCTATCCCCTGTTTTTTGAACAGTGATTGGCTGAAGCATACCGTTTTCTTTTATTGATTGTGCCAAGGCTTCAATAGTTTCTTTATTAAAAGTTTTTCGTGGCTGTGCTTTATTAACGTCAATCTTATTTATTGGCAACTGATGCACGTATTCTTTATCAATTTCAGTTTGTGTAGTGATACTTTCAAAAGAAAAATCTTCACCAAATACTGCACTGCGGCCTAAACCTTTTTTCTTCATTAGCCTTGATTCCTTTCAATAAATTCTTCGCATAAATTCTTATAAGCAAGGGCGCCTTGGCAATAGCCATCAAAAATCTGAATAGGCTCACCAAAGCTTGGTGCTTCGGCAAGGCGCACGTTTCTTGGAATAAAAGTGCTGTACACTTTTTTATTAAAATACTTTTTAACCTCATCAACCACTTGTTGTGAAAGATTTGTTCTTGAATCGTACATAGTGCACACAACCCCATCAACTTCTAAATTAGGGTTAAGGCGCATTTTTATAAGTTTAACAGTATTCATCAACTGCCCTAAACCTTCCAATGCATAAAACTCGCACTGAATAGGCACAAGCACCTTATCGCTTGCGGTGAACGCATTTACCGTTAAAAGATCTAAAGATGGCGGACAATCAATTAAAATATAATCAAACTCATCTTTTATCTGATTCAAAGCATTTTTTAAAAGACTTTCCCTATCCTTTAAGGCAACCATTTCAACCGTTGCACCTGAAAGATCAATGTTTGAAGGTATTATTTTAAGGTTTTTAACGCTTGTATCCATTATAACGGAATGGATATCTTCGTTATCAATAACAACATCATAAATACCCATATTGTTTTTATCAATACCAAGCCCGCTGGTTGCATTGCCCTGTGGATCAAGATCAAGTAAAAGCGTTTTCTTGCCTTTTAATGCAAGGCCTGCGGAAAGGTTAATGGCTGTTGTAGTTTTACCTACCCCGCCTTTTTGATTTGTAACTGAGATTAACATTCTTCAGGCTTCTCCCTGTTTTCTAAAAATCTATATTGCCTGTCAAGACGGGCATTAAGCTGATTTACACCAAGACGAACTTGATCAATACGTTCATCAAGCTCACTTATTTTTTGCATAAGGTGGCTTGTTTCAAAGTTTACACCAAACCCATGGAGTTTACGTTTTGAAAGCATTTCAAATTCTTCCATAAACCTTAATGTGCGTTTTCTTCTTAATTCTTCAAAGAACAAGTACACAAGTTCGCAAACAGCTTCTACCGTTAAAAGCGCAAAAAACAAGCAAATAAGATTTTGCCTTTCTGCTTCAAACAAAACGGGATTTTTAATTACACCGATTAAACAAAAAGAAAATCCACCGATTGCTATAACGCGGGAAGCAACTTTAAAAATATTTTTGCCGCCTAAAATATCATTTTTAATAAGATAATTGTGCAGGGAAACCGTAGTTTCTGAACAATATGCTTCATAGTAATCCTGCCACATTTTTTCGTAGCGTTTTGAAAGACTAAGGCCTTCAATTCGTTTGATGATTTCTTCGCCTATTTCTTCCCTTAAAGCCTTTATTATCTTTTTTATTGATCTAAATCCCACAAGGGATAAAACAACATACAAAATCAACAATCCGCCAAGTATTGACGCAGTAATTAAAAAAACGTTTTGGCTGTTTAAGTAGGTAAAAATAAATTGGTTTATAATTTCAATCATATTAAACACCTCCGCTATTTTATTTTAGCAGATACACCCTACTTTTGTCAAAACAAATAATATGTATTATATATATTTATAT
>JAZSPY010000092.1:0-4983 GCA_045537705.1 Clostridia bacterium
CATAATCATACCTTCTTATTTATTAATATGATAACTTATGGAAAAGAAAAAGTCAAATAAAACAAAAAAACTTCCGCCTTTATCACGGAAGTTTTTATACTATTTTTCGTTCTCTCTTAACTGGCCTAATGAGCCGCCTGGATGGCGAAGCACGTATTCCTGTGGTGTAATATTAACGCTTTCTTGTAAAACTACGCTTAAACACTGAAGAATATAGGTTTCTATTAAAATTGATGATCTTGGTGCGCGGTTAAGGGGTCCGCCTTCCTGATTAACACCTGCTTTTAAACAAACTTCAGAAAATTTGCCAAGCCAGGAATTTTCATTACCGCAAACAGAAATAACCTTACAACCGTTATTTTTAATTGCCATAGCTGTTGCTTTTAATTCCTGCGTTTCACCACTATTGGAAATACAGATAACAACATCACCTTTTGCTAACTGACCGCAAGAACCGTGAACAGCTTCAGTTCCGTGTAAAAAATATGCAGGAGTGCCTGTTGAAGAAATTAAAGAAGCGATATATCCTGCAATATGTGCAGGTTTGCCGATGCCTGTAATATGCAATCTATTACCCTGTTCTTTTGCATCTAAAATTATTTTAGCAGCCTTATAAATGCTTTCTTGATCAATGCTTTTTACGTATTCATTAAATTCCTGAACGCTGATATCTAAAAATTTGTCTAATGCTTTCATTTTATTCACCTTTTATAATATTATAAATATCTGTTTCAAACCCTTTTTCATTTAAGCTTGAAATAACTTCATTAAGGTAAGGAAGGCTTGTTTGGGCGCCCATTCTTGAAACTGTAATACCTGCGGTACAGTTTGCAAAAATTAAAGCTTTTTCTGCTTCAACTCCTGCAGAAACTGCCGCGCAAAACGCACCGATAAAACTATCCCCTGCGGCAGTTGGATCAAGAACCTTTTTAGCAGGAATACTTGGGGATTTAATAATCGCCTTACCATCTGAATAGGCGCAACCTTCTTTACCTAAAGTAATAATAACGTTTTTAACACCCATATTATGAAGGCTTTTTACTGCTTCAAAAATACTGTTTTCGCCTTCAGGCTTAATGCCAACGATATCCTCGGCTTCGTGTTCGTTAGGAGAAATAAAGGTTAAGCACTTAATTAAATCTTCAGGAACAGTATCTGATGGCGCAGGATTAAGCATAACGGGCACACCGTTTTCCTTTGCAATTTTTGCAACGAACAAGTTTACTGCCTTTGGTATTTCGTGCTGAAGAATTACCATATCGTAATTTTTAATTGTTTCTTTTAAAAATTCAACGTCCTGAACTGTTAATTTATGATTTGCGCCAGGTACAACGATAATGCGATTTTCGGTACCATTTTCGTTCTTTTGAATCTGAACGTTGCCAACAGCACTTGGTGCATCATCTGTAATGAAAACGTACTGAGTATCTACACCGCTTTCTTCTAACGAAGAAATAAGATTTTTACCAAAATCATCATTACCTACCCTACCAACCATCGTTACTTGTGCGCCAAGCCTTGCAGCTTGCACTGCCTGGTTTGCACCTTTTCCGCCGGGTGCTGTAGAAAATCCGCAACCGATAACAGTTTCACCCGCCTGGCAGAAGCGAGTAGTTTCTACAATCAAATCCATTACTAAACTGCCAACTACTAAAATCTTTGGAATCATTTTTATTTTCCTTTATAAATTTTTTTGCTTTTTTAAGACACGGTTATTTTACCATATTTATTTTTAAAACGCAATGTTTTACCCCCGTGTTGTTTTAAAAAGACAAAATTTAGTCCCAAATAAATAAAACAGGCTTGTTTTAAAGCCTGTTTGGGTTTTATTTAAGTTCTATTTCGCCTAAAACTGTGTTATGAATATAATCATCTTTAAACGAACGAAGCGTATCCATATGAGGTTGATTAAGGTGAACCTGTTGATGCTGTTTACTTTCCCATTGTTCAATTAAAAGAATTTCACAAGGATCTTTTTCGCTTAAATAATAATCGTATTTAATGCAACCATCTTCGTTTCTAATTGCATCTAACACGCCTGTTTCTTTTACTTTTTGAATAAATGCTTCCCTTTTATTTTTGTGGCAATCAAATTTAACGTAAATTGTGTACATATTATTTTCTCCTTATTATATCTTTTGTTTCATTAAACCGTGTTTGTTACAATAACTATACAAATATCCCCTACCGCGTGGTTCAATACGGGCTTCAGCATTACCTTCAGGGTACAACTTTACAAACTGAATTTTTTCGCCTGTTACGTATGCTACAAAAGAGATATAATGTTCTTTGGTCATAGAATGTTTGCTTGAAATAAAAATTTCATCTTCTACTTTTTCTACTGTGAATTGATGCTTTTCATCAATTTCTTCGGCTTTAAGTGGCATTAAATCATTACCACAACAACAAATTGTTGCATCACCTAATGATTGAATAATATTATTACAGGTTGGGCAAACGTAAAACTTTGTGTAGACTACGTTTGATGAAATGTTTTTATTTATAATAGTTTCCATAAATATTACTCCTTTTTTTATAAAACAATTGTACCATTTATAAAATAAATTTGCAACCTACTTAGCATAGAAAAGTATTTTTCATTAAAACCCAAGGAAAACACACTAAAAAACACTATAAATCTAAAATTTATTGACATTGGCTGTCTGATAAAATACAATATTATTAACGTTAAATTTAAGGAAGTATTTTTATGAAAAGACAACAAGCATTTATTGATAAAAGTAAAAGTTTTTTAAAAGGTGGATTACACTTTCACACCACGCGTTCTGATGGCAAAATGACCCCTGAAGAACTTATTACTTATGCTAAAGAACTTGGATATTCTTTTGTTGCACTTACCGATCATCAGATATATAATTTTGAAAACTACGCACCTGAAACTGATGTAATCGTTATCCCAGGTACTGAATGTGGTACCGGTTTTGATAAAGACAACGGAGTGCGACTTTTTCATACGGTATGTATTGGCCCTGATAAAGAAAATGGTAATGGCTTAGATCATGATCAAAAAATGCCGTGGTTTGATATAAAAAAGTGCGAAGAATATCAAGAATTTCTTGATGATATGCACAGTAAAAACAATTTAACGATTTTATGCCACCCACAATGGAGCAGCATAACTGCAAGGCATTTTGAAATGCAACAAGGTAATTTTGCTTTGGAAATCTGGAACAGTATCAGTGCATTATGTTGCGATTGTGATAACGATGCGGCATATTGGGATGAACTTTTAGGACAAGGTAAAGTCTGGTACGGTGTAGCAAGCGATGATGCGCATACAAAGAATATCATAGGTCATGGCTGGGTTATGGTTAAGGCCGATAAAGACATAAATTCCATTTTAAAAGCGTTAAAAAACGGTGAGTTTTATTCTTCTTGCGGGCCTGAAATTTACGATTTCTACGTTGAAGATAATAAAGCGATTATTGATTGTTCCCCTGTTGCCCGCGTGCGATTACACGGTGATAAACACCCTACCGTTGTTAAAAAAGATAATGAAGGCAATATCACCCACGCTGAATTTAACATTGAAGGACCCAGTTGGGCAGGACCATACAGTTACGTTAGAATCAGTATTGTTGATAAGGATGGCAAAAAAGCCTGGACTAATCCGATATTTTTATTATAAGATAAAACACCCTATGACGTTTATTCATAGGGTGTTTTTTTATTTGTAGTTTGCACTATTATCTAAAAAGGAAATTATTCATTTACGAAAGTAAATATTTCCACCTTATTTTCTTTTACTTTGTTTATAAAATCTTCTCTTTTATTTTTATGGCAATCAAATTTTACGTAAATTGTATACATTTGCATTTCTCCTTTATGTTGTAAGAATCTCAATTGCTTTAAGATATTTTTCTTTTCGTTTTAACGCTTTTTCATCAATAACATCTAACCTTGTTATATCTGAATTATGCTTTAAATCTGCAAGCTTTACCTTTTTGGCAATAGGATTATCTTTGATTTTTTTAACGTATTCCATATAATCAACCCCTTTTTCATGGGTTAATAGTTTAAGAGCATCTATTATTTCATCATCAAAGCCCAATTTTTTTATATCTTTAAAGGTGTACCTTGTATCTTCTACCACATCGTGCATTAGTGCTACGATAGTGGTTGCTTCATCATTCATCTGTTCTGCTAAATGAAAGGGATGAAACACGTATGGCATTCCGCTTTTATCCTTTTGATTTTTGTGTGCCTTAAATGAAAAAGCAAGGGCTTTTTTTGTGTTTTTTGTATAAATCAAAATAATCACCTCTTTACGTTATTATA
Organism: Clostridia bacterium; assembly: GCA_045537705.1. GTDB lineage: Bacteria > Bacillota > Clostridia > Christensenellales > QALW01 > UMGS1322. The sequence continues at coordinate 4,300 of JAZSPY010000092.1, forward strand.
ATTATAACATTTAAAATTATCTTTTGCAACATCGTTTCTATATTGACTTAGCACTTTAAAAATGTTAAAATACTAAAAAATTAACTTAAGGAACTTGTAATCATGGATGATAAAATTAACAAACTTGGCGTAATGATTGACTGTTCACGAAATGCAGTTATGACAGTTGATTCCATAAAAGAATTCATTACTATTATTAAAAAAATGGGATACAATCAAGTTCATTTGTATATGGAAGATACTTATGAAATTGATTTTGACAACCATTTTGGATATTTAAGGGGCAAGTACACCAAGAAAGAATTAAAAGAGCTTGATGATTTTGCTTTTAATTTAGGTGTTGAACTTGTACCTAATATACAAACCCTTGCTCATATGACTGCTTATATGCGCTGGTGCAAAGATATTATTGATGCCGATGATATTCTGCTTGTTGGAAACGATAAAGTTTATGATTTAATTAAAAATATGTTTGCTTCATTAAAGGAATGTTTCCGCACAGATAAAATCCATATCGGTATGGATGAAGCCCATATGCTTGGCAGAGGAAAGTATTACGATTTATTTGGCCCTAAAGACCGTTTTGAAATTTTACTTAGCCACTTAAACAGAGTTTGTGATATTGCAAAAAGCACAGGCTTTAAGCCAATGATGTGGAGTGATATGTTCTACCGTATTGCAAAC
>JAZSPY010000133.1:0-10559 GCA_045537705.1 Clostridia bacterium
ATTGCCTGCGAACTTCAACTTTATCGCCCATTAAAACGGTAACAAGGCGTTCAGCTTCAAAAGCATCTTCAATGGTAACCCTAACTAAAGTGCGGTGCTCAGGATTCATAGTGGTATCCCAAAGTTGTTCAGGGTCCATTTCGCCTAAGCCTTTATATCTTTGAATCTCATAGCCTCTGCCTAATTTTTGCGCAGTTTCTATGCGTTCTTCATCAGAATAACAGTAAAAAAGCTCTTTGGTAGATTTCTTTTCAAGCCTATAAAGAGGTGGAGTACCGATATAAACGTGGCCTTCGGTAATTAAAGGCTTCATATAGCGGTAAAAGAACGTAAGTAAAAGTGAACGGATATGTCCGCCGTCCTGGTCAGCATCGGCTAAAATAATAATCTTATGATATTTTAAAAGTGAAATATCAAAATCATCGTCAATACCTGTACCAAGCGCAGTAATAAGTGAACAGTATTCTTCGTTTGAAAGTATCTGTTCAATTCTTCTTTTTTCACTGTTCGCAGGCTTACCTCTTAAAGGTAAAATCGCCTGAAATCTTCTGTCACGGCCCTGTTTTGCACTACCGCCTGCAGAATCACCTTCTACGATGATCAGTTCGTTTTGTTCAGGCTTTTTGCCTGTACATGAAGCAAGTTTGCCAACTAATGCAGTAACGTCAAGGCTATTTTTCTTTCTTGCGATATCCTTTGCCTTTTTTGCGGCCTCACGTACTTTTGCCGCAGCAACAGCCTTTTGTAAAATCAAGGAACCAATAGCTTGATTTTTAGGATCATCAAGGAATTTTTCTAATTGTTCAGAAATAATGGCTTCAACCGCAGGGCGTGCTTCAACTGAACCAAGTTTTGATTTTGTTTGCCCTTCAAACTGTATGTTCTGCATTTTTATTGAAATAACTGCAGTCATACCTTCTCTAAAATCTTCACCGTTAAAGTTAGGATCTTTTTCTTTTAAAACTTCGGTGCGCCTTGCATAATCATTAAGCACCTTCGTTAATGCAGTACGGAAGCCTGTTTCGTGTGTTCCGCCTTCTTTTGTTGGAATATTATTTACAAATGAAATTGTACTTTCGTTGTATGAATCTGTGTACTGAATTGCCGCTTCTGCACGAATACCGTTGTATTCGCCCTTAAAAAGCATAGGTTCATCAAAAACAGGAGTCTTACCTTCGTTTGAATATTTAACAAAATCCTTAAGGCCACCCTGGAAACAATAATGCTTTTCTTTTTCTTTTCCTACGCGGGTGTCAATAAGATTTATCTTTAAACCTGCATTTAAAAATGCAAGTTCTTTAAGCCTGTGTGCGATAGTATCAAAGTTAAAAGTAACGGTACCAAAAACAAGCTTGTCCGGTTTAAAGGTAACAAGTGAACCGTGCTTTTCAGTTGTGCCAACTTTTGTTAAATGCATCTTTGTGGCGCCAGAAATAACACTTTTCTTATCTTCGGTATACTGTCTTTCAAATTCTGTGCGATAAACTTTATAATCCTTATAAACTTCAACGTTTGTCCACTCTGAAAGTGCATTAACAACGCTAGCGCCAACACCGTGCAAGCCACCGCTGAATTCGTACTGATTATTATCAAATTTACCGCCTGCATGAAGCTGTGTAAAAATAACTTCAACGCCTGAAACACCTTTTTGAGGATGAATATCAACAGGCATACCGCGTCCGTTATCTTCAACAGATGCAACGTTATCATCAGAAAGTGTAACGGTTACTTCATCAGCATAACCGTTTGCAGCCTCATCAATGGCATTATCAACTATTTCCCATAAAAGATGGTGCATACCGTCAGGACCCGTGGTACCGATATACATACCCGGGCGCATACGCACCGCATCAAGTCCTTCAAGAATTTTTATATCCTTTGCATTATAAGCCATTAGGAAACCTCCGAATTACTTAAAAATATCAATTTTCTTTTCTTCACCTTTAAAAAGCCTTTTAATGTTCTCGCGGTGCATAAACACCATCAATAAAAACATAAACCAAAGGGTAAGTATTTCAAAAATTTCACCTTTGGCATCAAAAATCGTAAAAACAATTGCAGATAGTAACATTGTAGACATTGAAACAAGAGAATAAAGCCTGATATGAATATTTGCTACTGCCGCCAAAATAATAAATATTAAACCTAAAATAGGGTTCATAATGGCTAAAAGGCCAAGAGAACAAGCAACGCCTTTTCCGCCTTTAAAACTCATAAAAACAGGGAAGTTGTGCCCAATAATAGCGCTAATGCCACCAATAAAAATGTAAGGCGAGGTAAAACCATCAATCCAGTTAAAGTTTTCAAAGCCTCTGCCAATAATAAAACAACCTAAAACAGCAGCACCTGCGCATTTTAAAGCATCGCCAAAGAAAACGGGAATGGCATATTTTAATCCAAAGTTTCGCAAAACGTTGGTTGTTCCTGCATTACCACTGCCTAAAGTGCGGATATCTTTTTTAAAAACAGCTTTAGTTAAAATGCTTGCACAGGAAATCGTGCCAAGAAAGTAACCAATAATAACTGTAATTACGATTTTTAAAACTAACACTATTCTTTCTCCTTCTCTCTTAGAATAAGGTTAATTGGTGTGCCCCTGAAACCAAATGCTTCACGGAAACTGTTTTCAAGGTAACGTTTATATGAAAAATGCATAAGCTTCTGATCGTTTACAAAAAGAATAAACGTAGGCGGGTTAACTGCAACCTGGGCAGCATATTTAATCTTTAAACGTTTACCGTTCTTTGTTGGTGGCTCGTTAAGTTGCATAGCATCAGAAAGCGTATCATTTAAAACGCCTGTTGCAATTCTCTTGCAGGCAGATTCATATACATCCTTAACCATAGATAAAATTTTATGTGTACGCTGACCGGTTAATGCCGAAATGAATATATAATCAACGTAATCCATAAATGCAAGATCTGCACGCATTTTTTTCTTGAATTTTTCGCTTGTATTAGTATCTTTTTCAATAAGATCCCACTTGTTAACAACAACAAGTGCAGCTTTACCTTGTTCCTTAACGTATCCGGCAATCTTAACGTCCTGCTCGGTCATACCTTGCGCAGCATCTAAAACGATTAAAGCAACGTCCGAGCGCCTGATAGCGTCAAGTGAACGGATAACACTGTATCTTTCAACAGTGCCGTCATCAATAGATTTTTTGCGGCGGATACCTGCAGTATCAATTAAAACAAACTTTTGCCCATCCTGTTCAAAAGGCGTATCAATAGCATCACGGGTAGTGCCGGGAATATTACTTACAATTGAACGCTGTTGACCTAACAGTTTATTTACAAGTGAAGATTTACCTGCGTTAGGCTTACCAACAACTGCAATCTTAATAGTATCATCATTTTCATCTTCATCAAGGTTATGGGGGAAGTTTTCAACAATCCTATCTAAAAGATCGCCAAAGCCCATCATATTAAGGGCAGAAATGCCGCTTGGTTCACCTAAACCAAGTGAATAAAAATCGTAAACGCTGTCTTCCTGGGTAGGCCCGTCAACTTTATTTACAACTAAAATAATATTATCGTGTTTTTTTCTTAAATAATCTGCAACGTCCTGGTCAGCAGAAAGCATGCCCTGGCGCGCATCGGTGAAGAACAAAATAACGTCAGCAGTTTCAACTGCAACTTCAGCCTGCTTAAGCATTTCGTTATAAAAAACGTCATCACTTTTTAATTCAATACCGCCTGTATCAATAAGGGTAAAGGTATAGTCAAGCCAGGTAACGTCAGTATACAATCTATCTCTTGTAACACCGGGGGTGTCCTCAACAATAGAAAGGCGCTTACCTGAAAGCTTATTAAAAAACGTAGATTTACCAACGTTTGGTCTGCCAACAATGGCAACAAGGGGTTTCATAATTTAGTTCTCCTTAACTCCAAGAAGTGCCATAGCAAAAGCACTGCCTGAATTTTCTATAGGTGTAATTTTTTTATTTATCCAATTTTCAACGTCTTGAACGCTTAAATCATCAAGAAACTTACCGTCTGCGCCTCTTAACATAGTGTCACAGATTAAAATTTCACTTCCAACGTCCTTATTTTCAAGCTGAACGGCGATATCCCTGCCTGTTAAGAGCCCTGTAACAGTAACGGATTCGCCAAAAAAGAAGTTGGTAATAGGGAAGATGTTTACGTTAAGATTAGGAAATTTTTCTTTTAAAATAGCAACCATTTCTTCCATAAAGGAAACGGCAGAAACGCCTGTTGCTATAGAAACTGTTCTATCAGGAATCCAAGGGGGTAATTCAGGAAGATATTCAATAAGTTCCTGCTTGAACTTTGCAAGCATACCGATACCGTTTTCAATCTGGCAAAAATCTTCGTAATCATTGTGGCTTGGAATAGGAAGGTTCGCCTGCACGTAAAACTCATCAGAAGGATAAATAAATCGTGAATTTTTAAATTCAAGGCAACTTTCCTGCCATTTTGAAATTTCTTCAACGATATGTTTGGCATCAGTTTGCGTAAATTTCTTTAATTTATGAAGTTTTTTTCGGTGATAGGTAAGCCCAACGGGAACAACTGCAAGGCTCTGGCAGTAAGGATAAAGGGTAAAAAGGTCCTCAAAGGTCTGCCTTAAACGGAAACCATCGTTAATTTCAGGGCATAAAACAACCTGAGTGTGAAAATATATTCCCGCATCAGCAAAACGCCTTAATATGCTCATAATATCCTGTGCTTTAGGGTTACCAAGCATCTGCCTTCTTAATTCAGTATCAGTTGTGTGCACCGAAATGTAAAGGGGCGAAATGTGTTGATCAATAATTCTTTGGATTTCCCGTTCAGAAACGTTTGTAAGGGTAACGTAATTACCAAATAAAACCGACATACGCCAATCGTCATCTTTAACATAAAGGGTGGAACGCATATTTGCAGGAAGCTGATCAATAAAGCAGAACATACATTTATTAGCGCATGAACGCATAGTTAAAAGATCATTTTCAAATCTTAATCCAAGATGCTCGTGATCAAATTTTTCAATATCGTAAACAACTGCTTCGTTGGTTTCGTTTTCAATAATTGTAACGCTTAAATCGTTCATAGCGTCATAATACTGATAATCAAGAAGATCCCTTACAGGCTTTTCATTTATCGCAACAAGAGTATCGCCTGGCTTTATGCCAAGTTCATAGCAAACGGAATCTTCATCAACACCTATTATTTTGTGGCGCATAGGGGACCTCCTTTTCAAAATTACTCAATATGTAGTAGTATAGCATAAAATGGGATTTATTTCAAGTGATTTCCTTTTGCATCAGGATAAGATCAGGTAACACCGTTTCAAAATCAACACCATACCAGGAAGCATCTTTATTGTTAACAGTAGCCTCCATAGCAGAGTATGTAAATTCAACTGCAAGTTTTAATGCTTTTTTATTATCAAAGCCTTTAATTAAAGCTGAAAATAAAACCGAGGCAAACAAATCACCGGTACCGTGAAAAGTACGGTCAATTTTCTTCTTTAATAAACAATAAAAATCGCCTGTAGTTTTATCATAAATGGCACTTCCGTGTTTTCCGTCTATTTCAACTCCTGTTAAAACGCAGATTTTTGGTCCAAGTGCGCAAAGTCTTTCCATATGAAGCATAAGCCCGTTGTGGCTGGTGTAAAAAAGATTACCGTTTTTACCAAGTAAAAAACTTGCTTCGGTTACGTTAGGTACGATAATATCTGCTTTTTTGCAAAGCTGTTTCATTTTTTTAGGAAAATCTGAATCAAAACCTGAGTACAGTTTTCCATTATCGCCCATAACAGGATCAACAAGCACAAGAGTGTTGTCATTTTTCATATCATCTATAAAATCACAAACCGTATCAATCTGCTCTTTTGAACCAAGATATGCCGAATAAATGCCATCAAAATTAAAACCCTGATGTTTTAATTCAGGGATAATTTCCTGCATATTCTTATGCAGATCAAAAACCTTAAAACTTTTAAAGGCGGTGTGATTTGATAAAAGCGCAGTAGGTAGTGGGCAAGCCTCAATACCCATTGCGGAAATCACAGGTAATGCAACTGTTAAAGCACATTTGCCAACGCAGGTAATATCCTGCAACGTTATAATTCTTTTCATTATTCTTCAAAATCAAGGCATAACCTTGCCAAAACATAGGGTCGGATAAAGTTATCGGCAACGTAAACGTGGTCAGGATGCGTTTGATAACTTTTTAAAGCATCATTTGAAACAAATTCTGAATATAGCATCATATCGGCATTAGAAGAAGAAAGTTTTTCCGTTTGAAGTTTAATTTCAGTTAAGCCGTCAATTTTACCAAAAAGACCTTCTAAATTCTCTTTTGCATTTTTTAAAATCTCAGCACGATTTTCTTTTGAAATTTCATCTTTTAACTGCCAAAGAATAATGTGTTTAACCATTTTTTTACTCCTCAAAAAAATATTATAATATATTATACCAAAAAACTAATATATTTTAAAGCGTTTTTTTACAAAAAGAGGTTTTACATTAAGTAAAATTTATGTTAAACTATATATCAGGTGGTAAAATGGAATTTAAAGAAGTTAAAAATCATAAAATTCTTACTGAATTTTATAAAAACTGCAAAATGGAAATCAATGAAAACTGGGTTCAAACAATGAACCCCATAAAAAGTATTATGGTTTTTCAAGATCATAAAATTCTTTGCGGTGCCACTGTTTCTAAAAGAAACGATAAAATCATTCTTGATTATATCGGTGTTGATGAAACTTTGCGAGGCAGAGGCCTTGGCAAAAAACTGTTAAACGAAATCTTAAAAAATGAAAAAGAAGTCTATCTTTCAGCAAAAAACTACGGTTTTTTCAAAAGTCAGGGCTTTTATGAAATTAAAGAAACTTTTTTAATTGAAGAATGTTTATCTTGTCCTCAATACAATAAAGATTGTTTTCCGCGCATTATGAAAAGAGGTTAAAAATTGTTAGATATTATAAGGTTTAAAGCAGAACTTCTCTGCTTAGGTATGTCAGTGCATCCTGAAACTAAAGAGGTGTTACAAAAGGAATATCCCCATTTCTTTTATAAAGGATTTATAGATGCAGTTAACTTAAAAATAAATAATTCAAATATCTGTGTAAGTATTGCTGAAGATTATTCAACCCAATCACCTTACGTTTTAAAAAAGGTAGGGGAAGATTACTTGGTTTTTAAGGATAACGAAAGTTTTAAGGTTGAGTTTTTTGAAGCTTTGCCTGAAACAAACACCGTGCTTGATGATCTTACAAGGCTTCACGCCGATGGTTGTATCAATATCTGGCCAAGCACAAGCTGTTGCTATGATACCCCTGAAAACAAGTGTAAATTCTGTTCGTTGGAATGTTCAAGGACAACACCAATTCCTGTTGAAGAATTATGCGAATCAATAAAAAAATTATTTACCGTCTATCCCGAAAGCACCCTTAATTTTTCAGGGGGAACATATCTCGCCCCTGATTATATGGTTAAATACTGGATAAACGTAGTTAAAGGCATAAGGGAATTTTCTTCCTGTCCCATAGCCATTGAATTTGCACCGCCAAAGGAATTAAAAAAACTTGAGCTTTTAAAAGAAGCAGGGGCAAATGTGGTAATTATGAATTTAGAAATTGCCGATAGCGCTTTAAGAGAAAAGATTTGTCCCGGTAAATCAAGAATTACTTACGAGCATTATCATAAAGCATTTGAAAAAGCAGTTGAACTGTTTGGCTGGGGGCAGGTTTCAAGCGTTTTAATTGGCGGAATCCAACCTAAAGAAGATATAATAAACGAATGTGAAAGACTTGCAAAAATAGGCGTATTCCCAACGATAATGCCATTTAGACCAATGGATAACTGCGATTACAACTTTTTAAAACCGTGTGATCCCGATGAATTGATTGAAATGAGCAATAAATTAGGTGCGTTGCTTGTTAAATATAAACTTCCGCCTTTTTTACAGGAAGGCTGTACAAAATGCGGCGGTTGTTCAATTGAAAATGAATGTTATTACAGTAAGGAAAAATAAATGTTAAAACTACTTAAATTTTTAGGTAAATACAAAAAAGAGACTGTTTTAGGTCCTTTATTAAAGATGCTTGAGGCACTTTTTGAACTTTTTGTACCTTTGGTTGTTGCATCGTTAATTGATAAGGGTATAAAGGGTGGCCTTGGCACGCCGTACATCTTAAAAATGAGCCTTATTCTCGTGCTTTTTGCATTTGTAGGTCTGCTTTTTAGCGTGTGCGCACAGTTTTTTGCGGCTAAAGCGGCAACAGGAGTAGTAAAACTCGTTCGTTTAAAGCTTTTTGATCATATAAACAAGCTTGGTTATCCCGAAATTGATAAACTTGGCAAGGCCACTATGATTACAAGGCTTACAAGTGATATAAATCAAGTTCAGAATGGAATCAACTTAGGTTTAAGGCTTTTGTTAAGATCACCTTTCGTTGTGTTTGGCGCAATGATAATGGCATTCGTTGTAAATAAAGAACTTGCTATGATTTTTGTTGTAGCAATTCCCGTTTTAGCAATAATCGTATTTACAATAATGCTTGTTTCAATTCCCCTTTATAAAAAAGTACAGCAAAAACTTGATAAAGTACTTTCTTCAACAAGGCAGAACTTGTCAGGTGCCCGTGTTATCCGTGCTTTTGTTAAAGAAGATGATGAAAATAAACGTTTCAAAGAAGAAAACGATGATTTAGTTAAAATGCAGGTGATTGTAGGCAGGATTTCGCAACTTATGAATCCTTTAACCTACGTTGTAATTAACATTGCTATCGCATTTTTAATTTATAAAGGTGCGATCAGCGTTGAAACGGGTATTATTTCTCAGGGTGCTTTAGTGGCGCTTTATAACTATATGTCCCAAATTCTTGTGGAACTTATTAAGTTAGCAAATCTTATTATCAGTATTACCAGGGCTTTTGCTTGCGGCAACCGAATCCAAGCAGTGCTTGAAATTGAACCAAGCCAAAAAAACGGTAACAAAAAAGAGTTTGATTTAACTAAGCCAATGGTTGAATTTAATAACGCTTCATTGGTTTATGGCGATAACGTTGAGCCATCAGTTGAAAACGTAACATTTACGGTTAATAGTGGCGAAACCATCGGTATTATCGGCGGCACGGGCTCAGGTAAAACAAGTTTAATAAACCTTATTCCAAGATTTTACGATACCTTTGAAGGCACTTGTAAAGTATTTGGTGAAGATGTAAAAAATTACGATATAGATTTTCTTCGTTCCATTATATCTATCGTACCCCAAAAGGCAGAACTTTTTAAAGGAACTATCCGTGATAATATAAAATGGGGTAACGAAAATGCTAGTGATGAACAGGTGATTGAAGCCTTAAACAAGGCACAGGTGCTTGATATTATTAAAAATAAAGAACAAGGCCTTGATACAATTGTTGAACAGTATGGCAGAAATTTTTCAGGCGGTCAGAAACAGCGTTTAACTATCGCCAGGGCTTTAATAAAGGATGCTAAAATTCTTATTTTAGATGATAGCGCATCAGCGCTTGACTATAAAACCGATTCGCTTTTAATGAAAGCAATTAAGGAAATGGATGATAAAACGGTATTTATCGTTTCACAGCGCACTTCCTCAATTCGCCATGCAGATAAAATTGTGTTATTGGATGATGGCAAGATTCAGGCAATTGGCACACATGAAGAACTTTTAGAAACTTCACCACTTTATAAAGAAATCCACTATCAACAGGTAGGGGGTGAAGATAATGAATAAAGGAACCATTCGTAAAACCATCAAATACGTTGGCAAATTTAAAGGGCTTATTTTAATTTCAGTTATCTTATCCTTTATAAGTGTTCTTTTATCATTGTATGTTCCAATTTTGATCGGACAGGCCATTGATTACGTTATCGGTGAAAACAACGTTCAGTTACAAACAGTTATTTCTTATATCACTTTTGCCCTTGTTGTTACTGGTGTTTGTGCATTGCTTCAATGGATTTATGGCATGATAAATAACCGTGTAACGTATGGCGTAGTAAAAAATATAAGGGAAACTGCATTTGATAAAATACAGAATTTACCCTTAAAATATCTTGATACCCACCCAACTGGTGAAACCGTAAGCAGAATAATTGCAGATACCGATCAGTTTGCTGATGGGCTTTTAATGGGCTTTACTCAGTTTTTCACAGGGTTAGTTACTATTGTTGCAACGCTTGCTTTTATGGTGTACCTTAATTGGCAGGTAGCTATTGCAGTTGTTGTTTTAACACCACTTTCACTTGTGATTGCAAACTTTATTGCAAAAAGCACTTATTCAATGTTTAAAAAGCAGTCAGAAACACGAGGCGAGCAAACGGCATATATTGATGAAATGATTTCGGGTGCCAAAGTAGTGAAAGCCTTTTCCCAAAATGAAATAAGTCTTTTAAAATTTAAGGAAATTAATGATAGACTTGAGAAACACTCATTAAAAGCCATATTCTTTTCATCATTAACAAATCCCACAACACGCTTTGTAAACAGCGTTGTGTATGCTTGTGTTGCGCTTCTTGGAGGTCTTATGGTGCCTCAAGGCTTGACTGTAGGCGGGCTTACCATTTTTTTAAGCTA
>JAZSPY010000018.1:0-5944 GCA_045537705.1 Clostridia bacterium
AAGGTATGATTATGAATATTATAGATTTAATAAAAAAACAAGAAGAATATATAATTTCAATGCGCAGGTTTTTTCATGAAAATCCTGAACTTTCCGGGGAAGAAACAGGCACTATTAAAAAGATCTGTTCAGAGCTTGAAAATATGGGCATTGAATATACCGAAATTGAAAAAGGCGGTATTTTAGCCAAGATTTCAGGCGGAAAAAGTAATAAAGCAGTGCTTTTGCGTGCTGACGTTGATGCCTTGAAAATTGAAGAAAGTAGTGACAACTTAATTCAAAACGGAAGAACTTGTATTTCTAAAAATAAGGGCGTAATGCACGCTTGCGGGCACGATGGTCATACTGCAATGCTTTTAGGCGCAGCAAAGGTTTTAAGCCAACTTAAAGATAAAATTGATGGCACTATTTATCTTTGCTTTGAACGTGGTGAAGAACTTATTGGCCACGCCAGGTATATCTTGAAATATATAGAAGATAATGATATAAAAATAGATACCGTATTTGGTATGCATCTGTATTCAGAACTTGAATCGGGTAAAATAATATTAAACAATTCAAGCGTTATGGCAGGTAATATAACCTTTGAAGTTACTATAATCGGTAAGGGTGGCCATGGATCACGGCCTGACCAGGCTATAAGTCCAATAGATTGCTTTGCAGATGTTCATCAAAAACTTTTATCATTTCGTAATGATGAACGATTCAAGCAATGTACTTATTCCGTAGGGCAGGTTAGTGCAGGAAGTGCAAAAAACATTATTCCCCAAACCCTTTCATTTAGCGGAACAATGCGCACCTTTGATATGGATAATGAAGGTGAAAAATTCTTTGATGAATTTATTTCTATGCTTGAAGCAACAACCAAGGAACACGGTTGCAATGCAGAATACAAAATGCCTGTTATATCTAATCTTCCATTAATCAATGATAGCGAATTTGCTTGTTGGGCAAGGAAAACTATAAATGAAGAATTAGGCGAAAACTTCGTTACTACAGGCGCACCTTGGATGGCAACGGAATCCTTTTCAAATTACACTTATCAGTGGCCGGGCGTATTTGCTTTAGTAGGTATAAAAAACGAAAAAAAGGGTACAGGGGCGGCACATCATAATGATCATTTTGATATTGATGAGGATGTTTTGGTTAACGGCTCTTTAATGCATATTATCTATGCTTTAAAATATTTGAATTCTGATTTACAAGGTAACAGAAAATTAAGTTATCGTGCCTTACTTGATAAAGCCAAAAAAACTGAATATATAAAGGAGCTTTATAACGAATAATGAAAACTAAATTAGGTCCAAGATTCTGGATTGCAATAACTATTTTCAGCCTTATGGGGCAAGTTGCCTGGGTAGTAGAAAATATGTATTTCAACGTATTCATTTATAAAATGTTTAATGCAAGCGCTACGGATATTTCAAATATGGTTGCCCTTTCAGCAATAACAGCCACGTTAACAACCATTTTCATCGGCGCGCTTTCAGATAAAATAGGTAAAAGAAAACTGTTTATTTCACTTGGCTATATTCTGTGGGGAATATCTATCTTCAGTTTCGTGTTTATTCGCAAAGATATTTTATCAAAAACCTTTGGTTTAGGCATTTCTGCAGCAACACTTGGTGTAAGTCTTACCATTATTATGGATTGCGTTATGACGTTCTTTGGTTCTTCTGCCAACGATGCAGCATTTAACGCTTGGCTTACCGATTCAACTAATTCTTCTAACCGCGGTGCAGCCGAAGGCATTAACGCTATGATGCCCCTTGTAAGTATATTGGTTGTGTTTGGCGGATTTATGTTCTTTGATCTTAATTTAGCATCAAGTTGGAGCCTTATTTTCACCATTATCGGTATTATTGTAACCATTGTTGGTATTTTAGGATTTTTCATTATTAAAGAACCCAACGTTCAGCCTGTAAAAGATTCGTATTTAGGCGGAATTATCTATGGCTTCCGTTTAAAAACAATTAAAGAAAACATTAAACTCTATCTCTATTTACTTGCTTTTATTATCTTTAATATTTCCATTCAAGTGTTTATGCCTTATTTGATTCTTTATTATGAAGTTTCATTAGGCATGAAAGATTACGTTCTGATTATGGCACCTGCAATTATTATCGCCTCGCTTGTTACTGCATTCTGGGGCAAAGTTTACGATAAAAAAGGATTTATGTTTTCTTCAGTAATAGCACTTTTTACTTTAATTGTTGGTTATGTTCTTTTGTATTTATTTAAAAATACTGCACTTGTTTTCTTAGGTTCTCTTTTAATGATGTCAGGATATCTTTCAACTATGGCTGTGTTTGGCGCAGTAATAAGGGATAACACACCAAAGGGAAAATCAGGCAGGCTTCAGGGTGTGCGTATTTTCTCACAAGTGCTTGTGCCCGGTGTTGTTGGTCCTTTTATCGGCAGAAAAGTGCTTGAAAATGCCCAAATGATTCAAAACAATGATGGAACATTTTCTTTTGTGCCTAACGAAAATATCTTTTTAGTGGCTTTAATTATAGCATTACTTGTTTTACCCTTTTATTTTAGCTTTAAGGAGAAGAATAATGAAAATAGTAATAACTGATGCTTCAACAGTAACAAACGGTGATATTGATTTAAAGGTTTTTGAACAGTTTGGCGAAGTAGAAATTTTTGACGTTACTGAACCTGATATGGTTGCAAGCAGAGTAAAAGATGCAGATATGGTTATCTGTAATAAAACTCTTTTAAACCGTGATAACCTAAAACAAGCAAAAAATCTTAAATATATAGGCTTATTTGCAACAGGATTTAATAACATTGATCTTGAATATACCAACCAAGCAGGTATAACGGTATGTAATGCTCCGGGCTATTCAACCGAAGCAGTTGCACAGCACACCTTCGCTTTTATTCTTGCTATCTTAAATAGGGTAGGCGAGTATAACGAAACCGTAAAGCAAGGGGATTGGATTAAAAGCCGTACTTTTTCATATTTTCCGTTGCCACTTTCAGAACTTTCACAAAAAACCATTGGTATCGTTGGATATGGTTCAATCGGTAAAAGAGTAGGGGATATTGCCAAGGCCTTTAATATGAACATACTTGTGCATAACAGAAGCAAAGTTCAGGATGAAACTGTTACTCAGGTTAGTTTTGATGAGCTTTTACAAAAATCAGATATCGTAACGCTTCATTGTCCTCTTAATAAGGATTCCGAAAATATTATGAACGAAGAAGCCTTTAATAAAATGAAGGATGGCGCAGTGTTTGTTAATACTGCCCGTGGTGGTATGGTAGATGAAAAAGCATTAAGAAAGGCACTAACAAGCGGTAAGCTTCTTGGCGCAGGGGTTGACGTTTTAAGAAGCGAACCTATGGATAAAGATTGCCCACTGTTTAACACACCAAACTGCTATATCACACCGCATATTGCCTGGGCAGGTGTTGAAACAAGAACCCGTCTTTTAAAACTTGTTACAGATAATATTAAGGCGTTTTTAGAAGGTAATCCGCAAAATACCGTAAAATAAATAAAAAGCACTTCAAATCTGAAGTGCTTTTTGTTTTTTTATTTTTTAGTTTGTATAGTTATCAAAGTAGCCCTGAACTAAAACAACAGGAGTTCCTTTATCACCTGAACCACTTGTAAGGTCGCAAAGTGAACCGATAAGGTCAGTAAGCTGGCGAGGTGTTGTACCTTGTGAAGCCATATTACCAACTAAGTTACCCTGCTTTTCACGAATGCTCTTTGAAATAGCATTTTTCAATTCTTCACCAGAAAGATTTTTAAAATCATTATCAGCAAGATATTTAAGTTTAAGTTCGTTAGGTGTACCTAATAGTCCATCTGTAAAAGCAGGTGAAACAACCGGGTCAGCAAGTTCCCAAATTTTGCCCTTAGGATCTTTAAATGCGCCGTCACCATAAACCATAACTTCAACGTGCTTGCCTGTAGCATCAAAAATACGTTTCTGAATATCTAAAACAAGCTGCTTACATTCCCTTGGGAAAAGTTTAATTGAATCTTCAGTTGATTTATTTGAACCTAACAAACCGTAAAGTTCGTTGCAACCACTGTTATTTACAGGTGCATTAAGGATTTCATCAAGGCCTAAAACGATTTTTGCGCCTGCGTCTTTTAAAATGCGCTTAGTGCGAACACGGGTGTGAATATCGCAGTTAAGAACGCAATCGGTATAATTAAGGATTGCCTTTGCCTGATTAGCAAAAACTATTTCAGCTTCTGCGCCGGCTTCTTCAATGATGCCCTTATAATATTCAACGTAATCAACGCCTGTAAATTCGTGCTTATTTTCGCCAAAAAGTTCACGGTACTTGCTTTCTGAAAGAACGTCAGAATAAGGGTTAACGCCTGCAGCATCTATTTTATCAAGGCTAACAAGTTCGTTACCAACTTCATCAGAAGGATAGCTTAGCATAAGAACAACTTTCTTTGCGCCCATAGCAATACCCTTTAAGCAGATGGCAAAGCGGTTTCTTGAAAGAATAGGGAAGATAACGCCTACAGTTTCACCACCAAATTTATTTCTAACATCATCAGCGATATCGTTAACTGATGCATAGTTTCCCTGTGATCTTGCAACAATTGATTCGGTTATAGAAATAACATCTCTATCTTTAATGGAAAAACCTTCAATTTGAGAAGCTTCCAAAACACTGTCAGCAACGATTTTAGCAAGGTCATCGCCTTGTCTGATAATAGGGCAGCGGATACCCATTGAAACGGTACCACCTCTTCTTTCATTTTTATCCATTATGTTATTGCCTTCTTTCTTTAAAATAAGATTAAAAAATAACAGGAATATTATATACTATTTCCTTCAAAAACACAACAAAATTTATATAAAAAAATTGATTTTTTTGCAAAAAAAATTACCTCAAATTAAGGCAATTTTTTTATCTTACTTATTATCGGCTGCAATCTTTAATTTATTAATGCAATTTTTGCAGATTTTTTTACCTTCAAAAACAATAACATCAGTAGTTTCATTACAGAAGATGCACGCAGGTTCGTGCTTTTTAAGAATGATTTCCTGGTTATCGCTTACGTATATTTCAACTGAATCTCTTACATCAATATCAAGAGTCTTTCTTAATTCCATAGGTAAAACAACACGGCCTAAACTGTCAACTGGTCTTACTGTACCGGTAGCTTTCATATAAAAATCTCTCCCTTTTCTGTTATTAACTAAATTCTACACTATTTTACAATAAATGTCAATACATTATTTTTGTTCCAGTAAAAAATTGTAAAAAAAGAAGCATCTTAAAAAAGATGCTTCAATTTATATGCAAATCATTAAGCCATCTTGTTAACGGCAGTTGCAAGCTGTGATTTTTTGTGTGCGGCAGCATTCTTATGAAGAATACCTTTAGCAGCAGCTTTATCAACAACAGCTGTGATATTAGGTAACATTGCAGTAGCAGCTGCCTTATCACCGGATTCAACAACAGCATAGAATTTTTTAAGATTTGTCTTCATAGCGGATTTAACGCTGCGGTTACGCATAGTTTTCTTTGCAGTAACTTTAATTCTCTTTTTTGCTGATTTTATATTTGCCATGGACTTTCCCTCCCAACAACATAATACATATTAACGGACATATTCTAACACGAACTACATTTTTTGGCAAGGATTTTTTTACAATAAACGGCTTGAATAAAAAAATTTTAAAGGAAAATACTATATTAAAGGATAAAATTGAGGTAAATATGGATTTTAGAACAGATTTAGTTTGTGAAGCAGCAGAGATCAATCCTGATATCAGCGGTATTAAACAAACAAAAATAAATAAATTCGGTGTTCAAGGAACCTATATTCAGGTGCTTGATTATGAGGCAAGTAAAAAACTTAATAAAGCCGTAGGTTCATATATTTCATTTGAAACCAATGCCTTATTGTCAAGGGATACTCAGGAATACGAAAAAATCAGTAAAGCCATAA
>JAZSPY010000016.1:0-9392 GCA_045537705.1 Clostridia bacterium
AACAACCCTGCCATCCCTATCAAAAATCTCACCGCGTTTGCCTTTTACTGTTGAAGAATATATCCTGTCATTCCAATTCATATCAGGAACAACGTTGGCAGGCGACCAGGAAACAAGATAAAACTTGGTTTTTTTCTGCACTTCAAACTGCATATCGTATTTAAATTCGCCATATTCGGAAGAAACAAACGTTGCAGTATAGTTATAAGAACGGGAACTACCGTTATCAACGGTTTCACCACGAGCAACGGATACAGTTTGAATTTTTAAAACGTCATACACCTTTTTGTGATAATTAACAAATTCCTCATAATCAGCCTGGCTTTGAGACCCGGGGGTAAGAAGATCGTACATTTTTTTATAATCAAAACGTGTAAAAGCGTTTAAATACGCTGTTGCAGTGCCATCGTAAGAATGGCCTGCGCAAGAAGTAAAAATACACAGCATTGCGCCAATCAAAAGGATTAAAATAACTATTTTAGAAATAAATCTTTTCATTTTAACCCCCTAATAATGCTTTAATTTCGCTAAACGAATACTTATATCCGCCAATATCGGTAAACGTACCATCATCGTTTTGAAGTAAAGCGCCTGCCCTACCATTGATTACTTCATAGTTTTCATCAAGGAATACAAGATAGGTTTTGCCTTTTTCAAAGGAAGCGGCATTTTCATAAATAACATTGTATTTTTTCTTTGTTCCACCATTTTGAAATACACCGTTACCGCCGTATTCAAAGGTTGTAATGGTGTTATCGGCTTGTCCTTTTAAAACTTCTACGTTAGTAAAAGATATCCATCTGTAAACTATAGGTGAATTATCGCTTGAAATATTGGTTTTACTATCACTTTCTTCGCTAACCGTTGCAACAAAAATGTATTTTGCATCAAGCATTTCAGTAACCATAGTAGCCTGATAACCTGTTTTAACAGTTACTTTTTCACCGGGAATGGGAAGATATAATGAAATGTACGGATAACAAAAATACACAACAAGAAACAAGAGTACGAAAACTACTATTGAATATATTGAACCAGGCCTGTTATCTACACGTTTTATATTTTCGTTGGCGCCTAATTCTTCTTTTGTAATGATTTGTTCTTGTTGATTCTTATCTATCACAAAAAACACTTCCCCTATATTAAATAATATAAGTTATTATAACACTCATATAGGCAATATGTCAAAAGAAAAAAGGTTGGATTTTATCCAACCTTAAATTTTTGCCTGTTTTTTCAATTTTCTTAAAAGCGCTACCAATGGAATTATCAATAATCCCCCTGCAAAATTGCCGATAGCGTGAGTAATATCAAAGCCTAACCCTGATATAATCCAGGCCAATGTTCCTTCAAAATTTAAACCAAACATCAATGCGTGGGCAGGAGCATATAAAATGCCAAAGCTTAATCCGTGAAGCATACAAATAAACGGATAAACAAACCACTGTAACCATATAGGCATATTTTTAGGCAAAATCATAACAATTCCCCATAAAATAGCCCATAAAT
The DNA here is from genome assembly GCA_045537705.1 of Clostridia bacterium. Lineage (GTDB taxonomy): Bacteria > Bacillota > Clostridia > Christensenellales > QALW01 > UMGS1322. The sequence goes on from JAZSPY010000016.1 coordinate 1,510, forward strand.
ACAAGTATGGCAACGACCACATTCCAAACCCGCTTGTAAGTAAAATCAAAAGCACGTACAAGTATATGGGAATTAACGCTTTTTTTCTGAAAACAAGAGTGTAAACTACTGTTAAAACACCAACAAGGTGAATGTTTGGAAGCATTTCCATAAAAATATCACCGCAATACAGTATGGCGCCAAGCATGGCAAAAAGCGTTATTTCTTTTACTGTAAGTTTAACCTTTGGTGTAAACAAGTTCATAGGTTTGTCCGCTTTCAAAATTCGTGGTATCAACGCCTGACATCATATATTCGCCATTTTGGAAAAATCCCCAATAAGCGCCGTCAGTATCATAATCAGCTCTAATTCCGTTTACGGATTTAATGTATAATCCGTATTGACCTTCATCTCCTGCAATTAAAGAATGTTCCATCAAAGCTTCGCCAACAGTTTTTTTATCCGTTTTAATGGTAAAAGTAACTGATTGTTCTTCAACTTTAACAATAACGTTGAGAGTTTTTGAGCCTTCACCCAATATAGCATCTTCGGTATAAAGTGCCGTTGCCCAAAGACCTTCTTTTTTGATGCCTGTATTGGCTTCAATGGTGGATGTCGGTGTTAAATCGCCTGTGGGATTATTGTTTGTGCAAGCGATAAAACAAAACACCGTAGCAAAAACAAGTAACAGAGTAACAATTTTTTTGAGATTTTTCATTTTATATATTCCTCCTAATCTTTTTGCACGAAAAGAAGAAAACAAAAAACGCACCTTCATAAGAAAAGTGCGCAAAATTAACAGTATCCTGCCCTACCTGTTCTGCCACACCCTTCCTGTTTGCCCAAGGGGTTATTTGCAAAATTCACAAACCGATAAGCATTCCGACTGTTACGGTAATGGCTGTTGCTACGGAATTACACCGCAATTTCCTTATCCCCGAGCTTTTGCCCGACAATGTTTTTAAAACAATGATTTGCGTTTATTCTTTTTGTACGTGGTGATTGTAGCATAAAAAACAATGCTTTGTCAATAGCAATTTTTCTGAAAAAATATCAAAAAATTAACCTTTTTTATTATTGCCATCATATAAAAGTTTTTGCTTTACAAAAAATATAATTATATATATAATATATAATAGCGTTTTGCGTTATTTTTTACATTTTTACTTGGAGGTTTTTTCATGTATAAAAAGGTTGACACCGGTCTTAACTTTGTTGAGAGAGAAAAAGAGATTCTTTCTTTCTGGAAGGAAAACGAAATTTTTGAACGTAGCACAAAAATGAATGAGGGTAACAAAGAATTTACTTTCTATGATGGTCCGCCCACTGCAAACGGCAAACCACACATTGGCCATATTCTTACCCGCGTTATTAAAGATATTATCCCCCGTTATCGCACAATGAAGGGATATCACGTATTAAGAAAGGCCGGATGGGATACCCACGGGCTTCCTGTTGAATTAGAAGTTGAAAAACAACTTGGTATTTCAGGCAAGCCACAAATTGAAGATTACGGTATTGAACCTTTTATTGAAAAATGTAAGGAAAGCGTTTGGAAATATCAAAGCGAATGGGAAAAAATGAGTGACCGTGTTGGTTACTGGGTTGATATGGACCACCCTTACGTTACTTATGAAGATGATTACATTGAAAGTGAATGGTGGGCACTTAAAACCATTTCTGAAAAAGATCTTTTATATAAGGGACATAAAGTTGTACCCTACTGCCCACGTTGCGGTACTGCCCTTTCTTCACACGAAGTTGCTCAAGGATATAAAGACGTTAAAGAAACAAGCGTTTTTGTTGCTTTTGAAGTTAAAAATCAAGAAAACACTTATCTTCTTGCCTGGACAACTACACCCTGGACACTTCCTTCAAACGTTGCACTTTGCGTAAATGCAAAAGAAGATTACGTTTATGCTTCCTTTGAAGGCAAAACATATATTTGCGCTAAGGCCCTTCTTGAAAGCGCTTTAGGTGAGGGTGCCGAAATTATTAAAGAACTTAAAGGTGCTGACCTTTGCGGAATGGACTACGTACCTTTATTTGATTTTGCTAAAACTACTAAGCGTGCCTGGTACGTTGTTAGTGATGATTACGTTACACTTGATGCAGGTTCAGGTATCGTTCATATTGCACCTGCTTTTGGCGAAGACGATGCGCGCGTTGGCAGAGAAAACGATCTTCCTTTCGTACAGCTTATAAATGCACAGGGTTGCTTTACAGAAGAAGCAACACCTTATAAAGATATGTTTATTAAGGATGCTGACAAGGTTATTATTAAAGACCTTGAAGAAGCAGGAAAACTTGTTCGTGCAGTTGAATTTACACATAGTTATCCTTTCTGTTGGAGATGTGATACTCCACTTATTTACTATGCGCGCAGCACTTGGTTTATTAAGATGACTGCAGTTAAAGAACAGTTGATTAAAAACAACCGTTCAGTAAATTGGATTCCTGAAAGCATTAAAGATGGCAGAATGGGTAATTTCCTTGAAAACGTTATTGACTGGGGTCTTTCCCGCGAACGTTATTGGGGTACTCCTCTTCCTGTTTGGGAATGTGAATGCGGTCATTTCCACACAATAGGTTCAAGAAAAGAACTTGTTGAACTTACAGGATGCGATGAAAATATTGAACTTCATAAGCCTTTCCTTGATCCTTTAACAATCAAATGTCCTAAGTGTGGCAAGGATATGCATCGCGCACCCGAAGTTATTGACTGTTGGTTTGATTCAGGTTCCATGCCTTTTGCACAGTTACATTACCCCTTTGAAAATAAAGAGCTTTTTGAAACTCTTTTCCCTGCTGATTTCATTAGTGAAGCTATTGACCAGACACGTGGTTGGTTCTATACACTTTTGGCAATTTCAACACTTTTATTTGATAAGGCTCCATTTAAAAACTGTATTGTTTTAGGTCACGTTAATGACAAAGACGGTATTAAAATGAGCAAACACAAGGGTAACGTTGTTGATCCTTGGACTATCTTAGATAAACAGGGTGCTGATGCTGTTAGATGGTATTTTTATACAGGTTCTTCACCCTGGTTACCTTCACGTTTCTACGGTGAAGCAGTTTCTGAAGCACAGAGAAAGTATATGGGTACGTTATGGAATACCTATGCTTTCTACGTAATGTACGCTAATATTGATAAGTTTAACCCAACTGAATATACTCTTGATTACGATTCACTTTCAGTTATGGATAAGTGGATACTTTCAAAATTACAAAGCCTTATTAAGTTTGTTGATGAAGGTCTTGAAAACTACAAGATTACTGAAACTGCCCGTGCAATGAACGATTTTGTTGATGAACTTTCCAACTGGTATATCCGCCGTGGCAGAGAACGTTATTGGGGCAGCGAAATGACCCAGGATAAGATTAACGCTTATATGACCCTTTACACCGTTCTTGAAACATTAACAAAACTTACTGCTCCTTATACCCCATTCGTTGCGGAAGAAATCTATCGCAATATTGTTGCTTCCGTTGATAAAGATGCGCCCCAAAGCGTTCACCTTTGCAAATTCCCTCAGGCAAAAGACGCTTGGATTGATAAAGAACTTGAAGACAATATGGCATGGCTTTTAAAAGCTGTTGCTTTAGGCCGCGCTTGCAGAAACGATGCTAACATTAAAAACCGTCAGCCACTTAATATGCTTTATATTTCTGGATCAAAAGTGTTGCCTGAAATGTTCTGCAAAGAAATTGAAGATGAACTTAATGTTAAGGAAGTTAAGTTTACTGATGATTCTTCTGACTTTATCACCTATACCTTTAAGCCACAGTTAAGAACTGTTGGTCCTAAGTATGGCAAGCTTGTTGGTTTAATCGGTAAAGAGCTTGCCAGCGCTAACGGTTCAGCACTTTATAAGGAACTTAATGAAAACGGTTCAATTAAGTTTAACATTAACGATACTGATGTTGTTTTAACTAACGATGATCTTTTAATCACACCTGCAAATAAATCAGGCTTTACTGCACAAAGTGATTCAGAAATCACTGTTGTTCTTGATAACAACTTAACTGATGAATTGATTCGTGAAGGCTATATGCGCGAACTTGTTTCAAAGATTCAGACAATGCGTAAAGAAACAGGTTTTGAAGTTACTGATCATATCAACATCGTTATTACTGCTGATGGCGTTATTGCAGAAGTTGTAAACGCATATGCTAACGATATTATGAGTGATTGCCTTGCTGATTCAATTAAGCTTGGTGAACCTTTACAAAATAACAAGGAATGGGATATCAACGATAAAAAGTGCGTTATCTCAATGGAAAAAATCTGATGTTTGTTGACTCATCTTGGAAAGACTATCAATTGATTGATACAGGCGATGGTATGAAATTGGAACGTTGGAAGGATATAACCCTTCTTCGCCCCGATCCCCAGGTTATCTGGCCTTATACCAATCCAATTAACAAAAAAAATATTCATGCAATTTATAAGCGTTCTTCAACCGGCGGTGGAAATTGGGATTTCTTAAAACCTGTTCCTGAAAAATGGACTGTTTCTTGGAAAGATCTTACCTTTTCAGTGCGCCCGATGGGTTTTAAACACACAGGGTTGTTCCCCGAGCAAGCTGTTAACTGGGATTGGATGCGTTCTTTAATTAAAAATGCAAATCGCCCTGTTAACGTACTTAACTTGTTTGGCTATACTGGTGGCGCTACTGTTGCCTGCGCTTCGGCAGGTGCAAAAGTTTGCCATGTTGACGCGGCAAAGAATATGGTACAAATAGGCAAAGAAAACCTTTCTTTAAGCGGTTTAGGCGATGCTCCTGTGCGTTGGATAGTTGATGATTGCTTAAAGTTTGTTCAGCGTGAAATTCGCCGTGGAAACAAATATGAAGGAATAATTCTTGACCCGCCAAGTTACGGCAGAGGTCCCGGTGGCGAATTATGGCATCTTGAAGAAATGCTTTATCCATTTATGGAGAACTTATCCGAAATTCTTTCTGATAAGCCTTTATTCCTTTTACTAAACAGCTATACAACAGGCTTACAGCCCCTTGTTTTAAAAAACGTTATTGAAAAAACCATCTGCACTAAGTTTGGTGGTAAGGTTGATGCCCAAGAAGTTGGTTTAAAGGCAACCAATGGTAATATTATTCTGCCTTGCGGCGCTTCAGGAAGATGGGAAAGGTGAATTTAATGTTTGAGATTTTACACGAAGATAATCACATAATCGTTGCTGAAAAGCCACAAAATACTATTATTGCCGGTGATATTACAGGCGATGAATCAATGTTTGATATTCTTAAACAGTATATCAAAGAAAAATATAATAAACCCGGTGAAGCCTACTTAGGCCTTGTTCACCGCCTTGACAGACCTGCAGGTGGACTTGCTGTTTTTGCAAGAACATCAAAGGCTGCTGCAAGATTACAGGATCAGTTAAAAAACAATGAATTAAAGCGCACTTATTTTTGCGTTGTTCGCGGTATTCCTGCAAATGCTAATAACAGGCTTGTAGATTATCTTAAAAAGAATGAAAAGACAAACACTGTTGAGGTTGTTCCACCTGCTGTTGAAGGCGCTAAAAAGGCTATACTTAACTATAAGCTTTTACAGACTATTGAAACTAAAGAAGGACCGCTTTCTTTAATTCAGGTTCAGCTTGAAACAGGCCGTTCACATCAGATTCGCGTTCAGATGGCACATATGGGGTGCCCATTATGGGGCGATCAGCGTTATGGTTTTAACGTTAATAAAAAAGGTCAGCAATTAGCCCTTTATGCAGTTAAATTAAGGCTTATTCATCCCACTAAAAAAGAATCAATGCAATTTATCTGCTATCCCCCACAAATTGCGCCTTGGACAAGTTTCAGATTAAATATTGAATAATAGGAGTTTTTTATGAAAATTAAAGATTGCTTTATTTTAAAAAACATTGCAGGTGTTAACACTGTTATTTCAACAAGTTCAAATACTTCATTTGAAGGTATGATCACTTTAAACGATACAGGTGTTTTTATGTGGAAACTTTTAACTGAAGGTGTAACATTAGAACAACTTGTAGAAAAAATGGTTGAAGAGTACAACATTGATAAGGCTGTTGCAAAAAAAGACGCTGAAGCTTTTATTAACAAATTGAAGAAAATTGATATCTTTGAATAACGTATTGTAAATAAAGTTTGCATACTATATATTATTCGTATAGCCATTAACTACTAAAATACTTTTTGGGAGGATACTTCTTTGAACACTAAAAAGACAAAAGGCATTATTCTTGCCGGTGGAAAAGGTACCAGACTTTATCCAATGACAAAAGTTATTTCAAAGCAACTTTTATGTATTTACGATAAACCGCTTATTTATTATCCTCTTTCAATTTTATTGCTTGCAGGAATTGATGAAATTTTAATTATTTCTACCCCCGATGATACACCGCTTTATGAAAAATTATTAGGCGATGGTTCTCGCCTTGGTATAAAGATTTCTTATGCGGTTCAAACTGAGCCAAGAGGTCTTGCCGATGCATTTATTATCGGCGAAGAATTTATCGGCGAAGATAACGTTTGCCTTATTTTAGGTGATAACGTTTTCTATGGCCAGAATTTTTCACAGCTTTTATTCCGTGCAACACAGCTTCAGACAGGTGCAACTATCTTTGGCTACCCTGTTTCTGACCCAAGAGCATTTGGTGTTGTTGAGTTTGATGCTAACCATAAGGTTATTTCAATTGAAGAAAAACCCGAAAACCCCAAAAGCAGTTTTGCTGTGCCCGGTTTATATTTTTATGATAACCGCGTAATTGAAATTGCTAAAAGCGTTAAACCTTCTGCCCGTGGTGAACTTGAAATTACAGCTATTAACAACGCTTACCTTGAAAATGGTGAACTTAACGTTGTTTTAATGGGGCGTGGTATGGCCTGGCTTGATACAGGCACACCTGAAGGTATGCTTACTGCTTCAAGCTACGTTCACGCTGTTCAGGCTTTACAGGGCTTTTTCATTTCTTGTATTGAAGAAATTGCCTGGCGCCGTGGCTTTATTACCACAGAACAGTTAAAGGCTTTAGGTGAAGAAACTAAAACAAGCGAATACGGAAAATATATACTTGATCTTGCAGAGAGGAATAAGAAATTTTAATGAAAACATATTCCATTGCCGGCTTAAAAGTTAATATGGAATGTTCTGGCAGAAGTGAAAAACAGGCCCAAAAGTATCTTATTGAATATACTGATACCCCTGATATTACTATAAATGCTAATGAACGCTACATTTCTTTATTACACGAAAAGGCCCCTGAATTAAGCATAGATGATTGCCAGTATATTTATTTATCTAAATCTTTAAACAGCGCATTATTGAATTTTGATAGCATTGTTCTTCATTCTTCCGCTGTTGCATATGAAAATAAAGCATACTTATTTTCGGCTGATTCAGGTACGGGCAAATCAACGCATACAGGCCTTTGGAAAAAGGTTTTTAAGGGTGCATTTATCGTTAACGATGATAAACCAATCATCAGGTTAGTTGATGGTGTTTTTTACGTTTGCGGCACCCCATTTAGCGGTTCAAGCCCACTAAACGAAAACGTTATGGTTCCCTTGCAGGCTATTTGCTTCATTGAACGGGCGCAAGAGAATACAATTGATATAATGAACGATACCACAAGCGTTATTTACAAATTTTTATCACAGACGATCAGGCACGTTGGTAATGAAAAATCCCATAAACTTCTTACCTTACTTGATAAACTTTTAAAAGAAGTTCCTGTTTATAATTTAAAATGTTTACCAAATGAAGAAGCCGCGATTCTTGCCCACGAAACAATGTCAAAATAAAAAGATATCCGAAAGGATATCTTTTTTTAACCTTTTTTTATTTTATTGAATAATATATACAACAGTTGTTCAAAATTACTTTAAGAGGTGAAAATATATGGCAA
>JAZSPY010000075.1:0-2693 GCA_045537705.1 Clostridia bacterium
TTTATTATTTTTTGTATTTTTATCATAGGTACTTTTTTATAATTTCAGAAATTTTTGTTTACACATACGCTTTTATTAACAAAAAGACCATAAATATTGCATATTTGCTTTATTTTGTTAAAGCGTTGACTTGACAATTTCATTTTTTTATATATAATATTATTATATATAATTATATAAATAGTGAAATATTGTTTTGAGAGGAGTACAAGCATGGTTAAGTATATTATTAAACGTGTTCTGTTGGCTATTGTCACAGTTTTGATAATTTGCACAATAACGTTCTTTACAATGCATGCGGTTCCGGGTGGACCTTTTAACAAGGAGAAGGCATTAAGCGCTGAAACCATTCAGGCATTAAATGAAAGGTATAATCTTGATGAGCCTTTAATCGTACAGTTTGGTCTTTACTTAAAGGGCCTTCTGAAAGGTGATTTTGGTGTTTCACTTAAAAACGGTCGTGAAATTTCTACCATTATCAGTGATTCGTTCCCTATAAGTGCAAAATTAGGTCTTATGGCAATGGCACTTGCCCTTGTGCTTGGTACAGTTTTTGGAAGTATTGCTGCTTTAAAGCGCAACACTATCATTGACAGAATTATCGTGTTCTTATCAACATTGTTTACTGCAGTGCCCAGTTTCATTCTGGCAACCGTATTATTATACATATTCTGCAACAGGCTAAACTGGTTCCCTGTTTGGAGTGCAAACGATCCAAGTTACGTTCTGCCTGTTATTGCACTGGCGGCATATCCTATGGCTTACGTTACAAGGCTTTCAAAAACAAGTATGCTTGATGCATTAGGCCAGGATTATATCCGTACTGCAAAAGCAAAAGGCGTTTCAAAGTGGCTTATCATCTTTAAGCACGCTTTAAGAAACTCTTTAATTCCCGTTATAACATATGCAGGCCCACAGATTGCATATATTATTACAGGTTCAATGGTTATTGAATCCATCTTTACTGTTGGCGGTATTGGTAGTAAGTTTGTTACTGCTATTAATGACCGTGATTATACTTTAATTATGGCAACCACAGTTTTCCTTGCAACTATTATGGTTATTGCAAACCTTATCTGCGATCTTCTTTACAAACTTGTTGATCCCAGAATTAAATATGATTAAAGAGGAGGTAGCGGATAATGGAAAATAAATTCCCTAAAAAGAATATTTTAAGTACACAAATAGATTTATCTAAGTTTGAACCTGCTACCGAAGATGAAAAGCGCCAGCAGGACGTTATGAGTGAAAGCACTACCTTCTTTAAAGACGGTATGCGCAGGCTTATGAAAAACCCCTTGGCTGTATTAAGTATTATTATTCTTGCAATAATCTTAATCACAATCATTGCAGCACCTTTCTTCGTTCCTTACGGTTACGATGAAATTATTAAAGTTGGCGGTAAAAAAGATAAAACCTTAACTAACCTTGCACCGTTTCAATACAGTGAAAACGAGATTGCATATATGGAAAAAACAGGTGAAAAGCTTTTCCCCCATATCTTTGGTACTGATGAACTTGGCCGAGATTACTTTGTTCGCGTAATTTACGGAACAAGAATTTCTCTTTTAGTTGGTGTTTTTGCAAGTATTATCGTTTTAATTATCGGTATGCTTTATGGTAGTATTTCAGGCTACTTTGGCGGCAAAGTTGACTTAATAATGATGCGAATAGTTGATATTATATATTCCTTGCCTGATATGCTTATTATTATCTTACTTTCCGTTGTACTTAATCAGGTTATGGTATTTAAACCCGGCACGCTGCTTGCTGATCTTGGTACTAATATGATTTCAATATTCATTGTTTTCGGTTTACTTTATTGGGTTGGTATGGCAAGGCTTATTCGTGGTCAGATTCTTTCAATCAAAGAAAACGAATATATCTTAGCTGCCCGTTCAATCGGCGCAAAACCAGGCAGAATTATTGCTAAACATATTATACCTAACTGCCTTTCTGTTATTATTATTTCAACAGCGCTTCAAGTACCTTCTGCTATCTTTACCGAAAGTTATTTAAGCTTCGTTGGTCTTGGCGTTAAGGCTCCTATGCCTTCACTTGGTTCACTTGCCAACGCTGCACGAAACGGCTTGGAATTCTATCCCTATAAGCTTATATTCCCCGCAATTGTTATCTGCCTTATCGTTTTAAGCCTTAACCTTTTAGGTGATGGTTTACGCGATGCATTTGATCCTAAATTAAAGAGGTGATAAAAAATGAGTGAACATCTTTTAAGCGTACAAAACCTGCACACTTCATTTTTTACCGATAAGGGTGAAGTGCAAGCAGTAAATGGTGTAACATTTAATCTTGACCCGGGTGAAACACTTGGTATTGTTGGTGAATCCGGTTCCGGTAAAAGTGTTACCGCATATTCCATTATGCAGATCTTAGCTGATACAGGTAAAATTGTTGATGGTAATATACTTTACAAAGGCAACGATCTTGCTTCCTGGAACGAAAACCAGATGCGTTCTTTCCGTGGTAAATGTTGTTCAATTATTTTCCAGGATCCTATGACAAGCCTTAACCCTATTTTTACAATAGGCAATCAATTAAAAGAAGCAATTAAATTACATACTGATAAAAAAGGTAAAGAAGCAACGTTAAGGGCTATTGAACTTTTAGAACTTGTTGGTATCAATGAACCAGCAAAACGTTTAAAACAATATCCTTTTGAACTTTCAGGTGGT
>JAZSPY010000003.1:0-2249 GCA_045537705.1 Clostridia bacterium
GCCTATATTGCTGAAAAATTAGGCAAACTTGATGACGCAAATGAATTCAACCGCCGTAAAGACGTTATTCGTAAGGCTATTAAAAAGTATTTGACTGACGATGCCGGTTGGCTTACAAAAAGCACTATCTATCGTGACGCTTGTGAAATGGCTAACTCTTACGCTTTATCAATTGGCTATTTTGAAGATAAAAAAGATGCCCGTGCCGCATTAAACGTTCTTTTAGCAAATACTCCCGGCCATGGTAAAATTACTGCTTTAATGATTCGTGGTGCATTCCTTTACGGATTTGATAAAGAAGCTATCTCAACACTATATCAGCCCGGTTATCAATACGTTAAAAACAGCGATAATAACTTTGTTTATGATGCACTTGAAAATCCAAACTTTAACTTCAGCGAAATTGGTATGCATCCTGCTAACTGGATTAAAGCACTTGAAGACTGGCGCGGACCTATGACAACCTGGGAATGTATGACCTACCCACCACTTAAAGAAGGTTTAGGTAACGCTTGGGGTGACCGTTCACATCCCGATACTGCTGTTGCAGATATTCTTACAAGTTATGTTCTTGGTATTTTACCTAAAGAAGCAGGCTTTAAAACCTTTACTTTTATGCCACACACCGCAGGCTTAAAGAATGCTGAAGGTATTATTCCATCAACCTACGGCGATATTTACGCTTCCTGGAAAATAGAAAACGATACAATGTTTGTTAACCTTGATATAGATGGTGAAGCAACAATAGATATGATTCGTTTAAATAAAAACGATGCTAAAAAGTTCGTTGTTACAGTTAATGGTAAAACCATTGAAGCAAAAAATAACGATGGTGAATTTATCTTTTATTGATTTTTGTTGTAATGATTTAATTTTTATGTTATAATATTTTCAATAACTTACTAAGAGGTGTTTAAATATGAAAAAAGTTATGATTAATTTAAGTGAATCAAGTCAGATCAAATCATTTGTTAATCTTATTAACAAGTATCCTTTTGATTTAGACCTTCGTTCAGGCAGATATCTTGTTGATGCTAAAAGTATTTTAGGTATTTTCAGCCTTGATCTTTCAAAACCTGTTGAACTTGAAATTTTATCTGATGATGAAGTTGAAGTTAACAAGTTCCTTGAAGAAATCAAATCATATCTTGCATAATAAATAAAAAGCCTGCAATAGCGGGCTTTTTTATAACAAACAGGAGTTTATATGAATTTTACCGAAGTATCCCTTACCGTTCTGTTTTTATTACAGGAAGCTAAGATTCCCCTTAATATTGAACAGATTTGTAATGCTTTACAAGATAATTATACTTATATAGAAATTTCTATCGCATTAACAAATCTTTTGGATAAAAAGCTTATAATCAAAGAAGTTACGCCAATCTCAGAAGAATACACAATTACTGTTGATGGCAGAATAAGTATTGCTCATTTAAAAAATGACGTTAGGGGTTCTGTTAGAAACGGAATAACTAATTACGTAAAAAACAACATAAATCAATTAAGCCTTGAATCAAAGGTTTCAGCACAAATTAACGCGTTAAATAATGGTGAGTATATTTTACATTTAAGAGCATTTGATAAAGATCTTAAAATGAACGATATCGTTATTGTTGTAAATAACGAAGATGAAGCTAAGTTAGTTGCTGAAAACTGGGAAAACCACGCAGATGAAGCCATAAGTGCTTTATACAATGTTCTTATAAGGGATAAATAATATTATTATAAACGTCTAAAAAATTATTATTGATACAAATCGGATAATTTCCAAATTCGCACAGGTTTATACCTGTGCTTTTTTTATTTGATTCCACAATAAGATTATTATTGAGAATAATTCTTTGTTCATCACCATCAAAAATTATTTTATTATTGAATTTTCTTATCTGTGCAATCTGGGGAACAAATTTAACTTTTTTCAATAAAGCAAAATCAAAGTTAAGCATATAAATATAACAACATCGTTCATTATATAAAAGCAAATAAATATTTTTGCAGGCTATAACTTTTAATGGAAACGAAGAAAAATAAATCACTTTAATAATTTTAAAATCATTTAACACGGTTAATTTATAATCAAAATACGATAAAACGTATATATTTTCATTAACCTCAAAATCGCTTATATGTTCGCCTATTTTTATACTTTCAATAATATTACCCAGTAAATCGTATTTATATATCACTCCGGAATCATTGCCTGATACGTATATGAAATCGTTAACAATTATTTTATCGCAAAATTGTTC
>JAZSPY010000059.1:0-4105 GCA_045537705.1 Clostridia bacterium
GTCAACGGAATAGCAACGCTTGATATCGGAAAACGAACAGATGTTATAGCAGATATTAAAAAATCCGTTGCCATTAACAATATGATTCGCGCATTAACACCGGATGTAATAATATGCGATGAGATAGGCGATGAACAGGATATAAAAGCAGTAAAAAATGCCTGTAAAAAGGGCGTTAAGATTGTTGCAAGTATTCACGGAAAAAGTATTCGGGATATAACAGAATATAATAGCATATTTAATCGTTTTGTTTTTTTAAGTAAACGTGCAGGTGTAGGCACGATTGAAGGAATTTATAACTCTGAATTTAAAGCGGTAATAAAAAATATATGTTAATAAAGTCAGTTTGCGTGTTTATCATATGCTTTTGTTCCTGGTTTTTAGGTAACGTGTATTCCGAAACGTTACATAGCAGAATTAAATTGATTGATAGATATATTCTTCTTTTAAAGGAACTAAAAAGTAACGTTTATTATTCAGGAAAAAATATATACGATTTTTTAGCCATAAAAAGCTATCAGAAAGAAAATAAGTTTTGTGCTTTTCTTTTAAAAAATAAAGAAAAAGGTTTTGAAAAATCCATAAAGGAATTTATAACTTCTAATGAAGAAGAAAAGTTTTGCATAAATACATTATACGAAGCCTTTGTATTTTTAGAAAATTCAAGCGATGCTGAAGGTATAAGTGAATTACTAAAATCAGCAATCATAAGTTTAGAAGATTATAAAAAACAGATTCAGGAGGAATATAAGGGAAAAATTAAAATCACGCCATTTTTATTTTTATTGTGCGGATTGTTTATTGCCCTTGTTATAATATGAGTATTGATATTATTTTTAAAATTGCAGCAATAGGAATACTTGTAACCTTAATAAGTCAGCTGCTTACCCGTTGGGGCAGAGAAGATATCGCTATGATAACCACTATTGCAGGATTGATAATCGTATTGCTTATGGCACTTGATATGGTTGCAGATTTCTTTCAAACCATAAAAAACGTTTTTCAGTTATATTGATGGATAAACTGTATTTAATAACGCTGTGTGGCATAGCGTCAGTTTTTATTATAACTGTAATAAAAAAATATTCGCCTGATTTTGCATTTGTTTCTTCAATATGCGCAGGGGTTATTATAGTGTTTTTTGTTATTGGCGAAATAATTGAAATACGCAACTATATTTTATCCTGGATAAAAAACGGAATTAATCTTGATTATGCTGTAACTTTAATGAAAATATGCGTTGTAAGTTTTTTAGGGCAATGGGGGATTCAACTTTGCCGTGATGCAGGTGAAAACGTAGTGGCTGATAAAATGGAAACTGCGGTAAAAGTAATAGTAATCGTATTATGTTTTCCGTACATTGATATGCTTTTTAAACTGGTGGCGCAAATATAATGAAAAAATTATTATTTGTTATTATTATAATAGCTTTTTTGTTTATAAATGTTTCAGCAATTGATGAGATCAATACAGATGAACTTGAAAAAAGTCTTATTAACGGCGAATATTATTCGTTTTTTGGCAATGTTAAAGAAATTATACAAAAAATATTAAATAACGATTTAAAACTTGATGGCACAAATGTACTTGAAAATATGGTTGAAATATTATTTCTATCAATAAAAAAATCTTTGCCATCTTTTAGCGTGATACTGGGATTATCAATTTTACTTTCGTTTATAGATAAACTTAACATAATAAATCCCGATCTTGAAAACGTTGCTAAATTAGGCGGAAGAATATTGTTTGCCGTAATGGTTATCGGTTCAGTAACAGGTTTAATTCTTTCTGCTAAAGAGGCTTTAAACACAGTTTCATCATTTACACAGGTATTAAGCCCTGTTTTAGTAACACTACTTGCTGCCTGCGGGGCGCAGGGAAGCGTTACAAATCTTGCACCATCATCAATATTACTTTCATCTGTTTTAATTGAAATTATAGTTAATGCGGTTTTTCCAATTATTATATTAGGTTGCACCGTTTTATCAGTTGATTCACTTTTGCCTGAACATAAATTAAAAGGAATATCTGATTTAATTAAAAGCATATCTTCTTGGATAATAGGCATAATTTTTACTGTTTTTTCAGGTGTAATGTTAATTCAAGGTGCAATTTCAAGTATTCAAGATGGTATATCAATAAGAGGAATAAAATATGCAATAAGTACGTCTGTTCCTGTAATAGGCGGTGCAATAAGCGAAAGTCTTTCTGCGGTGCTTTTCAGCGGATACATATTAAAAAGTGCCTTAGGAATAATGGGAATAATTATTATTGCAGGCATCATTATTATTCCGCTAGTCAGTATATTTGCTTATTATGTACTTATTAAATGTTTTTGTGCATTTACTTCACCTTTTGCAGATAGTTTTACAATTGATTTTTTAAAAAGCATTTGTGAATTTATTAAACTTATAATGATAATTTTAATAGGAATCGGAGTTTTATGGCTTGTATTTTTAGGTATAACGGTTATGATTGGAAATAATTTATTATGATTGCCTGGCTAAAAAATTATGTGATGTCAATTATTTCTGTTTGTGTTGTCGGATTAATATTAGAATGTCTTTTATCAAAAGGAAATGTAAAAAAATATGCTATGTTTTGCGTATCAATTATATTAAGTGTTACGTTAATTCAACCGCTGTTTAATATTAAAACTGAATTAAGTATTCCTGAAATTCAAAGCCAACAAGTAAATATTGATTATGAAAGCGCTGTCAGAACAACGGTGCAAAGTATTGATGGATTTGAAAACGCCGTTGTTTCAGTAATGTGCCAGAATAATAAAATATCAAAAGTAACAATCATCTGTTTAGAAGATAAATTGATTGATAAAGCTTTAGTTCTTGCCAAGAAAGAATTCATAAAAAAGATGATAAATGCAATTTATGGTGTTGAAAAAGAAAATATATATTTTTCGGAGTAATTATGAAAGAATATTTTGAAAAAATCAAAAACAGCAAAAAGGCAAAGATAATTTTAATAGCGCTGTTATGTGCAATTATGATAATTATATATTTTGTGCCTGAAAAAAGTAATAAACAAGAAACTTCCAACATAAATAATAATACAGTTAATCAGCTTACAAAGGAACAACAACTTGAAAACGTTTTAAAAAACATAAAAGGCGTTGGCAACGTAAGTGTTATGATTACATACGAAAGTTCAGGCGAAGTAGTATGCGCAAGCAACGTTCAAACTGAAACTAATACGGTAACAGAAAAAAGTGAAAACGGGGGGATAAAAGAATCAGAAACGATTATTGAAAACAAATCGCCTGTAACCGTAGGCTCAGGGAACAGCGAAAATCCGCTAATATTAATAGAAAATGAGCCTGAAATCAAAGGCGTAATCGTGGTTGCGCAAGGTGCGGATAATTTAACGGTAAAATTAAATCTTCAAAAAGCCGTTGAAACCGTTTTGCAGGTTAAACCTTCGCAAGTTGATATTTTTGCAATGAATTAAGGAGAGATAATTATGTTTAAAATCAGTAGAAAAGCAATAGTAATTTCAGCGATGGTATTGTTGTTACTTGTAACAGGACTTTTAAATTGGAAATATATTTCAAATAATAATGATACGGTTGAGAATAAAGAACCTGTACAAGACGTTGCAACTTCAAACTTCTTTACTACATATAAAACCGAAAGAATGACCAATAGGGAAGAAGAAATGACCTATCTTGACAGCGTTATCGCAAATGCTTCCACCGATACCGAAACAATTAACGAAGCACAGCAAATGAAAATGGAAATCGTAGCCAATATGGAACTTGAAAGCACCTTAGAAGGTCTTTTAGTTGCCAAAGGGTTTGAAGATGCCATTGTAACATTTGGTTCAACGTCAGTTAACGTAGTTGTTAAAGATGCCGAATTAACAAGCGCCAAAGTTGCACAAATTCTTGATATTATAACTTCTGAAACCCAATATACTGCAGGCGAAGTAAAGGTTATTCAGGCTGAATAAATAATAAAAATTAAAGGGGAGCATTTGCTCCCTTTAATTATTTCCAAAAACAAAAAAAGCTGTTACAAAAGTAACAGCTTTAATTTGTGCAAATTAAATTATAATGCTCTTGTTACCTTACCGGAACGAAGGCAACGTG
>JAZSPY010000071.1:0-19992 GCA_045537705.1 Clostridia bacterium
GGTAAAGTTCATCTGGTTTTCAGCCGTTAATCCACGGTAAACCGCATCGTAAGCCACTTCTGGGTTGGTACTGTCAGTTTCTGCCATAATCTGCTGATGACGACGTTGAGGAATAGCGATAAAGCCCTTACTTTCAATAAAATTCGCAACCTTTATCTGAGCCATAGGCATAATGGTTTCTTCCATATTTTCTACTGCCATTGTACAGTACTGATAATATGTTGTGCCTTCTTCTGTGCCCCTGTAAATGCCCCTTAAAACGCGGAATGCAAGGCAGATTACAGTTTCGGTTTCAGGGAAGATTTTAAAGATTGGATCATCTTTAGAAAATCTATCTTTTGAAGCAAAACCTACGATATCAGCAAGGTTTTCTTTTGCTATTTTTATAATTTGTTCTTTCATTTTAAAACCCCCTTGCTTTTAAGGTGTTTAAAGCATGCCATATCGCACTTTTTACCGCAAAGGCATGGCGCGTAACCCCATTGTGTTGTTGGCAAGAAATCCATTTTTTGAAACATTTTTCTTGCCGAAACACTATCAAAACGCTTGTTACCGTTTAAAATATCTTCCCTTTCAGGATCATCTTTTAAAAATTCGTCCGTTATAAATGGATTTGATTTATGGGCACCTTTATAATACACCGCGCATTGCCAGGTATCCAAGCCTTTTTCATCTATTGCTTTACCCGGGCAAGCCTTTACGCATTCCTGACAGTTATCGCAAATATCTTTTTCTATTGGCTTATCGCAATCAAGAGGCGCATCGGTAATTAAAAAGCAATAACGCATAAAAGGACCATAGGTTTCATTTAAGATTTTACCGCTTAAGCCCATTTTACCAATACCTGTTACCCTTGCAGCTTCACTAAAATCAATAATAACATCAGGGGCCGGCTTACCTTCAGCAACAGGAACCGCGTGAACAAGTTCGTATGTATCTTTAACTTCGGGGTTAGTGGTTTTATCACCTTTTACCCTTAAATTAGGTACACTTTTTTGTAAGCATGCATCATACCCTTGGTCTTCAATCATTCCACCTATTTTAAGAAGGAAGATCTCTGCCATTTCTTCATCAATATATTTTACGCCTAAGGTGGTGTAAGAATAATACTGGCTGTTTTTATCCATTGTTAAATATAAACCCTTTGGAACAGGAAAGCCAAATCCGATAACACATTTAGTACTTGGTAAAATTGCCTTTGGATCAGTTTGCAAAGAAGATGCTTTATATTCGTTTATATCACCTATTCCGCAAACGGAAGCGCCTAATTCATAGGCTTTTTGTTTTATTTGTTCACTTGTAAGCATAAATTTTCACCCCTTACCTGTCAAGTTTCCAAGGTTTGCCTGTACGCAGTGGCTTATCAAAACGGTCTTCCATACAACCGCCCTTCTTTTCAAGCATAGAAATGCAACCCCTGATACAGCCGCCGCACTTTGCCATATTGTAACCTACCCAGCTTGGAAAATATTTTTGAAGCGCGCCGTAAACTTTAATGATTTCCTTTTCGCTGGCTTCTGTTTTACCTTCTAAAAGATCAAGGTTACCGTTTTCGTTTTTATCAAAAACATCTTTAGGCACAAATGGATTATAATATCTGCCTGCATGGGTATAGAACGCATAGCAACGCCACATATCAATATCAGCCCATCTGATTTTTTTGCCTGCAAGATTGATTTCAATTGCTTTTCCTGAATTGATAGATGGTATACAACCGCCGGGACACTCACGAACACAGGCACCACACATACGGCAAAGTGGCTTACCTGAATACATTTCATCATATTCTAATTCTGCATCGGTAAAAAGGAAAGCAACACGCTGAAGTGGACCAAATTCTTCAGTTAAAAGCATTTTAGACCAGCCGATTTCACCTAATCCGCAAGCAACGGCAGCGATACGGAACTGAAACTGAAGATCCGGTGGCACATTATCTTCCCTTGTTGCCCTTGTAAATTCAACATTACGATGGTGTGCAGTAGAATTCTTTGCATTTTCGTTAACTTCAATCTGTTCTTCAGGTGAAAGAGAGCTACCCGGTGTGCCATCCATATCAGAAACACAACCGCGGGCACCTGTATTACGGTAAACAAAGGCTTCGTAGCCCTCATCTTCAATAACTTTACCTACGCTATATAAAACTGCAGGTGCAAAGATTTCGTTAATTCCACCATAAGCCATTGATGGATACTGAAAGAATTGTGTACCTTCTTCAATACCCCTTTGAACACCGCGTGGGATTCTGAAAACAAAGCCTATACAGCTTTTTGCGTTGGGAAAAAGCATTCTTGGATCCATTTCAGGCGGGGCGCCTTCAAAACGGGACATTGGCGCAATACCGCATTTATCTGCGCCTGCTTTTAATGCTGCTTCCTTGATCATTTGTGACGTAAGCATTTTTTACACTCCTTATATCAAAAACTTGTTAAATTTATAGTGGCTGATTTTTGTGCATTTTTACAATATGAACAGTTTAAACAATCCTTATTACAATTTAAAACCGTTTTAGTAAATTCAGGGTCAAGCTTTTTATTTTCAATGATTTCAGGGTAAAAAAGATTTGTGTGATTTGGTTCAAGGATTTCAGTAATTGCACCTGAATACGAGCCTTTAATATAGCTTTTTATTACTTGTTCGGGATTTTTGTTTACCCTTGTTGCAAGTTTTAAACCATCAAAAAGATCTTCGTAAAGTAAAACGTCTTCAGGGCGGATAAAGGTCATATACCTAAGCCAGTTTTCACGATTTTCTTTTTTTGAAAAGAAGGTTTTGCATTGGCCTTCAAAAATATAGGCGTTATCCATTTCTTTTACTTCATCTTCGTGGGCAACAAGGTTATCATGGAAAGTGTGGGCTGAACAGTTTTTTAAACAGCCGCTATTTGCTAAACCATAAAGGCCTTTATTTTTAGAATTTAAAAATTCGCGGATTTCTTTAATTTTTTCAAGATTTCTGTTATATTCCCTTGAAAGATAAAAGCTATCAAAAAGATCCAAAACATACTCAAAACCCTCAATTGTACCTATGTTCATATTTACAGATGCGCGGGTTTGTAAGGTAAAATTCTCTTTTATAAACCGTGCAATCAACGGTGAGGTGGTTGTAACGGTTTGAAGGTTAAAGTTGTTTAAAAGATAATCAACTGTATCCCCCACTTTATTATAAAAAGAACGTGCAAGGGCATATTTACCATAGCAGTTGCCGTTTAAAAGAAGGTTTAGGGGCATATCCCCTAACTTTTTAAGATCCTTTAATTGTTTTTGCTGTGCTAAAAAAGAAATTTCAGCCTGGTCGTTTAACTTCCCCCTACCGTTAGGGAAATCCCCAAAGGAAAAGTAAACTTCGTTGATATTTTCCTTGTTTTCAATTATGGTTTTTATTAAACTATCATCGTTTTGTAACTGATAGCCTACCGAAAACTTCATACTTATTTCACCTCAACAAATACATAATATCATTATTTAACCTATTTTTCTATAAGATAATTCAACAAATTTTACCGAAAAACACAGAAAAAAACTCACCTTGAAAAAGGTGAGTTTTATTTTAATTATTCAAATATCATTTCGCCAAAGATTTTTGGGTTATGGAATGACGATGCCGGAAGTGGCACAACGGGGCACCAGGAGAAGTAGTGTGGCTGAACACACTTATCGCCGCATTTATAAAGGTTTGCGCGGATTTTGTTGCCGCTTTCTAATTTAAAATCAGGGAAGAATCTTTGGATAAATTCTAAGGGTATTTTATAAAAGACTTCCCAGCCATCATTAGTAAAATTAACCTTTATATCAAAAAGTTCTTTAGGATCAGCAATAAGCCTTGTGTGCCTTGTAATATTTGATACGCCCAAGCCTAAAAACATACATCCGTTAGGGTTAAATTCAATATTAAAATACCTATCTTCATCGTAGTTCGGGCAGAAGAAAAATTCCAAGCAACTATCAAAGCAAGGCATACCTAAATCGCCTGTTTCTTCTTTTCTGATATCCTTTTCTTTTGCAAAAAGGTGTACTAAAATTTCATTTGGTGTATAGGCAATCTGCGCCGCGGCTGATATATCTTTAACATCATATTTATAATTAAGATCCATATTTACTGTGGGTACGCTTTGCCAATCTTTAAATTTTGTAATTGTGTACTGTTTCATAAAAAATCCCCTTGTTTTTTAATGATTATATTCTATCAAACTGCTAAAAGAATGTCAATATCACAGTTTATTTAAGGCTTTGTTTATATGCCACCACTTGATGAATTGATTTTACCCGGTATTACCCGCGCTATTATTGAAACGGTTTGCTTAGAAAACAATATTCCTGTTAAACACACGATTTTTACAGTTAATGAATTAAAGAATGCCGATGAAATTATACTTTGTTCCACAACTAAGAACGTTATTTTCGTTTTTGATATTGACGGTGAAAAAGTTGGTGGAAAAGATAGATTATTGGCTGAAAAAATTCAAAACTTATTTCTTGAAAAAGTGTTTGTTGATGCGGGTGTAAAGTTATAAAAAAGTAATCTCTACTATTAAATAAAAAAATAAAGGCTTGGGATATAACCCAGGCCTTTTTTTAGTTATTAAAACAAAAACTTTCAGGCAAATTATCATAAAAAAACGCCACTTTTATAGCTTTTTTATTAATTCTTCTTGTGTTTTTTTAGCTTCTGCTACAAGTTCTTGTTCTGTTAAATTCTCTGTTATTTTATCATTTATTTTGCGCGCAAATTCTTCTGCTACTATCTGCCCTTTAACCCCTTGTTCTTCGTTTGTAAAAAAAGCAATAAGACGTGTTATTTCATCTATAGTCTCCCCTGAAGCATTTGCCCACAACCACTTAATCATATCCGTTCTTTCTTTGAATAAGCCATTTTTATTACTATTCATATAATGCCTTTTTTCTTTTTCGCTCATTAATAAATCTTTTTTTAATTTTATTGTTTCCTCTACTAAATTTTCAATAGGCAATCCATTCTTCAGTTTTTTTGCTATTCGCATCGCCAACCTTTCCTGTAAAGGCTTATACATTGTTTTTAAAATTTGAACAGTCTCTTTAATTATATCTGATGGTATATGCTTATCATTAAATTGTCGTTCCAACCCTGCACGACCGATAATTAAATCAAAGCGATCTCTTTCGGGTGGATGATACATATATAACATCTGAACATTTTTATCTTTTAAAATTTCTATTTTTATTTTTTTTGCTTCTTCGATCAAATTTTCCATAGGGACACCGCTTTCCAATTTTTCCACTATCCCTAAAGCTAAGCGTTCTCTCAATGGTACATATATGGTTTTTAAAATTTCTACTATTTGGTCAAATATATCCGAGGGAAGATTTTTTTCATTAAGCTTAGACTCACTAATTGCTATTTCAATTGATTTGATTTCAATTTCTTCATTTGCTTTTTTCATTTAAAATGCCTCTTTTTCATAGTTCTTTTGTGCCACTAAGTATATATTCTTCCAACTTAAAATCAAAATTATCAAGTTCTTCTCCATAAGGCGTGTAGCCATTATACATTCCGCCAAATGCAAATGCTAAATGTGTCATCGGAGTAATTTTTTTAAGCCTAGTATTTAAAAAATAATAATATTCTTCCCCTGAATCAGTAAAAGACGCGCAACTTAACGCTAAACTTGTATCAAAATATTGAACGATACGTTGCGCTTCGTTTTTATTTGCAATCATAAAAATATCGTATTCCCCAACGCTATCGTTAAGCCACTTTAAAAATTTCACTAAAAGCTCTCCTTTTGTAATTTTATAGAATTATTTTAGCATTTTGTTAGTACGATAAACAGGACTTACTAAAACGTTTTAAAAAAGTGTGCATTAAAGTAATGCACGCTTTTATTATTCAACACCATGCATATCCATCAAAACACACAAATCGCCAAAGCTTTTGTTATACTGTTTTTGGGTAATTGCGCCGTTTTCAAGAAACGTATCAAGTGTTTGCTTTTGTTTAAGAAACAGTTCAACCTTTTGCCAGCGTTCCTTAGTCATAAGGTTTGTGTGTCCTGTGCGAACTTCATTTAACAGTGGCAGTTCTATCCCCTCTGTTGTTTTGTGATATACAAAGCCAAGTTTTTCCTGAACTCGTTTGGATTTTTCGTTACCATCATAGTAACCGCACCAAATTCTGTTCTTTTTTTGTATTTCAAAGGCATAGCGAAGCATTTCGCGGGCTGCTTCAGGGATAAGTCCTTGTCCCCAATATTCTTTCCCGATCCAATAGCCAAGCTCGTACTCATCATCTTTTTGGGCAAGATCATTATGATGAAAACCGATGCTGCCGATGGGCTTACCGGTTTCTTTAAGGCACACAGCAAAGGTATCAGTTTTTTTTAGCACGTCTCTGATAATCTGTCGGCTATTTTCTACACTTGTGTGCGCAGGCCAACCTGCAGAATACCCTATTTCCCGATCGCTTGCGTATTTATATAATTCTTCAGCATCCTCTTCCTGCCAAGCGCGAAGAATCAACCTTTCAGTTTTGAGTATCATAACAAATTCCCTTTTTAAACAAAATCTTTAAAATAGTATAGCATTTTTGTTTTATCTTTACAACTTGTTTTGTTCCCCTTGCAAAACAAAAACACACCACAAAAATGGTGTGTTTTATTCTTTGGTGGAGGCGAGGGAAACGCGTGCTATTGCACGCTACTTGCTCGTTGACCGTTGCGATGCAACAGTACCCAACTCGCACTGCTTCGGCTAAAAACAGTTCACTGAACTGTTTTCTTTTCGCCTTCGCACCCTCTCAGGGTTCGCCTCCCCTCGCAGAAAAAATAAAGCACCACTTTCGTGGTGCTTATTTTTTGGTGGAGGCGAGGGGAGTCGAACCCCTGTCCAAAGAAGCGGAAATATGGTTTTCTACGAGTGTAGCCGATGATTAATAATTCCCCTTTAAGCTGGCACAACGGCACGCTTGCTTATTGGGTAGCTTCATAATTCATCGCAATCGCAAAGCTTAGATTGCTGACGTGCACTGCGAAATTTTGGCGCTGATGATTAAGCCCGCAGTAAGCTTAGGTCAGCGGAAGCTGCATTAAGCAGCTACTAAATTTGTTCTATTATTAGCGTTTATATTTACGCTTGGGTTTTTTACGTGCGCCCCAAAATCACGACTCGCTTACCATACCACCGAACAACCCTGTCGAAACCTTTACGCCCCCATATATTAAGGCTAATTTATAGCCTTATTTATACCAGATGCTGAACAGGAACTTTATTGAATCCTGTATCCAAGATGCTGAATAGTGGTCATTTATAATATTATTTGATGCATAATCACTTGTTGCAAGGCCGTGCTGACCATAAGGATAGATATGCTGTTCAAAAAGCACCTTATTTTCTGCTAATGCATAGGCAAATTTTAAGCTGTTTTGAACGGGAACAATTTCATCAGAAAAAGTATGCCAGATAAACGTTGGCGGTGTGTTTTCGTTCACGTGCTTTTCCAAAGACATCTTTTTATAAATTGGCGCTTCAGTATCAAGAGTACCCGAAACGTTATTTATTGAATAAACATGGCTTATTTTAGGATCGGCGCTTATTACCGGATAAGATAAAATTAAAGCATCAGGGCGAATCTGCTCTTTTGTTGTTTTTAATGCGTCAAGCATATATGGATCATTCCACCAAACACCAAGGCTGGCAGCAAGATGGCCCCCTGCTGAATATCCGTTTACTGCAATCTTGTTTTTATCAATATTCCATTTTTCAGTATTATTCCTTATATAGAGCATTGCTGCAGCGGCTTCAAAAAACTGCACAGGATAATGTTCAGGATAAACGCTGTAATTAAGCACGAATACGTTAAAGCCTTTTGAAAGGTATTTAAGTGCCATACTTTCACCTTCACGATATTTGCTTACTTTTACGTATGCGCCGCCCGGAATTATTAAAACACACGGGTTTAATCTGTTTTCATTTACTGCTTTATAGTTATCGTTTATGTAACAGGTGAGTTCAGGTTCCTGTTCACTTACTAAACAAGGAAATTCTTCCTTTAATTTTACCTTAAAAACTTCCATTATTCTCCCCTATTCTTTGTGGCACGATCAATGGCGCGGTTAATATCTTTAATTGCCTGATCCTGCCTTTTATCGTGAAGCTTTTTACCTTTACAAAGGGCAACCTCGACTTTAACAAAGCCATTTTTAAAATATGCTTTTAAGGGTATAAGAGTGTAACCATCTATTTTCATTTTGCCAAACAGACGGTCTATTTCCCTTCGGTGCATCAGAAGTTTACGAGTACGCATAGGATCTTTATTAAAGATATTTCCCTTTTCATAAGGGGAAATATGCATACCGATAACAAACATTTCGCCACCGCGGATAATAATATGGCTGTCCTTAAGATTAGTTTTGCCTTGACGTAGCGACTTAACTTCGGTACCAAATAATTCAATACCGGCTTCATAGGTATCTTCAACAAAATAATCGTGACGAGCTTTTTTGTTTTCAGTTATTATCTTTATACCTTTTTCCATTATTTTCTCCAAGAAAAACTTACCTTTAAATATTACCTTTTTTTAGTAAAAAAGTCAAGTTAAAAGCGTAAATTCTACCTTGCCTTCTATGGTATCTGCGCCAAACACCCTGATTTTTACATTATCGCCTAAACGGTAACAATTATTTACACTTTTTAAGCGCATATTGGCTTCATCAAAATCAAAATAACCATCCATTGTACTGATTGGCACAAAACCTTCAACGGTGTTTTGTAATTCAACAAACATTCCGTAAGCGGTAACGCCTGAAACAGTACCCCAATATTCTTCACCTATATGTTTTGACATATACTGGGCTTTACGAATATCGGTAACATCACGTTCACACATTGCGGCGTTGATTTCCTGATTGGTAGAAATATTTGCCACGTTATCTAAGCGTTGGGACATTTCCTTTAACCCCTTAAAGTTTTCCGAAAACTGCATATTAAGGGCGCGATGCACCATTAAATCAGGATATCTGCGGATAGGCGAAGTAAAGTGCAGATATTCTTCATATGCTAAACCAAAATGCCCATCATTTGTGGGTTTATATTTTGCCTTACTCATTGAACGAAGCATTGTTTTTTTAATTAACGCTTCTTCAGGTGTGCCTGTAACCTTACTTAAAATATCATTAAAATCCTGTGGTTTGGGATCTTCTTTTAAGAATAGATTAAAGGGGCGCAAAATATCCCTGAAAGCTTCTAATTTCTTTTCATCAGGCTTTTCGTGAACACGGTAAATTGATGGCAGATTTTTGCTTAACATATGCTTTGCAACGGTTTTATTTGCTAAAAGCATAAACTGTTCAATAATTTTATTGGAAATGCCGATTTCGTATTCCTTGATTTCAATGGGAAAATCGTTTTCATCTAAAATGACCTTGGCTTCAGGAAGATCAAAATCAATGCTACCTCTCTTTTTTGCGCCACCAATTAAGTTTAAAGCAAGTTGCTTCATTAAAAGAAGCATTCCTAAAATATCTTTGTACTCTTTCCTTTTTGGGCTTTTGGGGTTTTCTAAAATCTCGGTAACTTCAGTATACGTCATACGATGCTTACTGTTAATAACCGATGGTTGAATAGAATAATCCATTACCTTGCCTTGTTTTGAAATAACCATAAAGCAAGAAAGAGTTAACCTATCAACGTTTTCGTTTAGCGAGCATATGCCGTTTGAAAGGCTTTTGGGAAGCATTGGATATACTTTACCCGGAATATACACGCTTGTTGCCCTTTTTAATGCTTCAATATCAACAGGATTATCCATAGAAACGTAGTGGGAAACATCAGCAATATGAACACCTAAAAGGTATTCGCCTTTTTCGGTGATTTCTAAAGATATGGCATCATCTAAATCCTTTGCATCATCGCCATCAATGGTGATGATATTTAGATTTCGTAAATCAAGACGGTTATAAATATCTTCTTCCCTTACGCTTTTAGGCATATTATCTGCAAATTCAAGCACCTTTTTAGGAAATTCAAGGGGTATATTATATTTATAAAGTGTTGAAAGTATTGCAGTATTATCATCCTGGGCAGGACCTAAAACTTTTTCAACCGCACACACACCATAACTGCTTTTAGTAGGATATGATTCAATTAAGCAAACTGCTTTTTCGTTGGCTTTTGCCTGGTTAAGTTTTGATTTAGGTACAATAAAAAGCGTATGCAATTTTCTTTCATCAGGAATCAAAAAGTATGAATTACCTTCTTTTATAATAGTACCAACGATTCTTTCATATGCGCGTTTAATAATTTTTACAACGCGGCAACTTCTGCCTAAAGGTTTAACAAGCACCCTATCGTTATGCATTAAATTAAATTCTTTTGAATGGGTAATTTTTAAATCTTCCTTTAAACCTTCCATCATAAAAAAATCAACGCCTTTTAAGGTTGAACAAACAGTTCCTTCTAAAAGACCATCGTTTTGGGGCAGAAAGTATGAATCCTTCTTTTTGATAAGCTTGCCTTCCTTTATTAAACGATCAAGAAGCGTTTTTACCATCTTTTGTTGTGTTAAAGGTAAATTAAGCTTTTTTGTTACTTCTTTAGCGGTAACAGGCCTATTAAGTTTTTTAATTAAGTTAATTATATTTTCCATTAAAATGTATTGTTTCCTCTTTTAATAAACAAATTCACAAAAAAAAGCCGTATCTTCGCTTAAAACGAAAACACGGCATTAAAACGTACGTTTTTAATTAAAGGGTGTTTGCAATGTTAATAAGTGCTGAAATAGTTTCTGTTTCCGTTGCTACTGCTGCATCCATTGCAAAAAGAACTGTAAGAATTACGCTTACGATAACAAATAATACTACGCATACTTTTGTTATTTTAGCAAGCTTCTGTTCGTTGCCAAGTTCCTTACCCCTGCCGAAATAATTATCGCTTTCGCTATTTGCGGTAACACCAGTGATACCTTCACTTTTGCTTTTTTGAAGTGCTACTGCAACAACAATAATAAGTGCTAATAAAATAATCAATATTTCAAGAATAAGCTGAATAACAGTCATTTTAAAAAACCTCCGTTTTATCAATCGCAATAAATTATAACACACTTATATTTTTTTAGCAAGTACATTTTTTGAAAGTTTTTTCCTTAGTATATTTATGTGTTGACAAATTACGCGCAAAGTGTTAAGATATTACAAAAGTGTTACATAACGCTTTATAATTAAAAAAATAAACTACGAAAGCGGTTTTTTATAATGAAAAAGATTTTAGCTATTTTTTTAATAGTATTATTGATGGCGCCTACGCTTATTTTTACTGAAGTTGGGGCTGAACCTATCGGGCAGGAAGATAAGGGTTATGATGTTTATGAAATTCAATACATACTTAAAAAGTTTGGATATTTTACTAACGATTGCACCGGCTTTTTTGGTGAAGCAACTGCACAGGCAGTAAAGAATTTTCAAACCGATAAGGGTATTGAAGCAACAGGCATTGCTGATGATGACACTGTGGCAATCCTTCGTAACGCTAACTGTGCTGAAGCAACTGTAACAATTAAAACGCAACTTAACGTTCGCGAAAATGCTGATTCGGAAAGTGAAGTTATTGATTCACTTTCACGTTCTTCTAAGGTTTACATTTATTCTGAACAAGGTGATTGGTATCACGTTGAAACAGAAAGCGGTATTTTAGGATTCATTTTAAAGAAATACCTTAATCCCGGTGATATTCAAGGTTTAACCGGTGAAATTACAGGTGCAACTGATGCGGTAAACGTACGTAAAAGTGCTGAAATTGATGCAGAAATTGCATTTAAAGTAGAAAATGAAAACGAAATAAGTATTGTTGGCGGACAGGGCGACTGGTTTAAGATTGCTCACGAAGGCAAAACAGGTTACGTATTTAAACAGTACGTTTCCATTGGTGCAGAAGGCGGTTCTTCAACCGTTTTAGGCGAAGTTCTTGATCCTTTTAAAGCAAGCATTACTACTGATTCACTTAAAGTGCGTTCAGGCCCAAGCACAGGTTATGACGTTATTACTACCATTGAAAAAGGAACTACCTTTACCGTTTTAGGCAAAAGCGGAAACTGGTATTATATTGAACTTAAAAGTGGCACAAAAGGATATTCAAGTGCCGACCATATAAGAAAAGGCAGCGGATATTCAACCTGTACGGTTACTGCAGGCAGTTCTGTAAACGTTAGAACAGGCCCCGGTAAAACATACGATTTGGTTACAAGTGTTAACCCTAAGGAAGTTGTTACACTTTTAGATGATTCAGGTTCCTGGTATAAAGTCAGAACAGCCGCAGGTAAAGAAGGCTATATTTCAGGGGAATACGTTAAACTTGGCGGAAACCTTAATTCAAACGATCCTTCCGTTTTAAAGCCTGATGGCACGTTTAAATCAGGTTCACAGGGTTCTGACGTTGTAACAATTCAGAACAGGCTTAAAAAACTTGGTTATTTTTCAGGCACCGCAACAGGATATTACGGTTCTGCAACAGTTGCTTCTGTTAAAACGTTCCAGAAAGCAAACGGATTAAGTGCTGATGGCACTTGCGGAAAATCCACACTTAATAAGTTATTCTCAAATTCTGCTATTACAAAATCAGAATATGATGATGCTAACAAAAATTCAAATTCAGGTTCAAGTTCAAGCTCAAGTTCAAGCTCAAGTTCAAGTTCAAGCTCAAGCTCAAGTTCAAGCGTTAACGTTGGTTCAAACGGCAGCGCGTTAGGTAAGCAGATTGCAGAATATTCACTTAAATTCCTTGGTGTGCCCTATCGTTTAGGCGGCAATGGACCTAAGATATTTGACTGTTCAGGTTATACCAAGTACGTTTATGCACACTTTGGTATATCTATTCCACGTACCGCATATTCACAAGGTTATTGGGATAAAGGCAAAAAGATTACTTCTATTTCTGACCTTCAGGTTGGCGATCTTGTGTTCTTTAACACAATGGGTGACAGCGACCTTTGTGACCATGCAGGCATTTATCTTGGTAACGGACAGATTGCCCATGCTTCATCAGGTTCAGCAAGAAAGGTTGTTGTTTCTAATTTCAGCCAATCCTACTACAAATCACATTTTTCTTGGGGAAGGCGCGTTATTTAATGGAACTTGTTAAGCCTAATGAAAGAGTTGATGATTTACAATTCAGGGGTCTGAAGATTATTCAGAACCCTGAATATTTCTGTTTTGGCACAGATGCGGTGCTGCTTGCTGACTTTGCCACCATAAAAAAGAACGCTAAAATTTGCGATTTGGGAACAGGCACGGGAATTTTGCCTATTCTTTTATACGGCAGGCACCAATACGTGCATTGTGATGCGGTTGAGATTCAGAATTTTATGGCTGAGATGGCTACCCGCACCGTTAAACTTAATAATTTAGAAGATAAAATTACCGTTCATAACGGTGATTTACGAAAAGTAAAAGAGTTTTTACCTAATGCAGAGTATTCTACCGTTGTGTGCAATCCCCCCTACAAAAAGGAAAACAGCGGTGAATTTAATAAGGATGATGCACATTCTATTTCTAAGCACGAAGCCACCTGTACTTTAGATGATATTTGCATAGCGGCAAATCATTTATTAAAAAATGGCGGTAGGCTTAGTATGGTTAATCATAGTGACAGGCTTGTTGATATATTTATGACGATGCGTAAATATAATATTGAGCCTAAACGTGTTCGTCCTGTTCAATCTAAGCCTAATACCCCTGCTTATATCGTTTTAGTTGAAGGTGTTAAAGAAGGTAAGCCTTATATGAACTTTGAGCCTACCCTTACAATTTACAATGCTGATGGCACAATAAACCAGGAAATCAACCGTATTTATCATATGGAGGAATAATATGCCACTTTATATTTGCGCTACGCCTATTGGTAATTTAGAAGATATAACTTTGCGTGCATTGCGCATTTTAAAAGAATGTGATGCTATTTATTGCGAAGATACACGCCACAGCGCTTCTTTATTTTTTAAATATGAAATCAATAAACCGTTGATTTCTTATCACGAACATAATGAACAATCACGATCTGAACAAATTTTAGATCGTGTTGAAAAAGGCGAAAACATTGTGCTTGTTTCTGATGCAGGTATGCCTTGTATTTCTGACCCCGGGTATATTGTAGTTAAAAATGCCCGGGAAAGAAACTTGCCTGTTACCGTTTTACCCGGTGCAAACGCAGGGCTTTGCGCTTTAGTTCTTTCAGGGTTTAAATGCGATCGCTTTGTGTTTGAAGGTTTTTTGCCTAAAACAAATAAGGACAGGAAATTAAGGCTCGGGGCCTTAAAAAAGGAAGAACGTGCTATTATTCTGCACGAAAGCCCCCATCACCTTGAAAAGACTTTAGAAGAATTTGCTGAAGTTTTTGGCCAAAGAAAAATTGCTGTTGTTAGGGAAATTACAAAAATTCACGAAGAAACAGTTATCTTCCCGGTAAACCAATGGCAAGAAAATCTACCTACTATTAAAGGCGAATTTGTGCTTGTTTTAGAAGAAAAAGAGAATATAGAAAAAGAAGAGTTTGAACATCTTTCCTTAAAGGAACAAGTTAAACTTTTGATGGATCAAGGCGCCAGCAAAAAAGACGCCATTAAGCATGTTGCAAAACGAATGAACGTACCTAAAAACGACGTTTATATGGAAGCGATGGAGTTGTAAAAATTAAAAAGGCTTGCGATTGCAAGCCTTTTATTTATAGCTTTTTACTGGATCATCAGTTAATCCCAATATATAATCGGTGGTAGTATTATAGTATTTTGCAAGGGTTATTAAAATATCAGTTGGTATATCCCTTATTCCCCTTTCATATCTGCTATACTGAGATTGCTTCATATTTAATATTTCCGCAACTTTCTGTTGGGTAAGATCGTGATCTTCCCTTAAATCACGCAGTCTTTTATAATATACCGTCATTTATTATACCGCCTTAATAACCGTTTGGTATTGACACTATATCATAATTATGGTATAATTTTTATATTATATAACCGTTTGGTTATAATTGGAGGTACTTATGAAAAAATTTCTATTATATGGCGGTATCGGATTATTAGTAATAATGCTTTTGTTTGGTAGTTGTGGCGATGACACAAATACAACTAATGATATAACTCCGACCATTGAAGCAACGCAAAGTATTACTGCAACACCTACAGAAAAAACTATTTTAACACATACTGAACAACCAACTGCAAAGCCAACGGAAAAGCCTACCCCTAAACCAACCGAAAAACCTACTGAAAAACCCACAGCAAAACCTACTGCAAAACCAACCGAAAAACCGCAGGACACAACAATGGTATGGGTTACTGAAAAGGGTAAAAAATATCATAGTCATTCAAATTGCAGTAATATGAAATCGCCTTATCAGATCAGCAAACAATCTGCTATAAACAGTGGCAGAAGTGCTTGCAGTAAATGTTATTAAAATTAAAAAGGCTTGCAAATGCAAGCCTTTTTTTATGTAGTTTTTTGTTTTTTTCGGATTATGTAGCCGATAAAATATATGATTGCCGATGCAATGGTGATGCCAAGCATCAGTAAAAGCATATTTACAAGCCAACCACAAGAAGCATAAATATTTTTAAATACTGCTAATGGGCTTTGCACAAAGGGCGAAATATAAAAGCAGTTTACTTTTCCTTTAAAAATTATATTAAACGCTTGGGCAACAACGCAGGCAACGTAATATGAAAAAATTCCTTTTTTATAAGATGCAATATCCAGACACACACGTTTGGACAAATACAGATAAAGCCCTAAAAAAATCAAAAGTGCATGCCAAACATATGCGTGCAAGGTAAGTGTAAGATAGCCGTGATTTATTCCGCTTGGTTCAATAAATGCCATAAGACCGCCAAACATATTTACGCTGAACATAAATTCATAAAGCCAAGCGTTTATTTTTTGGTTTTTGCAAAAGGCACAAAACAGGCCTAAATACATAGGTACTGAACACAACTGAAATGGAAAGCATCCGTAAAATCCCCAATTATAAGGATTTACTGTAAGATGGAAAAGAATTTTATAAACTTCGGTTAAAAGCAAAAATCCACTAACTGAAAAAAGTACTATGCGGTTTTGCTTTTCGTTAGTGTTTCTTAAAAGATACGCACCAACGAACACAATTATCATTAAAATAACCGTTGCAACTAAATGAAACAGTCCATAAGACGTTGGCTTTTCCATAAGCCACGCAGTTGATTGAAAAAACTCTTGCATATTAACCCCCCTATGAATTACACTGATATTTTAACATAATGCGACAAAATATTCAATATCTCTTTTGTTGTATTTCTCTATTTTGGAGATTGAATGTACTATATAAATATGATATACTAATTATGTATTTTTGCGAGGAGTTTATTATGAAACACTTATTTCCACAGGTTAAAAAGTATTTTAAAGCGAATTTGCATACACATTCTACAATTTCTGACGGTAGATTCACCCCACAGCAAGTTAAAAAAATGTATAAGGAAAAAGGTTACAGTATTCTTGCTTTAACGGATCACAATATTATTGCAGATCATTCGGATATGAATGAAGAAGATTTTTTAATGCTTACAGGCGTTGAAATAAATCTAAATCACGAAAACTATCGCCCACGTTTTGATGGGCAAGTTTATCACTTTAATTTAATTGCAAAACGCCCTGATAATATTTGGATTCCAAGTAAGCCACCACGCAAATACCCCGGTGGTGTGGAATACGAAGAAAAAATGGAATACGAAAATATGGATATGAGTTATGGTGTTGATCAGGCTAATGCTATGATAGAAAAAGCAAACGAAAAAGGCTTTTTAGTTATGTATAATCACCCTACCTGGAATTGCCACAGTTACCCTGATTACGCGTCCTTAAAAAACCTTTGGGCTATTGAACTGTGTAATGGGCAATGTTGTTGTTCAGGTAACGATGAAAAAAATAATTCACGCGTTTTAAAGGATCTTGTAAACATTGGTAATAAAATTTATCCCGTAGGTGCTGATGATATGCACCGCCCTGATGCAGTTGGCGTTGCTTGGATAATGGTGGGCGCAAAAAAATTAGAGTATTCTTCAGTTATCAATGCCCTTGAAAATGGTGATTTTTATATGTCCAACGGTCCTGAAATCTTTGATATAGCGATTAAAGGTAATATTGTTACGGTTAAGTGTTCCCAGGCACGCCAGGTTACGTTAACAAACCACGGTCGTTATGCACGGCGTGTTTTTGGTAAAGATGGTGATCTTATTACCAAAGCAAAATTTGATATTACTGACTTTTTTGAAAAAGCCAATACGGAAAGTTCGTACATTTTAATTACTGTTACCGATGAACAAGGTAACTATGCTTCTACCCGTCCGTATTATTTAAGTGAATTAACCTAAAATAAGTAAATAATAACATATGCTGGCTTAAATATTTACATTCAAAATGTATTATGATAAAATTATACTATAATTAAATTATGGAGCAAATAATTTATGAAACTTTTAAACAAAGACCTTTTAAATAAATACGTTGATATAATGGCTGAATATGATATAGAAAACCATAAAATATTTGGTTCGGCATATTACGTTTATCAAAAAAATAATCTTGAATTTACAAAATGCTACGGTACTGTTGATTTAAACAATGAAGAAAAAGTAACGGATACAACAATGTTCAGATTGGCTTCAATGACAAAGCCAATAAGCACTATTGCGGCTTTGATTTTGGTTGACCGCGGTGTAATCAGTTTAGAAGATAGCATTGATAAATATTTGCCTGAATACAAGGGTATTCTTATTGTTGATGCTGATGGTAAGGAAAGTAAGCCAACAAAGATTCCTACCATTAAAAACTTATTAAACCATACTTCAGGCATTGGTTGTAACCCAAATAAAGAAACAACGCTTACCCAGGAAGAATTTAAGGATTTAAACGGTGCCGCAAGTTTTTACTTAAGGGTTGGCTTAGATTTTGATCCTGAATCTATGCAACATTATAGCCCAACAGGCGCATTTGATATTCTGGCAAAGATTATTGAAATCGTAAGTGGAATGGATTACGCTAGCTTTTTACAAAAAGAAATTTTTATTCCTTGCGATATGCCTGACACAACCTTTAAGCCTACTAAAGAGCAAGAGAAACGCATAATCGCTATGCATAACAGGGTTGATGAGCAAAACGCCGTATTTGATATGTACGATGGTTGCATTTTTGAGTGTTACCCTTACGAACATTATTTAGGTGGTGCAGGGCTTGCTTCTACCTTAAAGGATTATGCTAACTTTGCACAGATGCTTCTTAATAAAGGCGAATTTAACGGCACAAGAATTTTAAGCGAGAAAACCTTTAATGAAATGTGCACCCCACAGGTTTCATATGAGCTTATGCCCCAAACTGAACGTTGGGGATTAGGTGTACGAATTATCACTGATGAAAGTTATCCTAATTTACCTGTTGGCGCGTTTGGTTGGAGTGGTGCTTACGGAAGCCATTTCTGGATTGACCCTGTAAACGAAATTTTTGCGGTTTATATGAAAAATTCAAAATTTGATGGCGGCGCTGCTAACGAATCGGCAAGATATTTTGAACGTGCTGTTTATCTTTCAGTTGAAGAATAAATTAAAGGCTTGACCGATTTGGTCAAGTCTTTTTGTTTTTTTATGCATATTTGTAAAAATATTTACATTAAATTATTGGTATGATATAATATATGTATGTATATATAGCGTAACAAGGACAATGGTAAATTATGAAATCAATTAAAAATTTATTTAAAATAGGATATGGTCCCTCAAGTTCACACACAATGGGGCCATCTTTTGCCGCATTGAATTGTTTAAAAAATTTTCCTGAAGCAGATTTTATTAAAGTTACACTTTACGGTTCCCTTGCTAAAACAGGTAAAGGTCATGGAACAGACCGTGCGATAAAAGAGACGTTAAAATCTATAAAAACAGAAATTATTTTTGATACAGAAACTGAAAATTTTAAACATCCAAACACCATTGATTTTATTGCCTATAAAAACAATATTGAACTTGGTAAAAAACGTTATTACAGTATTGGTGGCGGTGAAATTCGCGAAGAAGGCAATGAATCACTTGTTCCACCTGAAATATATAAAGAAAAGAATTTTAGCAAAATTGCAGAATATTGCAAATCTAAAAATATTCGCCTTTCGGATTATGTTTTTGAACACGAAAATGATATTAAGCCTTTTTTACTTAACGTATGGAAAACTATGCAAAATACTATCAATGAAGGTTTAAGCAAAAACGGCATATTACCAGGCGGACTTTCAGTAGAGAGAAAAGCGCAATTTCTTTATAATCAAAAGCACATAGATGAAAGCCCCCAAACAAAAGAAAACCGTCTTGTTTGTTCTTATGCTTTTGCGGTAAGTGAGCAAAATGCTGATTGCGGTATTATTGTTACTGCTCCTACTTGTGGTTCTTGTGGTGTTGTGCCCGCAGTTCTTAAATATATGCAGGAAAAGAACAATTTTTCTGATGACGATATTATCAAGGCGTTGGCTGTTGCCGGTATTATTGGCAATATTGTTGCCACAAACGCTTCAATAAGTGGCGCGGAATGTGGTTGCCAAGCAGAAGTTGGTACCGCTTGCAGTATGGCTTCTGCAGCTCTTTGTGAGCTTTTTGAAATGGGTATTGATCAAATTGAATATGCAGCTGAGGTGGCAATGGAGCATCATTTGGGGCTTACCTGTGATCCTGTATGCGGATTGGTACAGATCCCTTGTATAGAACGCAATGCGGTAGCCGCTATGCGAGCTATAAATGCATTAAGTCTTTCAAATTTCCTTTATGGAAGTCGCAAAGTCTCCTTTGATGTAGTTGTTGAAACAATGTATCAAACGGGCAAGGATTTATCGCATCTTTACCGCGAAACGTCTGAGGGCGGTCTTGCAAAACTATATTCAAATAAATAAGATATAAAGGCTTGACCTAATTTGGTCAAGCCTTTTTTTAAAGCAACATGGTAATCCAATAAATAACCCCATACACCAC
>JAZSPY010000122.1:0-1531 GCA_045537705.1 Clostridia bacterium
CAATACTTACATTTATATTTATTATTCTTGAAGTTGCCATTGAAGTTTTTATTCCATTTATTACAGTTGAAATAATTGATAACATTGAAAAAAACGCACCTTTAAACAGCGTTATAAAGGCATGTGTTGTTCTTGCAATAATGGCTTGTGTTTCACTTTGTTGCGGTGGTGTTGCCGGTTTTACAAGTGCAAAAGCATCAGGTGGTTTTGCAAAAAACTTAAGAAAAGAAGTTTTTAGAAAAATTCAAACATTTTCTTTTTCTAATATTGATAAATTTTCATCATCTTCATTAGTAACAAGGCTTACAACAGATATTAGTAATATTCAGATGGCTTATATGATGCTTATTCGTATAGCTGTTCGTGCACCTTTGATGCTTGTTTGCGCTATAATTATGGCATCAATTATGGGTGGAAAATTAGCATTAACGTTTGTTGTTATTGTTCCGCTTTTGGCATTTGGTTTACTTATGATTGGTAACAAGGCAATGCCTGCTTTCAGAAGCGTATTTAAAAAATATGATAAATTAAATGAATCTATAGAAGAAAACGTTCGTGGTATGCGTGTTGTTAAAGGCTTTTCAAGGGAAGTTTTTGAAAACAAAAAATTTGATGTTGCTTCTGATGAAATTCGCAAAGATTTCACCCGTGCTGAAAGAATGGTGGCATTAAATAGCCCATTAATGCAGATTTGCTTATATTTTAATATGATTTTCGTTCTATTAGTAGGTTCAATGCTTATTATTCAAAGCGGTGGTGAAATCATAAAAATTGGTCATATTTCTGCAATGCTTACCTACGGTATGCAAATTTTAATGCAGCTTATGATGCT
The DNA here is from genome assembly GCA_045537705.1 of Clostridia bacterium. Taxonomy (GTDB): domain Bacteria; phylum Bacillota; class Clostridia; order Christensenellales; family QALW01; genus UMGS1322. The sequence goes on from JAZSPY010000122.1 coordinate 833, forward strand.
TTCAATGATATATGTTACATTAACAATGTCAGCCGAATCTATCAAAAGAATTGATGAAGTTTTAGTTGAAACTCCTAATATTAAAGAAGCTAATTCCCCTATTTTTGAAATTAAAGATGGTTCTGTTGAATTTAAAAATGTTTACTTCAAATATTCAGATAAAGCAAAAAAATATGCATTATCAAATATAAATCTTTCAATTAAATCAGGCGAAACAGTTGGTATAATTGGTGGAACAGGTTCAAGTAAATCTTCCTTGATTCAGCTAATTTCAAGACTTTATGACACAACTGAAGGTGAAGTTTTAGTTGCCGGAAACAATGTAAAAGATTATAACCTTAATGCTTTAAGATCTTCAGTTGCAGTAGTTTTACAAAAAAACTTGCTTTTTTCTGGTACAATTAAAGAAAATCTTTGTTGGGGAAACAAAAATGCATCAGATGAAGAAATTATTGAAGCTTGTAAACTTGCCTGTGCGCATGATTTTGTTATGAGTTTTCCTGATAAATATGATACATTTATTGAACAAGGTGGTTCAAACGTTTCTGGTGGTCAAAAACAAAGACTTTGTATTGCAAGAGCTTTGTTAAGAAAGCCTAAAATTCTTATTTTAGATGATTCAACAAGCGCAGTTGATACAAAAACCGATGCTATAATAAGACAAAGCTTTAAAACTTACATTCCTAAGTCGGAGGCCAA
>JAZSPY010000084.1:0-12183 GCA_045537705.1 Clostridia bacterium
CTCCGTTTTTTGTTTTTTGTTAATAACAAATGGCAAAATTAACAGTTTGTTCATATAGAAGAACGTCCTTTTATGGTCTTTTTGGATAAAAGGGAAAATATAATAAAAAATACAACAAATTCAACATAAAAATATAGAAAAATTATTAAAAAATATTGACAAGTAAGCGTTTAATAGAGTATAATGTATCCGTATAATTATCTTTAACGATATAAAGAAAGGAAAGAAGAACTATGAAAAAGATTTTAAGTGTTGTTCTTGCGATTGCAATTGTTCTTGGTACTATTGGTATGGTATCATTTGCAAATGTTACTTGGACAGCAGACGCCGGAGATGTTACAGGCTTCAAGGTATCCATTATTGCGGCTAACAATGGTGCCAACAAATATCTTCGTGGCGGAAACCTTCCTGTTACACAGGATATGGTTACTGAGGAAACACTACCAGATAGCACTGTTGATCGTTACGTACTCTTCAGATACAGAGTATATAACTTAAGCGATACTGCGGCATACATTACGATGTTTGCTCAGGGCGGCTCAAACGGATGGAAGGGTTTAACGGACGTATCATATCCCGGAAACTCCAACAGCGGAAGCGGTGAGCAGAACATCCCTGCAAACAGCAGTTTGATTTTTACAATCAAAGTACCTGTAACCGAAAACTATAAGGTTACAGAATATGCAGATGCCGCAACACCTAAGACAGAATATGCATTAACTACTCTTGCAATTCGTCTTGATATCGGTGCAAACAGAAACGTTACTGCAGGACAGAACTTTGTTGTTGAAGCACTTAACGAAGTTTCAATGTTATACGTTAACAAATTAGCTGTTGGTGCAGGCACCGGCGGCGCTGATATTTTTGACGTTACCGAAAAAATCACCGGTACAGCAGCATATAACGAATATATGGGCGCTGTTAAGTTAGAAGTTACAAATGCAACTATCAATAATGCCGGTATGATTGTATTCGGAACAAAAGACAATGCAACTGATGGCGTTGTATTTGAAGATTGCCCTGACTACACAGGCGCACTTGAAGTTTCATACACAGTATATAACCCAACAGATAAGACTTTAAGAGCAACCTTGCGTTTTTCAAGGCGTGGTTATTGGGGATATAACGCAGGTAACAACCTTGCAACAAGTGATATTACAATTCCTGCACAAAGCAAGGCTGTTTTAACTAACTCCATTAACGTTGAAAACGGAAACCTTACTCTTGACAGCCAGGAAATTTCAGCAAGTGATATCCGTGTTCGTATGAACCTTAACTATGCTTCTGATGCACCCGGCGTTCTTGCAAATGGTGACGTTTTCTATATCCAACCTGCAAGCCATTACGATCCAATGTTCTATGGAACATCATCAAATAATGGCTTTAAGAGAACAGTAGTTGGTTCAGCTGCGCTTCCAAACCTTGAAATGATGGCAACACCTACACCTGTTGCAACAGAAACTCCAACTCAGGCTCCTACAGAAGCACCTACAGTAGCACCTACACCTTCTGTAGTAGGTACAAAGTTTGAAATTAAAACCGATATGAACGGTAATACAGGTATTAACGATTATAACCGTTCACCCTGGGTTAACAATGCTTCGTTTACCGGAACAAAAACACTTGAATACGTTGTTTACAACGTTTCAGATAAAACTATTAAAGTAACACTTAATACTACTATGTTAGTTGGCACCTCAACAAAAACTGGTGACGGCGCTGCGGTAGCAAGCGTTACAATTCCTGCCGGTTACAAGGGAAATCTTTCAGTATCATTCCCTGTTACAAACGGTGTTGCAAGTATTAAGGAAGACGGTACAATAACCGGTAACTTAAACTTAATCCGTTTAAGATTCTATATGAACGGCAATTTAACAGTTGGCGATGCTATTATCTTAGAAGCTGTTCAAGATGGCGATAGTAATAACTTTATTGCTGAAAGCTTCTCAGCAAGCGGAGTAACTAAGACAACAGGAGTAGCAGTTCCTAACTATAGCTACACACCTGCTCCTACTGTAGAACCTACAGCTACAGCTACACCTACAGCTACACCTACAGAAGCACCTACAGAAGCACCTACAGCTACACCTACAGTAGCACCTACAGTAGCACCTACACCTTCTGTAGCAGGCACAAAGTTTGAAATTACGGCCAATAAAAACGGTGATACCAGCATCAATGATTACGGTCGTTCACCTTGGGCTAATGATGCTTCATTCACAGGCCAGAAAAAACTTCAGTACGTTGTTTACAATACAAGCAACAAGGAAATTAAAGTTACACTTAGCATTACAATCTTGTTAGAAGGCCGTACATACGGCGGTGACGCTGAAACAATCGGCACAGTAACAATTCCTGCCGGTTATAAGGGCGACCTTTCAGCATTAGTAAACGTTGAAAACGGCGTTGCTAAATTAAAGGCTGATGGTTCAAGAAACGGTAACTTGAACTTAATCCGTGTAAGATTCATTATGAACGGTAATTTAACAGCTGGCGATGCTATTATTATTGAATCCATTCAGGATGGCGATACCAATAGCTTCCTTCCTAACAGCTTCTCAGCAAGCGGTGTAACAAAAACAACTGTTAATGAACTTCCTACACTTAATTACACACCTGTTCCTACAGTTGCACCTACAGCAGATCCAACACCTGTGCCTACACAGGTTCCTACTACAGCACCTACAGGCGCACCTACAGGCGCACCTAACTACGTTGGTGTTAAGTTAGAAGTTACTAACGATGCAGTTAACAACTCAGGTCTTGCTATCTTTGCAAAGACCGGATCACCTGCAATTTTTGCTGATGATGCTAACTTCTCAGGTACAAAGCAGATTTCTTACGTAGTATACAATGCTTCTGACAAAACATTACAAGCAACGTTATACGTTTGCTCAATTGGCAAATATCAGACAGCTTTCTATGAGGGAGTTCTTATTCCTGCAGGCGAAAAGGCAGTTGTTACTGCAGAGTTTGACGTTGTAAGCGGCATGGTTGATCTTGGTGATGCTATATATCCATTAAGTGAACTTCGTGCACGTTTCAACCTCAACTTCAATAATATTGTAAATGGTGACGTTTACTACATTGCTCCTGCTGAAACAAATGCTAACGATCCTATTTTCTCAGGCACATCCAGCAATAACGGATTTACCGTTTCTTACGTTACCGAATTACCAAATCTTCCAACAATGGCAACTCCCACACCTACTGTAGCACCTACTGCAGATCCAACACCTGTACCTACACAGGCTCCCGGCAGTGCAGCTGGCGTTAAGTTTGAAGTTAAGGAAGATACCAGTACGGCTATCTCAATTAACGATTACGGTCGTTCACCTTGGGCTAACAATGCTTCATTTACAGGCCAGAAGAAGCTTCAGTACGTTGTTTATAACACAAGCAATAAGGAAGTTAAGGTTACACTTAGCATTACAATCTTGTTAGAAGGCCGTACACACGGCGGTGACGCTGAAACAATCGGCACAGTAACAATTCCTGCCGGTTATAAGGGCGACCTTTCAGCATTAGTAAACGTTGAAAACGGCATTGCTAAATTAAAGGCTGATGGCACAAAAGATGGTGCTCTTAACCTTATCCGCTTACGCTTTACCGCAACATTTACCGGTGGCGCAGAGGCAGGCGATTCAATTCTCATTGCTCCTGTACTTGATGGCGACAATAACGATTTCGTTATCAATAAGTTTAGTGCAGGCGGCGTAAACAAATCAGAAGTGGCAACACTTCCTAACTATAATTACGCACCGGCCCCAACACCTACACCTGTACCTACACAGGTTCCTGGCGCAAGTCAAACTCCCGGCACAACTCAGGCTCCCGGTGCAACAGCTAAACCCGCAGGTATTAAGTTTACTTCAACTGAAGTGATTGCAAACAATGCAACTCACTATGGAACGTTTGAAGAAACATATTTTGCAAACGACGAAACCTTTACAGGTAAGAAGGAAGCAACTTATAAGTTCTACAACACAAGCAACCACAGAATGACAGTTAAGATTGCATTTAAGGTTACTGATGACGGCTGGCATTCATATAATGCCGGTCAGGCTACAGCAACAATTGAACCCGGATTTAATGCTTCACTTACAGCGTTTGTTGACGTTAAAGATGGTAAAGTAACAATTAACAATAAAGAATATGATTTAAGCAAAGTTTCAATCCGTGTTGACGCTGCTTTTGAAGAAGAAGCAATTGGTGATTCATTCATCATGACTTGTGATGATTCAAACGATCCTATCTTCCTTTCAAATAGAACATTAAATAAGATGAGCAAGGAAGCTGTTTACTCACTTCCTGCAGATCCTACACCTGCACCTACACCAATCGGTGCTAAGTTAGAGGTTACTAAGGAAGAGGTTAACAACTCAGGTCTTATTATCTTCGCAAAAGATGGTTCACCTGCAATCTTTGAAGATGATGCTGATTTTACAGGCACAAAGAAGATGTCATACGTAATTTACAACGCATCTAAAAAGGATTTATCAGCAACGTTGTATACATGCTCTGTTGGTAAATATCAGACTGACTTCTTTAAGACAGTTGTAATTCCTGCAAACAAAAAGGCAGTTGTTACAGTTGAATTTGAAGTTGTAAACGGTGAGGTTGAACTTGGCGGCGAAAAATATCCGTTAAGTGAAATCCGCGCACGCTTTAACCTTAACTTTAAGAAGATTGTAAACGGCGACGTTTACTACATTGCTCCTGCAAATGACGTTGAAAACGATCCTCTTTTTGCAGGTACATCCAGCAACAACGGATTTAAAGTAACATACGTTAGTGAAATTCCTGAAATGGAATATTTAGAAGGTTTTGAACCTGACGTTCCTTCAGAAGACGGAGCAACTGAAGAAGAACCTGGTGAAGATAAGGTTTATATCGGTGCTGAATTCGTACAGAACGAACCTTCAGCAGAACAGCATAGCTTATGTAACTGGGGTGGCGGTAAGTTCTTAGAAAACGATCCTAATTTCAATGGCACCATTTCACACAAATACATTATCTATAACACAGGCGCTTCTGCAATGAAGGTAAATCTCCTTTACAACAATGATAAGGGTAGAGGTTCTTCAGTAGAAGGTTCATTTGCCAGCGCAACAGTTTTACCCGGCAAAAAGGTAGAACTTGAAATTGCTATTAAATTTGTTGATGGCGTTGCAACCCTTAACGATGCAGGCGAAACAGCAACATTAAGCCAGCTTCGTCTCCGCCTTAACGTTAAGTTTGAAGAAGAAGTTGAAGGCAACAAGTTTGTTATCGCTTCTGCAACAGATGATCCTAATGATTACTTTGTTTCAAAGTATGAAAACGCAGCCTTTACTAAGACACTTTTAACAAAGGCAGAACTTCCTGTTGTTAAAGTTGCTGTTGGTATTACCATTTCAACCACTGATGAAGCAGATGGTTCAGGTAAGTTCTACTTAACAACAACCACAAGCGGCGGTCTTTGCACATCAAAAGACGTTAAGGATGGCATTCTTACAAAGACCTATAAGTTCAGAAACAATGGCGAATCTGCTATTGAAGTTAAACTTGATCTTCAGGCATTAGCAGGCGGCTCATGGAAGAGCCCTGAAGGCAAAGAGTGCGATTGGATTTTAATTGAGCCCGGCAAGACTGTTGAAGTTACTTGCTCAGTACCGGTTGAAAACGGTATGGTTACCATTGCTGGTGAAGAAGTTTCTATCAGCAAGCTCTTTGGTAAGTTCAGCTTCAGGGGTGAAGATGGTACTCTTCCTGAAGGCACAAGCTTTACCATCTTCTTTGCAGAAAACGAAGAATCACACTTCGCTAATATGATTGGTGAAGCTAAGATGGATGAAGGTTGGAGCTCAGAAATTATCTTTGCTGCATCCGGTGCACCTACTGGTGACGTTCTTCCTGTTGCAATCATTGCAACCGTAATGCTTGCTGCTGTACTTTTCGTTGTAGTATCAAAGAAGAGAAAAGAAGACTAATCTTATATAAACATTAAAACGAAGGTGGAAACACCTTCGTTTTATTGTGCTTTTTGGTATAGTTGCATAAAAGTTTATTATGTGGTATAATCAATACACTATATTAAATTAAGGAGATGGTTTTACGGATCCGCTTCCCCGAAGTTGCAGTAAAAAGATAAATGCAACCAGAACATTTTTACCCAATATTTTAAAAGAATATGCTTTTTTAACAGCATTTTTGCGTCTTTAAAAATGATGGTAAATAAAAATATTGGAGGATAAAAATGGATAATAAAATTATATTACAACTTGGTTTACAACTGATTCTTATATTACTTAACGCTTTTTTTGCCGCAACTGAAATAGCGGTTGTTTCCTTAAACGAAAATAAGGTTAAAGCTAAAGCAGATGATGGCGATAAAAAAGCAAAAAAGATGATTAAACTGCTTAAAAATCCCACAAGATTTTTATCAACCATACAGGTTGGTATTACTTTGGCAGGCTTTTTAGGCTCCGCTTTTGCCGCAGATAGTTTTTCTGAACCTTTAACAAAATGGGTGATGGAAACCTTTAATCTTCAGATAGGCCTTGCAAATACTATTGATAGCATTGCCGTTATTGTAATAACGCTGATTTTATCGTACTTTACGCTTGTTTTGGGCGAACTTGTTCCTAAGCGCATTGCGATGAAAAATGCTGAAAAACTTGCAGATAAGGTAAGTGGCATAATTCTTTTTTTAACCGCAATTTTAAGGCCTGTTGTGTGGTTTTTAACTGTTTCTACCAACGGCGTTTTACGCTTGTTTGGCATTGATCCTAATGAACAGGAAGAAACTGTTTCGGAAGAAGATATTGTTATTATGCTTGATGCAGGCGCTGAAGAGGGCACGTTAAATAAGGATAATATTGAATACATTAAAAATGTGTTTGAGCTTGACCATTTAACTGCCGGGGATATTATGACACCCCGAAATGCAATTGAGCTTATTTCTGATGATGCGGAATATAGTGAAATTATTGATTTAATCGTAACAAGCGGTTATTCACGTATCCCTGTTTACACCGAAACCGTTGATAACATTACAGGTATCTTATATGCAAGGGATTTTATCTTAAAGCATAATGATCCTGATTTTAAGCTGTCTGATGCTATATTTGAACCTACCTTTGTGCCTGAAACCGTGCATCTTGATGCGCTTTTTAAAGAAATGCAGATGGATCACAACCATATTGTTATCGTTGTTGATGAGTATGGCGGAACAGCAGGTCTTGTTACAATGGAAGATATTTTAGAAGAAATCGTTGGCGAAATCTGGGATGAACAGGATGAGGAAGTTGAAAACTTCCAAAAAGTAGGCAAAGATGAATACAAAGTGCTTACCACTCTTGAGATTGACGAGTTCTTTGAATTCTTTGAGTTAAACGAAAACGAAGAAATTGAATCAACCACAGTTAACGGATGGGTTACCGAAGTTTGCGGTATGATTCCTGAAGAAAAGTATTCCTTTGATTATGAAAATCTTACCATTACCATTTTAGTGGCGGATGAAATCAAAACACAGGAAATTTTAGTTAAGGTTAATCCCAAAATCCAGGATGAAGAAACTGAAGAAGAATAAAAACTTTCCCACGAATAACATTCGTGGGATTTTTTAAAAAACGCTTTATTTATTGGCGTTTATTGTGTATAATGTTAGTATATTTAAAAAAATGGAGTTATAAAAATGCGCGTAGTTATTAAAATTGGTACAAGCACTCTTGCACATTCAACAGGTCATCTTAACATTAAACGTGTTGAAGAAATATGCAAGGTTATCAGCGATATTAAAAATGCAGGAAATCAAGTGATTATGGTATCTTCAGGCGCTATCGGTATGGGCGTTGGTAAGCTTGGTTTAAAGGAAAGACCAAAGGATATTCCAACTAAACAAGCCGCCGCTGCAGTTGGTCAATGCGAACTTATGTATATTTACGATAAACTGTTTTCAGAATATAACCACACCGTTGCACAGCTTCTTATAACAGGTGATGACGTTGAAAACAAAGAAAGATATCAGAATTTCTCCAACACCCTTAATCGCTTGATGGAACTTCAGGTTATTCCCATTATAAATGAAAACGATACAATAAGCACAAAGGAAATCGTTATTGGTGATAACGATACTTTGGCGGCAATTGTGGCAGCAAGTGTTAAAGCAGATCTTTTGATTTTATTATCTGATATTGATGGTCTTTACACAAGCGATCCCCACAAAAACGATGATGCTAAACTTATTCCTGTTGTTAATAAGATTGACGAAAGCATTATTGCTCTTGCAGGCGGTATAGGCTCGTCCCTTGGTACAGGCGGTATGCAAACAAAAATTCACGCAGCACAAAGATGCTTTAATGCCGGCTGTGATATGGTTATTACAAATGGAAATAAGCCTATGAATATCTATGATATTATAGATGGCAAAAATGTTGGTACAAGATTTACGGAGAAGATATAATGTTTCAGATGTTAGCCCGTGCAAAAAGGGCAAAATTAGAGGTTTCTACCCTTAAAACAGAACAAAAGAATTATGCTTTAGAATGTATGGCTGAAGCACTAATTGATTTTAAGGAAGAAATTTTAAAAGAAAATAAAAAAGATATTGAAAATGCAAAAGGTACGGTTTCTGACGTTATGCTTGACCGCCTTATGTTAAACGAAGCCCGAATCGTTGGTATGGCAAAAGGCATTTTGGACGTTGTTAAGCTACAAGACCCGGTTCACAAGGTAATCAATGAATTTGTTCGTGAAGATGGGCTTAAAATTAACAAAGTTTCTGTACCAATGGGCGTTGTAGCAATCATTTACGAAAGCCGACCAAACGTTACAAGTGATGCCGCGGCACTTTCCCTTAAAAGCGGAAACGTATGCGTTTTAAGGGGCGGTAAGGAAGCCTTTAATTCTGCAAACGCCATTGTTAAGGCGCTTAAACAGGGTCTTAAAAAAGCAAGCGTAACGGAAGATGCTGTAAATCTTGTGCAGGATATAACCCGCGAAAGCGCTAATATTTTAATGACGGCCGATAAGTACGTTGATTTACTGATTCCACGTGGTGGGGCAGGCTTAATTAACGCAGTTGTTAAAAATGCAACGGTGCCTTGTATTCAAACGGGTACCGGAATCTGCCACGTTTTTGTTGAAAAAACCGCAGATTTTTCTATGGCGTTAAAGATAATTGAAAACGCCAAAACTTCTCGCCCAAGCGTTTGTAATGCTGAAGAAGTTTTGCTTGTAGATAAGGAAATCGCTAAGGAATTTTTACCACTTGTAAAAGAAATTCTTGTTGATAAAAGAACAAAAGAAGGTAAGATTCCTGTTGAATTAAGGCTTGATGATATAAGCGCAAAAATTATTGATGGCAAAAAAGCAGGGGAAAAGGATTTTGATACTGAGTTTTTAGATTATATCCTTGCAGTTAAAGTAGTTAATAACGTTTTTGAAGCGGTAGAACACATAAGCGCCCATTCAACAGGCCATAGCGAAGCCATTGTTACTAATAGCGCTGAAGCAACAGAAACTTTTATAAATGGTGTTGATAGCGCCGCTGTTTACGTTAACGCTTCCACACGATTTACCGATGGCGGTGAGTTTGGCTTAGGCTGTGAAATGGGCATTTCAACCCAAAGGCTTCACGCACGCGGACCTATGGGATTAAGCGAATTAAACACTTATAAATATGTGATTTCTGGTAACGGACATATCAGATAAGGAGATTTTATGAAATACGGTTTTATCGGTTGCGGTAATATGGGCGGTGCATTGGCTAAAGCCTTATCTTGCGCAACAAAAGAAATTATTTTAGCAGATTTTTTTAAGGAAAAAGCAGAAAATTTAGCCAAAGAACTTAATATAAAAACAGGTACTAATGAAGAAGTTATTGATGCTTCTAAAATGGTGTTTTTGGCAGTTAAGCCACAGATGTATTCTGATGTTCTTTTATCTTTAAAGGATAAATTACAAGAAAAAAAGCCTGTAATAATCTCTATTGCCGCAGGCATAAAAATGGAAAAAATCACGGAAATTTTAGGTTTTTCTTTGCCTATTATCCGCATTATGCCAAACACTCCCGTTCAGGTTGGCAAAGGGCTTATAATGTACGATTTTAATGAACTTGTTGATGAACAAACAATCAATGATTTTAAAAAAGATATGGCTTTTGCAGGCATTTTGGATAAGATACAGGAAAGCTTAATTGATGCAGGCACAGCGGTTTCAGGTTGTGGCCCTGCCTATATGTTTATGTTTATTGATGCTTTGGCAAAAGGCGGTGTAAAATGCGGTTTAACGGAAGATCAAGCAATTTTATATGCCGCATCAACCATGGAAGGCGCCGCAAAACTACTTCTTGAAAGTAAACTGCCCCCCGAAACCTTAAAACAAAACGTTTGTTCCCCCGGGGGAAGCACCATTAAAGGCGTTGAAGCCTTAGAACAAAACGGTTTATATCAGGCTTGTGAAGATGCTGTTATTAAAGCCTACAAGCGCAATATTGAATTAGGTAAATAGTTAAAAAATCCTTACAAACATGTAAGGATTTTGCTATTGTTTATACATATAAAATATGATATACTTAATATATCATAGACCTTAAAAAGCGAATAGAAGATTTTAAAGGAGACTTTTATGAAAAAGATATTATCTTTACTTCTTACGTTAGCGCTGATTCTTGGCTGTGTTAGTATGGTTACTATTCACGCACAGGAACAAGAAGATGAAAGTGTAAGATTTACTTTAGATTCCGTTAAAGGTGGTAACGATTATAGTTATTTCTTCTTCTATAACGTTGCTGATGGCATTACTGTTGATGGCAATACTGCAACTTTAAAGGTCACTATTAAAAACGAAGGGCCTGTTCGTATCTGGCCTAACCTTACTGTTATTCTTGCAGATACCTGGACAAATGTTACAACGGTAAACGGTAATTCTCAGGAAGCCCTTGCAGGCACAGATTTTGTGTTTACTGCAACTTTTGATGCAAGTTATTTATCAAACGCTGACCTTGGATTTTATATTAACTTTACTACCTATGCGTTTTCTGTGGGTAGTTCAATTGTTGTTTCAACAAACGGAAAAATCTGCCCAAATGCTAATCAAACTATGGAAGATAAGATTAGTCTTGGCGATTGCGCAGGCTCAGTTGAAATTCTTAGCCAAAGAACCCCTGAAGGTGAAACACCATCAGCACCATCATCTTTAATTAAAGGTGCAAAGATTACGCTTGATACTGCAGGCAGTGATAGAAACTACCTTTATTTTTATGGTGTAGCAGAAGGTGTAACCGTTAACGGCAATACTGCAACCTTAAACGTTAGCATTTTTAATAACGGTCCAACACGTATGTGGGTAAGGATTGTTCCTGTTATTTATGAACCGTGGTTTGTTATTGCAAATGAAACGGCAGAAGTACAAGAAGCTGTTGTAGGTGAAACTACAACCTACACGGTTTCCTTTAATGCAAACTATCTCAATGATGCAAACTTTGGTTTTTATATTTACTATACCACTTACCAATTTACACAAGGAACTTCATTTGATATTACAACCAATGCAAATCTTGCTCCAGGTCAAGGTCAAACAATTAACGATAAAATTAAATTTGCAGGCAATTGTTCAGGTAATATATCATACATTGTTGATGATAGTGTGGCAGGCGTTAAGTTAAACGTTAATACTATTCCAGGCGAAAACAAGGTAGTTCACATAGATAATGGCACAACTATTTCTGATTCAATGGTTAATAATGGTGTTGTAACATTTAAAACAACTGTTTACAACCCTAATGATCACGATATTATTATCGGCGTTCAGTTGTTAAATGGTTGGAGTACTATTGTAAACAATCCTTACCAAGAAGAAACCATTGTAGCGGGCACTAAAAAAGAAATGAGTGTTCAGATAAACTTAAGCGACGTTACAAACGGTTTAAAAGAAAGCGTTACTGTTCGTTACGTGCTTGTAGATGGTTATCAGGCTGGCGACGTAGTGTACTTTAGTGCTGAAAATGCGGGCAGCGGTTTCTTTGACGTAGCTTCTTGGTGGCTTCAGGAAGCAAATAACACAGCTACTGCAGTTACAGAATTACCAAGCCTTAACGAGTTAACCCCTGAACCTACTCAGGCACCGGTTGGCGTTAAGCTGGAAGTTAATGCGGCACCCGGCGAAAACAAGGTAATTCACCTTGATAATACAACATCT
>JAZSPY010000078.1:0-2512 GCA_045537705.1 Clostridia bacterium
CACAGGGTAAAATGTTATTAAACCAGATGGCACCAACAGATAAGTTTGATCATTATATGCTTCCAAAAACAATGCAGGCTATTTTTGAAGTTCATATTGATTCAGGCTTAGGCGGTGAAGAGGTTGAAATTGCTATGATGAACGATATGCATATCAATTCCTTTACTAAGGAAGATGAAAAGAACGAAGACCTTATGAAAACCAAAGCATGCAGAAGCTGGAATGCTGATGGCTCATCAATTCCTTCTATTATTGGTGGAATGGATGTTGCGCAGTTTGCTGATCAAACTGTTATTGCAGGTGATACCCTTGACTTTTTATCTGAAGGTACCAAGGCAATTATGAAAAAGTATATCTTTGATCGTGATCCCAACGTTCTTTGCGCAGTTGGTAGCCACGAATTTTCACATCTTGTTCAGTGTGGCGGTATTGAAAAAGTACCTTATGCTGAACGTAGAAAAGAAGTTGAAGATTTTTGGCCCCACGATATCGCATATACTTCAAAGGATATAAAGGATAAGGTTATCTGCGTTATTCTTGATAATGCCCATGGCCACTATCTTGATTGCGAAGTTGAAAAGTTACAGGCTGACGTTGAAAGGGCAAGGAAAGAAAACAAGATTATTCTTATTTTCCAACATGAACCCGTTTCAACAGGTAATCCTGATGAACAAAAACAACGTACGTTATACGAAGCATATCTTCCAAAGGCTAACTATTATGATGGCAACTTTATTTTCTCAAAGAGCAAGGAAATGAAAGAAGCAGATCAGGCTATTTATGATATTATGAAAAACTCAACTGACGTTATAAAAGGCATTTTCTGTGGTCATTTACATAGTCTTTTCTATAATGAAGTTATGTTTGAAACCGAAGATGGCGTAAAAACCATTCCGCAGTACACTTGTGTAGGCAATACCTATTTTGCTTATAAAGGCGTTGTAACAAGAATTTTTGTTAAATAAGGGGAAGAAGTAATATTATGTTTAAGAAATTAAGAAAGAAAATATTTTATTCACAGGGCAGAATGCCACTTAATCAGATTACACCAAACCCTTATTACACTCATTATATGCTTCCTAAAACAGGTCAGGTAATTTTTGAAACAACCATTGATTCAGGTTTGGGTGGTGAAATCGTTGAAATCGCAGTTGCAAACGATATTCATATTAACTACTTTACCAAGGAAGATGAATCTAACGAAGAACTTATGCTTACAAAAAAATGCCGCGCATATAATGCTGATGGTGCGGCTGTTCCTTCTGTGATCGGTGCTATGGACGTTGGCCAGTTTGCTGATCAGATGGTTTTGGCAGGCGATATCCTTGATTTTATGTCAGCAGGTACAATGGAACACACTAAAAAGTATATTTTTGATCGCAATCCAGGTGTTCTTGGTGCAGTTGGTAGTCATGATTTTTCACGTCAGGTTCAAACAGGAGTTCGTGATAAAACAAGCTCTGAATACCGTATGGGCTTATTAAATGAATTCTGGCCCCACGATATTCACTATACTGCAAAAGATATAAAAAATAAGGTTATCTGTGTAGTTCTTGATAACTCATTAGGTACTTATTATAAAGGTAATGCCGAAAAACTTAAAAAGGAAGTTGAAAGGGCAAGAAAAGAGAATAAAATTATTCTTCTTTTCCAGCACGAACCCGTTTCAACAGGCGTTCCTGAAGATGAAGTTGTTGATCCATATTATGATGCATATAATGGTAAAAGAAACTTCTATAGCGGTCCTTTAGTTTTTTCAAAAGCAAGGGAAATGAAAGAAGAAGATAAACTTATGTATGAAGTGTTAAAAGAAAGTACCGATGTTATTAAAGGTATTTTCTGTGGCCACTTCCATAGCCTTTTCTATACCGAACTTACTTTTGAAACAGAAGAAGGTAAAAAAGTTATACCCCAGTACACTTGCGTTGGTAACACTTACTTTGGTTTCAGGGGTGTTGTAACAAGGGTGTTTGTTAAATAAAATGAAAAAAGTAATGTTTTTATGCCACGGCAACATTTGTCGTTCACCAATGGCTGAGTTTATATTTAAGGATATTTCTAAACAATATAAAGATAAACTTATTATTGAATCTAAAGCAGTAACAAACGAAGAAATCGGTAATTCCATTTATCCTAAAGCACAGGCGAAATTAAGGGAAAAGGGGATACCTTTTGATAATCACCGCGCAAGCCGTATTACCAAACAGGATTATGAAGATTTTGATTATATAATCGTTATGGAACAGTATAACGTTCTAAGGCTTATGAATATTATCGGCAGCGATTATCAAAATAAAGTTTATCGTTTACTTGATTTTACTTCAAAAACAGGGGATATAGAAGATCCCTGGTATTCAGGTAATTTTGAAAAGGTATTTAATCAAATCAAAGAAGGTTGCGAAGGACTTTTGAAGTATTTAATAAAAAACGAATTGTAAAAATATAAAAGATGTTTTGTTAAAAAACATCTTTTTTTTATGAATAATAATTCTAAATGATTATTCATATAATA
>JAZSPY010000140.1:0-4020 GCA_045537705.1 Clostridia bacterium
AAAAATCTTATGGATGAACTTGCTAAAATAGGCAGAACCATTGAAAAAAATTATCCCGAAGCAAAAAGGCAAAATATGCTTGTTTTAGATGCAACAACAGGGCAGAATGCCTTGATGCAGGCAAAAGGCTTCTCTGATGCAGTGGGTATTGATGGTATAATTTTAAATAAACTTGATGGCACCGCAAAGGGTGGCGTAGCTGTTCAGATTGCAAAGGAAATGAATATACCTATTATGTATATAGGTGTTGGCGAAGGCATTAATGATCTTCGTCCCTTTGATGCCAAGGATTTTGCAGAGAATATTATTTAATTTTTGCTTGACAAAATTTCATATTAGTTATATTATAAGGGCTGTAAAGCAAATTTGGTTTACAGCCTTTGATAATTTGGGGGTGTTATATTGCTTAAAACAGGTATAGAAATGGCAATTTTGCTAGATACTTATGAAAAGCTTTTAACAGATACCCAGGTTACTATATTAAGAATGCGCTATGATGAAGATCTTTCTTTAGGCGAGATTGGCGAGATTTTAGATATTTCCCGCCAGGCAGTGCGTAATGCAATTATAAAAGGCGAAGAAAAACTCAGGTTTTATGAAAAAACACTTAAAGTTGCAAAAAAAGATAGGGCAATATTAAGTGCAATTGATAAATTAGATTCTTTAGGGGCAAAAGATTATGCCCAAAATTTAAAAAATGTAATGGAGGAAAGCTAAATGGCTTTTGAAGGCTTAACCGAAAAACTTCAAAACGTATTTAAAGGTCTTAAAAGCCGTGGCAAACTTTCTGAAAGCGATGTTAAAGAGGCGATGCGTGAAGTTCGTATGGCACTTTTAGAGGCTGACGTTAACTTTGCAGTTGCCCGTGATTTTGTTAAAAAAATAACCGAAAAGGCAGTAGGGGAACAAGTTTTAAATTCACTTACCCCCGGCCAACAGGTTATTAAGATAGTTAATGATGAACTTGTAACTTTAATGGGCTCAACCCATTCAAAACTTACTGTTTCATCGCAACCACCAAGCGTATATATGCTTTGCGGTCTTCAGGGTGCAGGTAAAACCACAATGTGCGGTAAACTTGCAGCTTATTTAAGAAAACAAGGCAAAAAACCTTTATTGGTTGCTTGTGATATTTATCGTCCTGCTGCTATTGAACAGTTAAAAGTTGTAGGCAAACAATTAGATATTACTGTTTTTGATAGGGGAACGCAAAAACCTGTTTTAACTGCACAGGAAGCCATTAAATATGCAAAAAGCTATATCTACGATACGGTTATATTGGATACCGCAGGTCGTTTGCATATTGATGAAGAGTTGATGAATGAACTTGTTGAAATCAAATCACAAGTTCGCCCAACTGAAATTCTTTTGACCGTTGATGCGATGACAGGTCAGGATGCAGTAAACGTAGCCCAGAGTTTTAATGAAAAACTTGGGATTGATGGTGTAATCCTTACCAAGCTTGATGGCGATGCCCATGGCGGTGCCGCAATGAGTGTTAAAGCAGTAACAGGTAAACCCATTAAATTTTCAGGTATTGGTGAAAAACTCAGCGATATTGAGCCTTTCCATCCTGATAGAATGGCATCACGTATTTTAGGTATGGGTGATATGCTTTCTTTAATTGAGAAAGCACAGGAGAATTTTGATGAAAAAGAAGGCGAAAAACTTGTAAACCGCCTTAAACAAAACAAGTTTGACCTTCAGGATTTCCTTGATCAATTTAAACAAATGCGTAAAATGGGTTCAATGAAGGATATTTTAAAATCTTTACCGGCTATTCCGGGGCTTGATACCCAAAAGCTTTCTCAGGCTGAAATTGATGAAAAGCGAATTGATCGCATTGAAGCCATCATACTTTCTATGACTAAGAAAGAACGTAAAAACCCCGATTTATTAAACGCTTCCCGCCGCAGAAGAATTGCTGCAGGTAGTGGTACAAGCGTACAAGAAGTCAATCAATTGATACGTCAGTTTGAGCAGACTAAAACAATGATGAAGCGATTTAGTATGTTTAATAAAAAAGGAAACGGTCGCTTCCCTAAATTCTGATAAGTTTATTTAACTTAAATATTTAAAAAAATTATATTTTATTGGAGGAAACTAAAATGGTAAAAATCAGACTTAAAAGACTTGGCGCAAAGAAGGCTCCCTTCTATCGTGTTGTTGTTTCAGAAAGCCGCAATGCAAGAAACGGTAAATCAATCGCAAACATCGGTTACTACAATCCTATGACCGATCCTGCTGAAATCAAGATTGATATTGACCAGGCAAAAGATTGGATCGCAAAGGGTGCACAGCCTTCTGAAACTGTTAAAAAGTTACTCAAGATTGCAGGTCTTGAATAATTAAGGTAAACTTATGGAAAATTTAGTTGAGTACATAGTTAAACAACTTGTTAATCAAAAAGATCAGGTTAATATTACAAGGGTTGAACGTGATGATGCAACTGTTATTGAAGTTCGTGTTGCGCAAGAAGATATGGGCAAGATCATCGGTAAACAGGGCAAAATCGCAAAAGCCATTCGTACAGTAGTAAAAGCGGCTTCTTCAAAAGAGGAAAAGCGCGTTATCGTTGATATAATTTGATGGATTATATAAGAATAGGCTTAGTCCTTAAACCACAAGGCATTCGTGGTGAAATCAAGGTAAGTTGCCTTTCAGATAGGCTTGAAAGGTTCTTGGAACTTGAATACGTCTTTATTGAAGATAAAGGCAACTACACAAGATATAACGTAAAAGGCACTCGTCTTGGGGATGAGTGTGCCTTTTTATTCCTTGAAAAGATTTATGATCGTGATGCTGCAGAAAAACTTCGCAATAAGTACGTGTGTGTTGACCGTAAAAACGCCATAAAACTTCCTGAAGGCAGATATTTTATATTTGATCTTATCGGTTGTACCGTTTTAACGGATACAGGTGAAAATTTAGGCAAGGTTACAGAGGTTATGCAACCTGGCGCTAATGACGTTTATGTGGTTAAAAACGGAGATAACGAAATACTTATACCGTGCGTTAAAAGTTTTGTGCTTGATATTGATATTGAAAAAAAGCAGATAATCGTAAAAGGCGAAATGCTTCAAGAGGTTGCAGTTTATGAAGATTAGTGTTCTTACCGTATTTCCCGAAATGCTTGAACCTATGATAAATTGCAGTATTTTAGGTAGGGCAATAAAAAAAGGCATACTTGAAATTGAAGTAATCAATATCCGTGATTTTGCAAAAAGTAAACATAAAAATACAGATGACTATCCCTTTGGCGGCGGTGTAGGAATGCTTATGATGGCTGAACCTATATTTTCTGCCTTTGAACAAATAAAAACGGAAGATAGTTTAAGTATTTATATGTCACCCCAGGGTGAAACTTTAACGCCCGATATAGCAAAAGAACTTTCACAAAACAAGCATATAATTATTTTATGCGGTCATTACGAAGGCGTTGATCAAAGGGTTATTGATAATCTTATTGATCGTGAAATTTCAATAGGGGATTACGTTTTAACAGGTGGCGAACTTGCCGCTTTGGTAGTTATTGATGCACTTTCAAGATTTGTTGATGGTGTTTTAGGCAGCGTGGATAGCGCCTATGAAGATAGTTTTTCTGATGGTTTGTTAGAAGCACCCCAATATACCCGCCCTGCAGATTTTAAAGGTTTAAAAGTGCCTGAAGTACTTTTAAGCGGAAACCATAAAGCTATAACCCAGTGGCAAAGGGAAATGCAATTAAAAGTAACCTTAGAAAAACGTCCTGACTTGATTGATAAGGCAAATTTAACAAAAGAAGATAAAAAAATCTTAGAAAAATTAAAAAATCAGTAAAAAATGCTTGCCTAAAAATATATCTTATGGTATATTAAATAGGCTTGATAAATTCGGGTGGTCCGCTTGGCCGTTAGCAACGCGCCAATGAACGCCTATGTTTTAAGGAGAAAGAAATGGAACTTATTAGAGCTATTGAAGCAGAACAGCTTCGCACAGACATTCCTGATTTCAACGTTGGTGATACCGTTAAGGTAATGG
>JAZSPY010000126.1:0-6883 GCA_045537705.1 Clostridia bacterium
AAGACAACTCTGCCTTTCAACTCCTTGGCTCACAGAACGACATGGCTACGATCCGACTTCTTCCAAATAATACAATTGCTTTTGCCTGTTTACGTGAAATGATAAAACACAATTGCCGTTCTGCCCCGGGTATTTTGAAAAATAATAGTGTGCAACACCGTAATTAAGTATAGTTTCGGTATCCCCTTCATAAACGGGAATATCTTTTGCGCCAAGATAATCAACCGTTAATGTAGCCCACTTTTTACCCCATTTAATCTTGGGGAACTTATTTATATCGTAGTACACCTTTTCTTCTTTAACTACAGTTTCAGGAATTACTATTTCCATCTGGTGATCAACTTCATCAGAATATTCAACATTTTTTTCATCCTGAATGAAAGCGCCCCACATACCTGCAGGCTCAATCACTGCGGTGAAAACAAACATCGTAAGCAACACAACTGCTACTGCGTATAAAAGAAAAGGCGCACAAAACATAAGTATATGCTTTGAAACGCCGTTCTTATTCATATCAAATTCCTTTTCCTATCAATCATTAACCTTTTTACGAACAACAACGAAAACGCCCGCTAACGCAAGAACAACTATTGCAGCTGCAAGGTAGATATATGCTGAGTTATTAACGTCATCAACGCCTGTAGCTTTGATAATACCATCAGTATATTCAAGAGCAACTGTTTTATCAGGAGCATAAAGTTTGATACCATAGTCAGTACCCTTTTCAAAATATACTACTTCATAAGTATAACCGGTGATTTCGCAACCTTTTTTGAAAAGTTTGAAGATCTGATCTCTCTGTTCCTTTGTATAATCCCTTGCAGCAGCACCTTCATTTTTAGGAATGATAGTTTTTGCTTCTTCAAGAATAGGGATAAGTTTTGCAATCTGATCTTCAGTAAGGTCTGCGTTTTTAATAAATTTAACTGCGCCATCGTGGAATACTTCGTTATGTGCAGTGGGAATTTCTTCAAGTTTTGCAATAAGATCATCCTTTGTTACAGCTGAAACTGAAACCATACTGCAAACTAAAACAGCGATGATTGTTAAAAAAACAACGAATTTTTTCATAGAAAATAACTCCTTTGTTAATTTTATCTAATATTAAATAAATGATAACATATGCACTCAAGGGTGTCAATACTTTATTTAGCCTCTCAAGTTATATTTTTCCGCTTGTGCAGTAAACATTTTAGCGTATTCCCCGTTTTGTGACATAAGCTGTTTATGCGCACCTTCTTCAACCACAGCACCATCTTTTATAACTACGATTTTATCTGCATCAACTGCGCTTGAAAGCCTGTGTGAAACGAACAACGTAGTTTTATCCTTGCGCAAACGATCAAATTGCCTGAAAATCTCTTGTTCTGCCAGTGCGTCTAATGAAGCGGTGGGTTCATCAAGAATCAATATATCTGCATCAGAATAAAATGCCCTTGCAACTGCGAGTTTTTGCCATTGACCAACAGAAAGTTCTACACCGCTTTCTTCAAAAATACGCATAAGCGGAGTATCAAATTTATGTTCAAGTTCATCAATATATTCATATGCGTTACTTTGAACGGCAGCATCTAAAATTTCTTCATCACGAAGCGTTTTATTGATATTACCATACTGAATATTTTCCCTTACATTTACCGCATATCTGCCGAAATCCTGGAAAACAATTCCGAACAATTTATAGTATTCTTTCGTATCAAAATCTTTTATATTGATGCCGTCAAGTAAAATTTCGCCTTCAGTAACATCATAAAGTCTTGTAAGTAATTTTATTAAAGTTGTTTTGCCTGCACCGTTAAGACCTACAAGCGCGATTGTTTCACCTTTTTCAATGGTAAGATCAAAGTTTTTAATTATATATTTTTCAGTGCCGGGATACTTAAACCCAACGTTTTTAAATTCTATTTTATGTCCTGAATTTTTTGGAATTTTTTTAGGTTCTGACGGTGAATTTATCTCACTTTTATGATTCATAAAGGCAATAAGATTATCAATAAAAAGTGTGCCTTCATAAACGGTTGCCGTGCCGGTAATAAACGTTGTAATGCCTGCACCAATTGAGGTTACAGCGCCTGTATAGAACGAATAATCACCGATAAGAATATTATCGTTCATAACAAGCATTGCTATAAAGTAAAAAAGGCCGCAACTTGCAAATATTCTTAAAAGCCCGAATATAACGTTCCAGAAGCCTTCTTGTAACATTATACGTTTTAAGCCTTTAAAATAGTCCTTAAAAACCGCATCGTAGCGTTTTTCAAAATCATCAGCAATACCTAAAAGGCGCATTTCTTTTACCATATCTTTGTTTACAACAGAAGATGAATAGTAATTCATTTGCCTTCTTGCTTTTGAACGGCGGAACATATATTTTACTATCTTCTTACGGTAAACGTAATTTACAACAGCATAAGGAAGTGCTAAAACACCTACAATAAGCGGTGCTATGGTACTTATTTGTAATAATACAAAAATATAACCCGCCATACTGATTATACAGCTTACGATATTAAGCGAAGAATTTAAAATCTGTATGGGGCGCATACCTGCTTCCCTATTGGCATTTTCAAGCTTTTCATAAAACTCAGGCTTATCAAAGCAACCAACGTCAACTTCTTTTGCCTTGTGCATTATTTTGCGACGAATATGATTAGCAACAAGTTCACCCGAAAGATTAAGAATCATTCTGTTTACGTCAGTTAACACTCTGTTTAAAAACAGATAGATAAACTGAAAAACAAATAACACGTTAATTGCAACGCCCATTGATTCCCAAATAGTTTTTTCCATTGCAAGAACGTTTATTATCTGCGCAGTTACATATGTGCCAAAGATGGGCAATAAACCGTTTAACAGCGCAATAAACACCATTATTAATAAAATCCAGGGACTTGCTTCCCAAACCAGTTTAAAAATATAAAACAAACGTGAAAAGAAGGACTTGGTTATATTTATTAAATAACGGGGAACTTCTTTAATATTTTGGGGTTTAGGCTCTCTGTTTTCATCGGCTGTGCGCCTTGGAATCTGACCAAACCGTTCCATTATCAATTTCCTTTCAAATAAAATCAGTTACTATACTTTGCCCTTTCGCCACCAATATATTTTGGGCGTGTGCGTGCACAAAGAAGTATTGCTTCACCTATTTTATTAAGTGAAAGTTTTACAGGTACTGCAACGCTTTTAAGATGCATACCTATTAAGGTTCCACCAATATCCATACCTGCTTTTGCTTTGATATTTTCAACTGCAACAGGATCCTTGAAACTGTTATATGCGTTTGTTGCAAAAGAACCGCCTGCTTTAATCTGTGGAACAACGCATACTTCTTCTAATCCAAATTTTTCTGCAGCTTCACGTTCAATAATCAGTGCGCGGTTAAGATGCTCGCAGCACTGGGCGGCAAGATAAATTCCCTGTTCCTTTAAAATGGGATAAATACCCTTAAATACTGCTTCTGCGGCTTCAAAACTTGAATTTTTACCGATGTTGCCACCGATAATTTCACTTGAAGAACAACCTATTACCAAGATATCTCCTGCATTTAAGGAAGCAACCTGTAAAAGTTCTTTTACCGCTTGTTCTGCTTGTTTTTTAATATTTTCCATAATTTCACCTATATTAAATCTATTGATTTAAGATAATCTTTAAGTTTTTGCACGTTTTCATCAAAAACATACCCGTTAATGCCAACGTTTTCTGCTGCAAGAATATTATCTTCCCTATCATCAATAAAAAGCGTTTCTTCTGCCTTAAAACCGTTTTTATCTAACGCGTATTCAAATATTTCTATATTGGGCTTTACAAGACCAACTTCTGCCGAAAAAACAAGCCTATCAAAATGCCTTAAAATCGGGCATTCTTTATACTGCTTAATAAAAAGCCACGAAATATTTGATAAAAGACATATGTTTACACCTTTATTTTTAAGCATTACAATGATTTCTTCCATACCTTTGATTTCAGGCATATTATATATCCAATTGTAGTAAACTTTGTGGGCTTGCACGTGTAATCTTTCAGGTAATCTTTTATATACATCTTCCATTACCTGTTCATCAGTTATTTTGCCTTCATCAAGTTTATCCCAATAAAGCCTATCAAACACAACTTCTTCAATAAGTTTTATATCTTCTTCATTATCAACATAAACTTTTGTTAAATCATATGGTATAAAGTTAACAAGAACCTGGCCGAAATCAAAAAATACGTTTTTTATCATTATTATAACTCCAGCTTCATATCGCCTTTTTTAATCCAGCCTGCTTTACGCATACCCTCAGATATGGCAAAAGAAAGTACTGCAGGAAGAATAATACACATAAGGATAATTTTAATAAATGCAAACATTTCAAAGCCGTTTGACATCATTTTTTCCCAAGCGCCTACAACACCAACAAGACCGCAAGTACCCATACCTGCATAAACACCAACACCGTTTTCAATTATAAGTAAAGTTGTAGCAATGGGGCCTAAAATTGCAGAAGCAATTGTGGGTGGCAATATTATAAGCGGATGGCGCATTATGTTTGGTACCTGAAGCATACTTGTTCCAAGCCCTTGAGCAAGAAAGCCTGAAAAACCATTTTCACGCCAGGATGAAACTGCAAATCCAACCATCTGGCAACAACAACCAACAGTTGCTGCACCTGCAGCCAACGCAACACCTGAACCACCTTTAGTAAAGGCATCTGCTGTGAATACAACTGCAGCAATAGCGGCACTTGAAATAGGTGCTGTTAAAGCAAGACCCATAACAACTGCAACAATAATACCCATTAAAACCGGTTGAAGTGTTGTTGCACTACCAATCTGCACACCAATCCAATCGCAGAATTTATCAATATAAGGTCCGGTAAATATACCTACTGCACCGCCTGAAATAATACTTACGCTTGGCACAAGAAGTATATCAAAACGTGTTTTGCCTGCAATAAGATTTGCAAGTTCACTACCAACAACTGCTGCAATATATGCACCAAGCGGACCGCCGCCTTCCATATAAGCAATTGCGCCGCATACTGCACTTGAAATCATAACAAGGGGTTTTACCTTTAAACCGTTAGCAACCGCAACACCTATTGCGCCGCCAACAACGTAACCATTTTTTGCGTATGTGGCAAGAGTTAAGAGAAAATCCCAGTTTGTCCACTTACCTATCTGTTCAAAAATAGAACCGATAAGCAACGTTGCAAAAACGCCAAGTGCCATTGCACCAAAGGCATCAATAAACCATCTTTGTAACAAGCCTGCTGTTTTTTTATTAGCCATAATTCTCCTCCGTAAGTTCGCTACCGTCTTTTAAAAGACTAAAAATATAATTAACACAACCAAATTTAAGGTCGCCTTCATCACAGCTTACTAAAACTGCATCCTTTTCACCGCCATCAATAACAAGCCCTGCATACCAGCCTACTACACCTGTTGAAGTAGTTCCTGTTTGCGCTGTACCTGTTTTAGCAGCTATACGCATTACGTCTGTATGTCCTCTTACACCTGATTTACCAGTGCCCTGAGTTGCTGTTTTTTCTAAAATATCACGAACCTGTGAAATAACACCTGAACCAAAGGGTTGTTTAAACACCTTAGTTTCGGTTGTTTTTAAAGAAACAAGGTTTCCGTTTTCATCCGTTGTACAAATGCTTTCAACAATGTAAGGTTGCATTATTGTTCCGTTATTACCAAACATTGAGAAAGTTGAGCAAAGTTGAAGGGGTGTGAACAATACTTGTGCCTGACCAAAGCCTGTATCTGCAAGAAGTTTTTGGTTATCCAAAATACTAAGATCCGTTGCAATCTGAGATCTTTTTACAGGCAAATCAAAATTAAATGCATCGCCGATACCGATTTTATTGGCATACTGTATCATTTTATCTTTGCCAACCTTCATACTAAGCCAGCCAAAGTAAATGTTATCTGACCAGATAAGCCCCCTGTTCATATCAAGACTGCCTTTATATCCTGCATTGGGGAATGATTCACGAACTATGTAGTGGGACCAGTTACTTCCCTTAGGACGCCAACGGTCTTTTTCATAAGTATAATACTGTATTTCGTTTTCATAAGGAAAAACAGTTGTAGGTGTAACCGCACCTGCATCAAGACCTATACTTGCCATAAATGATTTAAAAATTGAACCCGGCGGATAGGTACCTTGAATATTTCTATTTAAAAGCGGTGTAAACGAATTTTCAAAAAGATCACCGTAATTAGTTGCCTTATCATAGGCATATATGTTTGCATTATATGATGGATAACTTACCATTGAAACAACTGCGCCTGTTGTAGGATCAACAATGGTCGCCGTGCCGGTTGTTTGGTTTGCAAATTTCTCGTTCATATAACTTGTGATATTTTTTTGGATAAGAATATCTACCGTAAGTTTAAGATCATAGCCATCACGGGCAGGTTGCTCATAGATAACGGTTTTTCTTTTGCTATCATCAGAAAGAAGATAAATTTGCAATCCATCCTGTGCCTGAAGATATTCATCATACTGGGCTTCAAGACCGCTTCTGCCGATTCTTGTACCTTCTGCAAGATATTTATACATTTCCTTTTCCCTATCTTCATCAGTAATAGGTGTGGAATATCCCAGCGTTTGCGCCAATGCATCGCCATAGGGATAGTAACGTATAGGCGTGATGGAATCCCTGTTTATTTTTACGTTTTCAATAAGTAAAAGTGCGTCTTCCTGTTCTTTTGATAGTTCGCCCTTAAACATTGTGGCAAAAACGCCCGTATCACCATAAGATTTTGAAAATTTATCATACACGCTTTGTGCTTCAACGTTTAGAATTTTACTGATTTCATTACAAACGCCCGTAAGATTATCTTGAAAATTATCCTTTAATCCATAAATGGTAATGGCATAATCATTTTT
>JAZSPY010000048.1:0-10580 GCA_045537705.1 Clostridia bacterium
CATAAATAAAATTACATTAACTAAAATTAACAAGGAGAAACAAAAATGAAAAACAGTGTAAGATTACCCATAGCATTACAGATAGTAGTTGATGACTTTGGATGGCATAACGGTAAAAACGGATTGGCTGACGGTCGCCCCGCAAGAACGGGTATTGACAGAAACCACGTTTTAGAAGATTACGTTGTAATGAACGAAATCGGCAAAAAAGTTGGACAGAAGATAGTTTGCGGTTTTACTATCGGCGAATGGGATAAGGATAACGTTCTTCGCGGTATGGAGCACGCTACCTGGGATGAAAAAGGCTGGGATCGTGCAAGTGAAATTGATTACGATCTTACACAAAAATGCTTTGAACAACTTGAAAAAAGTGAATTTATTGAACTTGCTTTTCACGGCCTTATGCACGGTTATTGGGTGAACGGTGAAAACTACGGCAACCCAAGAGAGTTTTTTAGCTACGATATTCCATTAGATACAAAGGAACGCAAGGTAAACTATCCTGTTAAACCTGTTCCTGCTGAATACGTAGATGAACACCTTGAAGCTTACTTTAAGATTTATAATTCATGGGGATTCAGCCAAAAGATTCGCACCTTTATTATGCCTGCAAGTTTATATAAGGATGTTGACACTGTTTTAGAATATGCTGCTGTTGCAAGGAAATATGGTATCAAATATTGGAAAAACTTCTGGAACGAATTAAACGATGCAACCACAATGCTTCACGATATCGTTTTCTTAAATACCCGTGGTGGTGATATGGTTGAATGGTACGAAATTGACGTTGAGCCAGAACAAATTAAGGATCGTGAATATAATACCGAAGATCCTACACAGCCTGCCGGATTTATCATTTTAGGTTCACACTGGCCAAACTTCTTATCAACTGATCCATCAAAGAACCTTGAAAACGTTCAGAAATGGGCAAATTTCCTTAATAGACAAAAAGAAATATTTGGTTATATGCTTGCAAAAGATATTGCTTTTGCGGCTTCACAGGGGCTTTATAATAAGCATACCAAATTTGATTTTACCGATAACACTTGCACACTTGATGTAAGTGAAGTTGATAAACAAGGTGCACCTGAACTTTCAAATGAAATTTATATCAGTATTAAAAATGACAAACAAATTAAAGAATGTGTTGGCGCTGATTTTGAAGTTTATGAAAAACACAATGAATTTACAACTTATAAACTTACACGCAAGGATACCAATTTAATCAAACTTACATTTTAAAATAAAAAACGGTGATTGATTATCAATCACCGTTTTATTTTTTATATAAACTTAAATTTAAGATTATATGTTTTGCTTTCGCCTTCGCCTAAATCATCATAGGTGCCTTTTTTAAGAATTTCTTGCCTTCCATCCGGGTTGCAAGTGCCGGGTTCAAGGCCCATAACGTATTCACCCTGCCCCATCATTTTCCACTGGGTAAAACAAGGAAGTTCTTTTGTGTTATAGGTTATTTCAACACCTTTTTTGATTTTGTTATTATAAAGTGAAATAGTAGGTGTTTCTTCGTTAAAAGAATGGAAAAAGCACATTTCCTGATAATCTTTTTGCGGTTTTTCAACGATATTCCATTGGTTTAAGCCTGTTTGTGCATGTTCATCACGGGCAACAACTTTATTTGATGGAATATTTAAAACAGCATCTTCGCATAACAAGGGATAACCCATATTACAATGATAAAGCACCATTACAGGCGTATTATAAAAGCCGTTATTTTTAACTGTATCCTTTAAGTAAATTACGTTTTCGTTTATTGGGCAGGTAATTTCACGAACTAATAAAAGTTTATCGTTAAACAGCGCTGCATCACGAATTGTTGCTTTAATGTGAATTTCATCATTTTCAACGTAATAACAATACTTTTCGCAAGGTGTATTTGCAATATTACCGTGAAGCCCGTATTCAGCCTGCGCGCCACCAACGTTGTTTAATCCGCAAGTTGTTAAAAATCCTGCGGTAAAGGATTTTAAGAAGTTTGCGCCTTTATTATCATAATATGTTGGATGAACGTAACCGCAAGGTGAAATAAAAGCAAAATTATCGCCTTTAACGCTTAATTCGCTTATATCTGCACATCTATCTAAGGAAACGGCAAACTCAAGCCCTGTAGCGTTTTTAACAATTAAAATGCGCATACCATCTTGTTTGCCCCCTGTTAAACGGGCTTCCTTTACGCTAAAAAGCTGCATATCGTTGCCTACGTACTGATTCATACTTTTGCTCCTGTTTTTAAATTAAATTTTTCTTCTTTTAAAATATTGTTTTCGTTATCGTTATATTTTACAGTTACAGTTTTATTATCTACTACTACCAAACCGCCTGTAAACTTATCAATATTTTCTTCTTTTAAAAGTTTTAAATGGGGATTGGATGCCATAACAATCGGGCATGCCTGACCTTTATAATCACGTTTACCGCCTTTATAATAAACTTCTGTACCGTGATCGTGACCTGAAAAGAAAATATGCGGTTTAATCTTTTCCCTTAAAAGTTTTGACCAGTAATACATTAAATCGGTATCCACGTCAAATGGATAAGAATATTTTTGCGTAAAGGCAACGTGGCAAACAACAATTTTCTTTTTAACGCCTTTTGCCTTGTATTCGTTTTTGGCATTTTTAATTACGGTTTCAATGAATTTAGTTTCTTGTTCCCTAAAGAACGAACCGCACATAGTGTTATTATAGCCTTCAAAATTATCTTGCCTATCCGGACCTATATCAAGTACCATACCCCACATATCGCCTAATCTGAAGGTAAAATATGATTTCCCGTTTTCGCTTGGGGTATATTCGTTAAAGTTTTCGGCACATGCCCCCATAATATCGTGGTTACCACGGGCAAAAATAACGGGAATTTCACCGTTTGTTGCCTTATATGCCAGCTCGTGAACAGTATCAAACTCTTCAATAGTCTGTACGCTGTTAGGGTTATCACCTGCCATAATAAGTAAATCAAACTCATTATATAATGCGGCTTTTACAGGAGCATCTATTTTTGAATGTGTATCCGTTAAATTATAAATCCTGATAGTTTCCCTTTCAACAGGCCTGAATTTAAAGGTAAGTTCTACCTTTGGGCCAACGTTTGAATTAAAAGGTCTGCGTTCTAAAACAGGAATATAGCAAATGGTATATTCTTTTGCCTTATTTAATTCTGCCATAGGCACGTTTATTATGTGGGTTGTTTTCCTGGAACGAATAACACCGTTTGAATGGTCAAAATATTCTTTATTATTAACTTTTGCCCAGGCAACCATATCGCATTTTGCTACGAAAATAATCTGATAATTTTTACCTACTGCATAAACAACAGGTGCGATTTTTAAATTTTCCATTTTTGCCTCTATTTTTCAAACACTACGTTGCCGCCTACAATAGTTTTTAGTAAGTTTAACTGTTCATCAACAATGATAAAATCAGCATCGTAGCCTACTTTAATTTCGCCTTTATTTAAGTTCATAAGAGTAGCAGGTGTTTTTGATGCCATATAGAAAGCATCTTCCTTTGGTATGCCAAATTCAATTGCTTTTTTGATTCCTGTAAAAAGATCGCTTGTGCTACCTGCAACAACACCATCTAACGTTGTGGCAAGTGAATTTTCTACTTTAACTGGCTGAGAGCCAAATTCATACAAGCCATCAGGCATACCTGTTGCTTTCATAGCATCGCTTATTAACACCATTCTTTCCTTTTTAAAGGTGCGGTAAAGCATCTGAATAACACTTTTATGGATATGCACGCCATCGCATATAACCTGAACGTATGCATCTTCAGTTATTGCCGCGCCAACGGGACCAGGACTTCTATGAAGAAGCGGTGGCATCGCGTTGAAGGTATGAGTTAAACATTTTGCACCGTTATTTATGGCTTCAACACAATCTTCATAAGTACCTTCCGTGTGTCCTATAGAAACTACCGCCTTACATTTTTTAATAAATTCCTGCCCGCCCTCTGTTTCAGGGGCGACGGTAACCATTAAGATGTTTTCTAAACTTTCAAACTCATTAATATCGGGCTTGCGGATATAGTTTATATTTTGCGCACCACGTTTTGACGCTGCGATATACGGACCTTCCAGGTGAAAACCTAAAACGCATGCGCCTTCCGTTTTAGGAAGCGGACCGTTTACAACGTTTTTTATATCAGTAAAATCAACTGTCATTGTGGTTGGCATAAAGGAAGTTACGCCCCTTTTTGCAAGATAAACGGAGATTTCATTTAATTTATCCCCATCCATAGTATCAAAGCCCCGGCAACCGTGAATATGTATATCAATTAAGCCCGGATAAATGCTTTTACCTTGGCAATCAATACCTTGTTTATCTGTTTTTTTCGTGCTTATAATTATTCCGTCATTAACTGAAACATCAGTAAGAATGCCGTTCAAAAGTACATTTTTAAATATTTTTTCCATAATAATCACCTTACAATATTGTATTGTTTTTTCCGTTTTCTGTCAATAGCAAGGGGTTATAAAATCACAAAAAAATTCAGGCGTTGTAAAGCCCGAATTTTTATTTTTCATATAAAATTACGTTCTGTTCGCCATTTATTTCATCAGTGGAAACTTTAATAACTTCATCTAAACTTGTTGGTACGTTTTTACCAACATAATCTGCGCGAATGGGCAATTCCCTATGCCCCCTATCAACAAGCACCGCAAGGCGAATACACTGGGGCCTGCCCATATCCATAATACAATCAATGGCGGCGCGAACGGTTCTTCCTGTAAACATAACATCATCAACAAGAATAATTTTTTTGCCGTTTACCTGGATATCAGGACGGGTAATATTTTCAACCAAGGTTTTTTCAATATCATCACGATACATTGTAGTATCAAGTTCAACGTATTCAGGAAAAGCTCCTTCAATCTGACCGATCTTTTGGTGAATGAACTTTGCAAGGGGTACACCGCCACGCTTGATACCAACAATTACAAGGTTTGTTGCACCGTTATTTTTTTCTAAAATTTCGTGTGAAATACGGGTTAATGCCCTGTTTATTCCATCACGATCCATAATTTCTGCTTTTTTGCGCATACTGTCATTCCTTTTGTGATTATCAAGTATATTCTACCATTTTGGCTTTATGAAGTCAATTACTGTTTACTTTAAATTTGAAAAATGATATAATAATTTTAAGTTTTTTAAAGGAGGTGTTCCCCTATGCTTATACAGATTTCAGCAGGTGAATTAAGCGAATTTTGCTTTCCTGAAGGTTCTTTAGGGGTAATGCCTTCGGTTGAACGAATGTTTGAAGGTACAAGCGCCCATAAGAAATTGCAAAACGCTTATAAGGAAAACGAATCTATAAAATACGAAAGAGAAGTTCCGTTAGAATTTACAAAAGATTATGGCTCGTTTACCTTAAAAATTCAGGGGCGGGCTGACGGAATCTTTTTTGATAAAAAAGATTATTATATCCACGAAATAAAATCTACCTACTGTTCAAAGAACTCTATAAATGCACCCCTAAAGCGTGCACACAAGGCGCAAATGATGATTTATGCCTTTATTTGCGCACAAAACCTTAATTTAACAGAAATTAAAGGGCGTTTAAGCTATTTTTGTTTAAGTGATGATAATATAGTTGATTTTGAGTATTCGTTTGAATTTGAGCCTTTATTTAAGGTTGTAAACGAAATGCTTGATGATTACGCTTCTCTTATAAATGAACGAATCAAAAGTATTGATCTTTTAAAGGAAACTGCCCATAAACTTAAGTTTCCTTTTGATGAATACAGGCTTGGGCAAAAGGAAGGCGCAAAGCAGATATATTCTGCTTTAATAAAAAACAAGAATTTGTTTTTACAGGCGCCTACAGGCACAGGCAAAACTTTGATGGCACTTTTTCCAACAGTTAAATATTTAAAAGATGAAGATACCCGCGTTTTTTGTTTAAGCGCTAAAAATCAAACTATGGCTGTTACTGAGCAGGCGTTAAACCTTATGCGACATAACGGATTAAAAATTAAAAGCACAGTGATAAGCGCAAAAGCAAAGTGCTGTTTAATGGAAAAACAGGATTGCAATCCTGACTATTGCCCCTATTCTAAAAACTATTACAAAAAAGTTCACGATGCACTGCCCCAAATTTTAAAAGAAGATAACTTTAATTTTGAAAACATAAAAAAATTCAGCGAAGAATATGAGGTTTGCCCATACGAGCTTTCGCTTGAATTATCCTTATTTTCTTCTATTATAATTTGTGATTACAATTATTTGTTTGATCCGGTTGTTTATTTGAAAAGATTTTTTGATGTTTCAGGCAAATACGTTTTCTTAATTGACGAAGCACACAATTTAATTGAACGTGCGCGTGATATGTATTCTTTTACAATACAACAGCGTAATTTAAGAGAAATTAAAAAACTTTTTGAAAAAGAAAGCCCCTTAAAAAAATCTTTTGGCAGAATTCTTACACAACTTAACAAAATTATAAAAAAACACGAGGAAACAAACCAATTAACTAAAGATGATTTAAAAGATATTTGTTATGCCATTTTAAACAACAACGAAGCGGTAAATAAAATTTCACAGAATTTTATTTTGCCATCTGAAGCGGTACTTTTTCAAAAAGATTTAATGCGTTTTGTTGCCATTGTTGAAAAGATAACCGATGAAGATTTCAGAATCTTTGCTAATAACAATTCATTAAGCGTTGTTTGTATTGATGCTTCTTCGTTTATTGAAGAATCCATAAAAAAAGGCTCTTCTGCTATTTTTTATTCGGCTACACTTTCGCCTTATGAATTTTATAAAAACAGTATGTTACCTGAAACAGAAGTATTTGGATTTTCTACGCCCTACCCATTTAACCCTGATAATTTAAAAGTTTATGCTGATTACAGTGTTGATACAAGATTTGCTTCAAGAGAACAAAATTATCCGATAATTGCAAAAAAACTTGATAAACATTTAAATCAAGTAAAAGGTAACGTATTTGTTTATTTCCCATCTTACAAGTTTATGAATGAAGTGTACTCCTTTATGGAAACCCCTGCAATTCTTCAACAAACAGATTCAGATAAAGAAATGCGCCAAGAATTTTTAGATAACCTTAAAACTAACGAAAACGTTTGTTTAATGGGCGTTATGGGAAGTCATTTTGGCGAAGGCATTGATATTGAAAACCTTGATGGCATTATCATTGTTGGGTTAGGATTGCCCCAGTTTAATGAAACACGCAATCATATACAACAGCATTTTGAAGAAAAATATAAAAAAGGTTTTGAATACGCTTACGTGTACCCAGGAATAAACAAAGTCTGCCAGGCTAGTGGCAGACTTATAAGAAAATCTGATGATAAAGGGTTTATAATTTTAATGGATGACAGATTCAAAAAATACAAAAATCTGTTACCGACACATTGGAACATTATTCCTATTAAAAACGATATTTTGCCTAATGGATAACCGAATCAATATAGCTTGAACCAGCCTTAAACTGCTGAATTTAGGCATATTTTGGCTTGTCGTCCTTTTAAGGCGTCCTGCCTTAATGTGTCCTTCGCACCTAAATCTGCTCAAAATTGAGCAGTTTAAGGTCGCAGATTGAAAAATGATAAAATTTTTGTTTTAACAAGGAAAAGGCCGCAGACAATATAGGAAATATTATCAAGGACTTTGACGCAGTAAAAACGTAAATTTTACATTTTGCAACTGATTTAAGTTATATTGATTTGGTTACCGAATCAATGATTCCGCCGCCAAGGCATACTTCGTTATCATAAAGTACTACAGACTGCCCCGGTGTTACTGCACGCTGGGGCGTTTTGTGTGTAATATGCATAATACCTTTGTCAATCTCAACGTGAACTTGTTGGTCAGGCTGACGGTATCTGAATTTTGCAGTACAATCAAAGCTTTTTTTAGGTGCTTCACCTGCAATAAATGTAAGGTTTGAAGCCAAAGAAGCCTTTGAATAAAGCATTGGATGTTCTCCTTGCGCTGCATAAACGATATTATTTTTAATATCCTTATCAACTACAAACCAAGGCTCGCCGCTACCTGTATTGCTTCCACCGATACCAAGGCCGTGGCGTTGACCTAAAGTGTAATACATGGCGCCATCGTGGGTGCCTATTTTTTTGCCTTCTAATGAAAGGATATCACCTTTACCGGCAGGAAGGAAGGTGCTTAAAAATTCACGAAATCTTCTTTCACCAATAAAGCAAATCCCTGTTGAATCTTTCTTTTGCCAGGTATCAAGCCCTGCTTTTTTAGCAATTTCCCTTAGTTCAGGCTTTTCTATATTACCAATGGGAAACATAACGGGATCAAGTTGGGTTTGATTTAATGCATACAAAAAGTATGTTTGATCCTTATTCATATCCTTTGCCCTTAAAAGTGTGTTTAAGCCATCACGTTTTACGATACGAGCATAATGCCCTGTTGCAACGCCCTGGGCATTGATTGAAAGTGCAAAATTTAAAAAAGCATCAAACTTGATTTCTTTATTACATAAAACATCAGGATTAGGGGTTCTGCCTAAAGAATATTCGTTTAAAAAAATTGAAAACACCTTATCCCAATATTCTTTTGCGAAATTTACTGAATAATACGGAATACCGATTTTATCGCAAACTGCACGCACATCATCATAATCCTGTTGCGCGGTGCACTGATTTTCTTCATTTTCTTCTTCCCAATTCTTCATAAAAATGCCAACGCAATCGTAGCCTTGCTGTTTTAACAAGTATGCCGCAACAGAAGAATCTACGCCACCTGACATTCCGATAACTACCTTCATTTTTTCACCTTTAAAAAAGCCCCGAAAATTTCGGGGCTTATAATTTATTTTGCTGCTTTGCCTGCTTTTTTCTCAGCCTTTAAAGCTTCCTTATTTGCCTTTAATTCAGCCTTATATGCTAAATCCTTTTCTTTAAATTCGGCTTTAATTGCTGCTTTTCTTTGAGGATCAAAGTAATCTTCACCATAGATATGGATCATTTCTGCCTTATATTCAGCGGTACATCTTAAATAATCCCAAACTGCCGCAAGCATTAAAAGTACGCCTAAAGCAATTAAGATATATACACCCGGATCAACAAGGAATCCGTAAGACGTATAGAATGACATATCAAGGATAGGAATAATTACAAGGCCGATACCCATAATTTCAGCAATAATAAGTTCAATCAACTTGAATTTATTAGGAATGATAAATGCAAAGAGTGCTGACATTGCGCCTAAAACCATAAAGGCAAACATAAATGCATCATCATCATAAAATTCCATTTTGCCGTTAACTTCTTTAGATAAAAGGCTTCCGCCTACTTCACCAACAACGGGAAGTGTGTTACGATCTGCATCACGTTCAACGGTAAGTGTAAAGATATCTAAAGGAAGGTAAACAGGACCTGAACCTTCTTCAGCTTTGCCAAGCAATTTAGCGGTAGGATCAACTTCTGATTTAAGAGTAATGGCTACATAATATGAAACTGCATCGCCTGCTTTGATTTCAACGCTTTTAAGTTCCTTACCATCAAGGCTTGTGAAAGTTTGAGGCATTTTTGTATCTTGCTTTAACCAAGCGGTTTTAGAATCAATAACCCTTGTTAAATCAAAAGTTGTTGCCTTGGGAACGCGGATATTGATTGTTGCGCCGGCAATATCACGTTCAACAAGAACTAATGAATTATTCTTAACGTCCTTTTTAAAAGTAACGGTATAAACCTTTATAAGATTTGTTTTAAGGCCTTCGTTTTTATTAGCAACGTCATAGCCGTAAGCATAAGTTGCAAAATAATATGTAGAAGTATCACTATTTAACGGAATTTTTGTTTTATCAACGGTTTCTGTAAGAGCTTCATCCTTATAAAGTTCATAGGCAGGTGAACCTGATGATGTAAATTCTGATATATTAAACGTGCTTTGATTTTTACCAATCTTACGATCTAATGTTAAAGAAGCAACATCAATATCCTGCACGGATTCAACAGCAGGAATACGAAGATACGGAATAAAAATGCACACAATAACAGCAAAAGAAAGTACTGCTAAGATTATCTTAGTAAAAAAGCTGTTAACGTTTAAGATCTTGTTCATAAGAACCCCCCTTGTAATTATAACGTTATAATTATACTATTTATAGCGTTAATAGTCAAGAGCCAAAGTTAAAAATATGGGTGTTTTTTGACTTTATTTACAATTTAGTAAAAAATAAAAAAAGTGTGCGATAAAATCACACACTTTTTTTGATTACTGGATTTCTTTAACCTTAGCGGCTTTACCAACACGATCACGGAGGTAATAGAGTTTAGCCCTACGTACACGACCACGACGAACAACTGTGATAGAACCGATTCTGGGTGAATGTACAGGGAATGTACGTTCAACACCTACACCGTAAGCTACACGGCGAACAGTAAAGGTTTCACGGGTGCTACCGTTTCTGCGAGCAATAACAGTGCCTTCAAAAGCCTGTAATCTTTCGCGGTTGCCTTCAACAACCTTAACCATAACTTTTACAGTATCACCAACGTTGAAATCAGGAAGATCTGTGCGAAGCTGTTCTGCTTCAATTGCCTTAATAAGTTCCATATCTTTCTCC
>JAZSPY010000105.1:0-16393 GCA_045537705.1 Clostridia bacterium
CTTTATTAGCAAAACTTGCTGTACCTGTAATGCTAATTTCTTTTGAAACAAGAGTCCATTCTCCGTCTGTAATAATAGTACTATCAGTCTGTGGGGCTGGCCATCCACCAGGATAAACCATAAGAATTACTGACTTTGATGTGGTGTTTCCGGGGAATCTAACCCAAGCAGAAAGCAAATATGTACCGTCGCCTGATGCTTCAAGCGCATCGCCAAGCTTTTGTCTTGGGCCTGAGTTCTGATTGCCTCTGCCGGAAACGTGCATATAGCCGCCTTCTCTTGCAGGTGCTTCAGGTTCCGCAAAAATAAGATTCACAGTAAACACTGAGCCTAATATAATTGCAATAGTTAAAACTATTGACAACAACTTTTTCATAAAAACTCCTCCTTAAAATAATTTATCTACAATTGCTTTAATGTAATCAAAGCATTGTTTTACATTTTCTAATGATGGTTTACCATTATCGTAGGAATATTCAATGGTTAATGTATCAGCCTTACCTGTTTCAACAGCAAGCTTAACCAATTCATTCCAATCATAACTATCTTCGCCCATCATTGTTGCAGCGGCTGTTTTTACGTGATAAGGTTTAAGATGCACTATCATTGAACGTCCTGGGTATTTTTTAAGATAGTGTACGCTGTTTCCACCGCCTGCTTCACAGTTGCCTGTATCAAGAATCATTTGAAAATCTTCAGGGGTGTTACTTAAAACTCTATCCCAGAAGGTAATACCATCAACAACTGCAAAATCTGTGTAGTGTGTGTGATAACCGATTTCAAAGCCCTCTGCCTTTGCCTTTTCATAGGCTTTATGCATTATATCAATGAACCCCGGCACCTTTGAACGTTTATCAAGGTCTGGTGGAGGTGCTGAACCGATTATAAGGCGTTTTGTACCTAACTTTTTACAAAACTCCAAGGTCTTATCAATATTCTGGGGTAAAATGTCGTCCCAATTTACATTGTGGGCAACACAAAAAATGCCTGCTTCATCCATCCATTTTTTTAAATCTTCTGCTTTAGGAATATCTGGGTAATTAAAAAATTCAATTCCTTCATACCCGATTTGTGCCATATCTTTTATTGCTTTTTCAGCATCTTTTATAAAAGCATCTCTTATAGAGTAAACTTGTAAACTGATTACGGGTTTTTTCATTAATTAAACACCTCGTCAATAATTTTTTCAAGGTAAACCTTAGATTCTCTAATCTGCTTATTTCTTTCTTCGCCATAAGGAATTTCACGTTCAATAAGGATATCGCCATCATAACCGTGTTCCTTTAACTTGGTAAGTAAAGCTTTAAAATCTACCTTACCCTGACCAATCTGCATTTCCTTGCCCTTGGGGTTGCCAAAGGTTGCAGGAACTGCGTCTTTAGCATGCATACCAAAGACATAATCGCCAAGAAGATCCATAGCGTCTAAAGGATTGCCCCTGCCGTTAATATAAAGGTTTGCAGGGTCAAAGTTAACGCCAACGTTATCTAAACCAATATCCTTAATCATTAAAGATAAGGTAAGGGGTAATTCTTCGCCTGTTTCAAATGAGAATCTCTGTCCCCTCTTTTTTAATTCAAGGCAAAGTTCCTTTAAAGCGGCAACAATTGCAACGTGGGTTGGATGATTGGGGTCATCAGGAAGATAACCTGTGTGTGTTGTTACAAGATCAATACCTAACTTATGTGCAAATTCAGCACCGCGTTTTAAATCGTTTAATCTTCTATCCCGAAGCCAATCAGGAACTAAGCCAAGGCTTTGATACATCTCAGGATAGCCCCACTGTGCAACACCTGACCAACCGCACCAGAAAGAAACTGCTTTAAAATCAACTTCTTCTAAAAACGCCTTTAATTCTTTTGCGTTTTCATCGGTATAGAAATCGGGATTCCACATAACAAGTTGGCCAAAATCAAAGCCATTCTCTTTTGCGCTTATGATTTTTTCACGATAATTTTCAGTTATGTCAATAAGTATGCCGACTTTCATTTATTAGTCCTCCTTAATTTCAACAGGAGCACCGTTCATTTTTGCACTTGCTTCCTGTGCGCGCATAATGGTAATAACCTTTTTAGATTCTTCAGGCTTGTTCATTCTTGGAATCTGTTTTGTTTTAATGCAGTTTGTGAAATATTCAATTTCATTTCTTGCAGTGCTGCCTGCCATTTGAACTGTGCCCGTTAAATCTGTTTCATTACCTTCTTTATCTACTGCAACAAGAACGTTACCCCTTGAACCACCGCGTTCATTAAAGATATAACCGTTTTCAAAGTTAACACGCATACTGCGTAACATATGCTTATTTACATCTAATCCCCAATCACACCAGGAATGAACATAAAGCCCATCACCGTAAATGTGGTTTGCGGAAATTGATTCGTAGCCTTCACCATCGTGGCGTTCAATTGCAACAGTGCTTACGTATTTTGGCATACCAAAGTACCAGTTCATAAGGTCAATGTTATGTGCCTGAAGGTCAAGCATACAACCGCCTGAAAGTTTTGCATCGCGGAACCAGTTTTCAAAGCCCCAATCAGGTCTTCCACCTGTTGAAGTAAAGAATGCAGAAACAGGTTTACCAAACTTTTGTTCCTGAATAAATCTACGGAAGATTTCCATAGGTGCAGCAAAACGACAGCAGTGTGCAACCATAAACTTTTTGCCTGTCTTTTTAGCACATTCAAGCATTCTGTCACATTCTTCTTCTGTTAAAGCCATTGGCTTTTCAACCATAACGTTGAAGCCTGCTTCCATACATTTAATTGAAAGTTCACAGTGAAGATACGTAGGAACTGCCAAATCAATAAAATCTAAATCTTTTTCGTTTTCAAGTAAATCATCAAGATTGGTATAGGTTCTTGCACCGTCAACGTCTTCTAACTTTTCAGGGCGAACGTCACAAACTGCAACTAAAGTTACGTCTGACCCTTCTTCTTTTAAGATGCGGTATCCGTTTCTGTGAACGCCACCGATATAACCGTTACCAACTAATGCTGCTTTGATCATAATAAAAACTCCTTTTATGTAATTGTTTTTTACTCTTAAAGTAAGTATAACGCAATTTTTGCTTCATTTCAAGACAAATATATATTATTTTTGGACAAATATTGCACTAACATATGTAAAAAAATGGTCAGGTATTATAACCTGACCAATTTTTGTTAATTACATTCTGCTTCTAATGGACCTGCAAGCTCTTTATGATAGAAAAGCTTACCGGGAAGTGTAGGAATATAACTTGAAGTAATCCATCTTGAAGGACCATGTCTTAAAGTCATCCAGAAGGAAAGGCCCTGCCACTGCATACCGCGTGAAAGGATACCATCGCAACCACCGATAGCGTAATCAGCCTGAAGGAAAAGACCGGGGCCAATGGTGTTTGCTCGGGTAGGAACAAGAGTTGTTCTTGATTTAAAGCTTGTTAAAGCGTTTTGTTCAATAGTTAATGGGTGAAGTTTTGCACCAACGCGGTGTGTCTGCTTCTTCCATTCTTCATCAGAAGCAAATTCTTCTGCAAAGTGTGGTTCCCAGAAAGCGATATGGCATACACGGCCAATACCGTAAACAAGGATTAACTTTGCGCCTTCTGCCTTTAATGCTGCGATCTTACCTGCATAGGTAGGAAGATTATCTTTTGTTGCAAAGTTACGCTGATTTTTGGGAACGGTAAGTTCACCTAAAGGATTAAAAAGTGCCTGTTCCATTGAGTACTGGAATGATGCCTTGTCGCTTGATGAAAGAGTGTTACCATCTTTATCAGCCCACTCATCCATATTAAAGGTTGTAACGTGGTCAGCCGAAACGTTCCAGGCTTTAAGGAAGAAAACTACCCATTTGTACATACCCATTGGTCCAACGGGAAGAATAAATGCTGCTTTCTGACCTGCGTCCCTTGTTTCTTTAATCTTTAATGCGATTTCGTGACCCATTAAAACGTCAAACTCTTCTAAAGATTGGCACTGAATGGGATTAAAATCCTTATTCCAGAAAGCCTGTCTTTCATCAACGTTTTCAGGTGTGCCAATACAATCATCAATCTTTGTCATATCCCATCCCTTTGGGAAGAAATTTTCAAGCAATGAGCCCTCAACTGTGTCCATAAAATTCATAATAAATTCCGCCTTTCAAAAATTTATAATTTTATTGTTTTTCTTTTATATTCCTTCATTAAAGAAAGAATTTGTTTTTTATTTTTCATACCGTTAATGGAGTTTTCAGAAAACAGATTGCACGCCCCTGCCCCTGAAGCAAATTCCAGAATTTCCTTATCTGAATAGTTATTGTTAATTGCATAAAGACAGCCTGCGGCAAAAGCATCCCCTGCGCCTGTTGAATTTATAATGTATTCCTTAGGTATATCAAGGGAAGGTACGCTTGTAAATTCATTATTACTGTTTAAAATAAAGGAAACGTTTCTTGTGTGAACGATTACCTTATCTTTTACCCCAACTTTTATTGCCCTTTGCATCGCGCTTTTAATATTGAACATATTAAGGCTTCCATCGGGATTTTTTGCACTTAAATTAAAGCAAGCGCAACACTGATTTTCGTTACAGATAAGATAGTTTACGTATTTTAAAACGGAAACAACATCCCTGGACCAATCAGCAGTATTTTTATTTGCTATATCAACGGAAATCTTTATGCCTTTTTCCTGCGCGCTATGTAAAAACCGCGCCATTTTTGTACCGAACTCTTCATCATATTCTTCAAACTTATCAAGTAAAAGAAGGTATCCCACGTGAAGAATGTTGCATTGAAGTTGGTTTAAATCAATGTGTTCGGGACCAAACAAACTATTTGCACCCTTAGCATAAAAATACG
This sequence comes from Clostridia bacterium, assembly GCA_045537705.1. Classification (GTDB taxonomy): domain Bacteria; phylum Bacillota; class Clostridia; order Christensenellales; family QALW01; genus UMGS1322. The sequence goes on from JAZSPY010000105.1 coordinate 4,825, forward strand.
TTTTTTCACCGTTAGAGCCTGCCATAACTTCACAAAATCCCGTATGGGAATTTGCTAAAACAGTTATAGGGCTTACGTTTATGTTATATTGCCTTAAAACTGCGCTTACATACCTGCCCCCTGCATCATCACCAACACAACCCCAAACGGATATGGGAATTGATTGATCAATTTTTGCAAGGTTTACCGCAGTACAAGGTACGCAACCGCCTACTGACTGGGTATGTTTTTTTATGTGAGCAAGAGTTTCAAGTTGTGGCAGATGGTCAATTTCGTTAACCCTGTCAACTAAAATATCGCCTGCAAAAGCAATACTGTTTCGTTCGCCTAACAAAAGATAATCAACAGAAACCCCAAATATTGCCGCAAGTTTAGGTAATACTGTAATTTCGGGCAACGTTTCAGCATTTTCCCACTTGCTGATGGTTTTATTTGAAAACCCTATCTGTTCAGCAAGATCTTGCTGGGTAAGTTTTGCTTTTTTTCTTAACTTTGCAAGAGTTTCGCCAAATACCTTATGTTCCATTCCCCTGCCACCTTAATTATATATTTAACTCAATTATACATTAAACAAGGGGCTGTTTCAACCCCCTTTATAAAGAATTTTCTTATTTTTAGCATATTTTAGGGCGTTTTTTTCTCTTTTTATGAGATTTTTACCCTATTTCCGTTTTTATAAGCATTTTTTATGGTTTTTGCTTTGTGTTTTTTGTGTTTTTATGCCATAATTCTCTTAACAATAGATTTTTTCAGGTTTAAAACACGGTTTTTCTATAATTTAGGTCTTGACTGGTTTTGATTTTTTTGCAATAATTTATTTGTACATTTCTCGTTGGGAGGTTATAAATGAAAAAATTTTTAGCATTTGTACTTATTTTTGTGTTAAGTTTTTCCTGTTTGATTACGGTTTACGCTGATGAAGAAGATGGCAACATTGTTGATAGTATAAACTCAGGTTTTGAAGATGCACAAACAATTGAAGATACCGCTTGGTTCAGATTAATTGATTCCTTTGGTGATTCAAAGCAGAAAGACCTTACCGATATGACTATTAAAACTGACGGTGGCAACACAGGTAGTAATTATCTTTCAATGACAGGTAATAAATCCTGGTATAGCCCCTCAATAAACCTTTTTCCATTTTTTAAAGAAGCAGGTCCCGGTGAATACGTTATTACATATTTCTTCCGTTGCGAACAAAAAGCTCCCGGAAGTTTTAAGATCCGCGGATTAGAATCCGACTTGGAAGAAACTGATAGTGGTGACGAAGAAATTGTAGGTTTCCCATCTTTAGTTGATAGAGGCGGAAGCAACTATTACAGAAGTTTTTCCGGTACACTTACAGATAACGGCGGATGGTACTTTGTTGAATCCGACTACCTTGAAGTTACTGAAGAAAACCTTGCAGCCGATCATCACAACTGGTGGTTTGTTTTTGCTGATATGTTAAACAGCAAATTTACTATTGATATTGATGATTTTAAAATCACTCCTGTTGATGATTATGTTAGCCCTAACGCAATTAAGGCAACTGACGTTTCTTATCTTAAGTCTGACGTTATTGATAACGCTTTTAAAGCAGTAGTTCCTACACAAACAGAAGCCCCAAGTGCAACCGATGCACCAAGTGCAACTGATACCCCAACAAGCAACGATGACCCAACTGCACCTAATACTGAAAAAACAGATATTACACTTTACGTATGCATCGGTATTGGCGTTGTAGCCCTTTTAGTTGTAGTTCCTGTTTTAGTTATTAAAAAGAAAAAGAAATAATAAAAAGATAAACAAAAATCCGTTACCAATTGGGTAACGGATTTTTTATTTTATTGGGATTCAGTTTTTTTACGTTCTTTGTGGGCAGCGTTTATAACAAACTGGAAGCCAACAAGTACGATAAGCATAATTAAAGCAAACAGGATAAATCCATATTTATACGTTTGTGATGCATCGTAAAAACCGTTAATAATAGGTGCGCCTAATGCAAAACCTGCGGTATTTACTGCAGCATAAACACCCAAAGCCTTATCAAAGGATTTTTCACCTAAAAGATCTGATGCATAAAGAGGAATTAAAACGGTTTCCATAGGCAGTGCAAAAGCACCGATAACACCATATCCGATTGAAAGCACTTTACCTGTAAAGGTGTTCGTTACGCCTGTTAAAACAAGCATTGATAAGATTCCTGTAACTGAACAAATGATAACGGTTGTTCTTAAACCGAACTTATCATACATAAAACCTGTTAGGAACTTTGAGCACGCCAGCATTACCATATGTATGCTTAAAACTGTTGAAACAAAGTTTGCATCAATGCCTACGTCTTTAATATGGGTTGCGGCAGAACCACTCATGCCCTGCAGGGCAATGCCTGATAAAAATACAAACAGAATTGAAGCGTAAAAATACGGTTTTTTTAATGCAACGGAATAATCAATACCACTCCAGGCAATAGTACGCTTTTTTGCTTTGGGGTCTGTAACCGTGGTATCAATAGGCTGGGGTGGATTTTCTTTAAAAATAAATAATGCAAGCACGCCCACTATTGCAACAATCAAAGCGCAAAGTAAATAAGAATCTTTATAGCCTAAGGGATTATTTTCTTGATAAATAATAGGTGCAAGCACCTTTGATGCAATGGCACCGCCAACACCTGAAGAAGCAAGCACAAAGCCCATAATGGTTCCTTTGCCCTTATTAAACCACCTTGTTACAACCTTACCAACCATTGTTGTGGTGGTAAATGCAAGGCCGATACCTAAAAGGAAACTACCAATAAAGAAAATAGGTGCAACGTTGGCAACTGCAAAGATTACTGAAGCGGCAGTAACGCAAACAAAGCCAAACATTATTAAAGTTTTTGCCCTGTAGCGCATAATCAGTTTGCCAAAGAACAAGTTTGCCAAAGCCGTTGAAAGATATCTTATGGTATCGTTAAGGGAGAACACTGACCTTTTAATGTTAAGCGCTTCGGAAACAGGCCCAACATAAAGGCTTTTTGCTGAGTTACAAAAGCCAAGGCACGCGCATACCATTAACGTACAAATGGCAACTATTACCCATTTATATTCAAATTTTTTATTCATAAAGAAAAAACATCCCCTTAAAAATGCAATTCCATAATATTATACTTTTTTTTGTTTTTTTGTAAATCTATGTTTAAGAGATTTTTTAACACAAAAAGCGTTCTATTTTGAACGCTTGAATACTTTACGCTTTATTTTTGCTAAAAATCTTATTATGTTTTTATAAAAAACTCTTAAAAAATAAAACTTAACAGGCAAATAACTATACAGTTTATATATGGGATTCTGAACGCTTATATAAACGTTTCCCCTGAAAACTCCATCTAAAATTCCGATTATGTTTTCATCTTTTATATCTGTTTCAATAAATTCGCAGTTATCGCCACGGATAATATACTTATTATCCTTTATATCTATTATTCGGTGAAGAATATATGTTTCGCCACGCTTATATAAAGGCACATCATACTTACTTAATTTGCTTGGTTTTGGAACAATTACAGCGTTGTCCTTACGGTTTCTTAAAAGCGGATACATAGAAAAACCAACTGTTGTTGCAATATATACGCCCTCTTTTAAAAGCATTTCTTCAATATTACCTTTAATCATTTAAAAACCCTGCCTTTTTAAACTGTTCAATTATTGCTTCAACATCTTTGTTGGCAGTGGCTTCATCTATCCCGTACTCTTTAACCACTTTTTTAATAGTTTTTTCAAAGGAATTTTTATTCTTTAAACAATTAAACACAAAAGCGGCGGTATCGTTTAACTTAACCATACCGTAAAAGTTTTCGCTTAACTGGTTTACCGCAACTATAAAATTTTTGCCTTTAACCTTACGTAACCTAAGGTCTTTATTTAATTGCATAGTTTTTACTCTCCCTTTTTTAGTATTGTAGCACAGGAATAAAAATTTTGCAACATAAGAAAAAGGCATCGTACGATGCCTTTTTTTAATCTTCTTCTAATAATTTAGATGGTGGAACATTTAACACCTGTGCCATTTTAAAAAGCGTTTCTAAGGAAACACCCCTTACCGTTCCCGTACCTTCTACCTGACCAACAAAACTTACGCTTCTGTCAATAAGTTCTGCAAAATATTCTTGTGTATAACCGGCTTTTCGCCTATAATATGCAATTTTTAAACCAAGTGTGATATATTTTTCAGAAAATTCTGTTTTCATAATTATCGCCTCTTTTTCTATACATATATTGTAACGAAAAAATGGCTTTTTATTATAATTTATAATTGCAGATATATTTACTTCAAGTGAAATTTATTGTATAATGATTAAAAAATCATTTACTTTAAAAGGGGATTGCTATGAATTATACCGCTTGTTTTATCGGGCACAGAAGAATAAATGAAACCCAAGATTTAAAAATAAGGTTATGGGAGTTAATTGAAGATTTAATAATAAATAAAAATGTGAGCACGTTTCTTTTAGGCAGTAAAAGTGATTTTAACGAACTTTGTGTTAAAATATTAACCCAGTCAAAAGAAAAATACCCCCACATAAAACGTATTTACGTGCGGGCTGAGTACCCAAATATAAATGAGCAATATAAAAAATACCTTTTACAATCTTTTGATGAAACGTATTTTCCTGAAAAATTAACTAATGCGCAAAGCAGCGTTTACGTTAAGCGCAATTACGAAATGATAACCAAAAGCGACATTTGTGTTTTTTATTTCAGCGAAAAAGACGCGCCCACCACAAGAAAAAGCGGAACAAAAATTGCTTTAGATTACGCGATAAAGAGAAATAAAATAATTTTTAATCTTGCGAACAGTTAAAAATATAATATTCCGTTTTTATCGGCGGCGTGTACGGTGATAAAAACACCTTACACCTGTCAAGTCGTGCGCAAAGCGTGCACGCAGACAGGTGAAAAAATTCCCAAATGTGCAAAAACACATTTGGGAAAAACAAAAAGAGACTTTACGTCTCTTTTTTGTTTATTTTTGCGAAGTTTTTCGGGCTTGTTATCAGTACATTCCGCCCATTCCGCCTGCACCCTGTGGCATTGGAGGTTCCGGCTGGGGAATATCCGCAACAAGACATTCAGTTGTAAGCATTGTTGAAACAACGCTTGCAGCATTGGTAAGTGCGGTACGGCTTACTTTTGTGGGGTCAATAATACCGGAAGCAACCATATCACAATATTCATCGTTTGCGGCATCATAACCAAATGTTGCGCTTTCATTATTAAGAACGTTTGCAACGATAACTGAGCCTTCAAGACCTGCATTTACTGCGATCTGGCGCATAGGTTCTTCTAAAGCGCGAAGAACGATTGCGGCGCCTGTTCTTTCATCTCCTGATAAAGTTTCCATATGTGCTTTAACTCTTGGTGCAACGCTTAAAAGTGCAACACCGCCGCCTGGAACGATACCTTCTTCAACTGCTGCTTTTGTAGCAGCCAAAGCATCTTCAATGCGAAGTTTCTTTTCTTTCATTTCAACTTCAGTTGCGGCACCAACCTGAACAACTGCAACACCGCCTGCAAGTTTAGCAAGGCGTTCCTGAAGTTTTTCTTTATCATAATCTGAAGTGGTTTCAAGAATCTGTGATTTAATTGATTGAACGCGTGCAGCAATTTCTTCCTTAGAACCTGCGCCTTCAATAATGGTTGTGTTTTCCTTATCAACTTTAACAAGGCGTGCAGTACCAAGCATATCAATTGTTGCATCTTTAAGTTCATAGCCAAGTTCTTCAGAAATAACAGTTCCGCCTGTTAAAATTGCGATATCCTGAAGCATAGCCTTTCTTCTATCGCCAAATCCGGGGGCTTTAACTGCAACAACGTTGAAAGTACCACGAAGTTTATTAACTACGATTGTAGCAAGTGGTTCACTTTCAATATCATCAGCAACGATTAAAAGCTTTTTGCCCATCTGAACAATCTGTTCTAAAACAGGAAGGATTTCCTGAATATTTGTAATCTTTTTATCGGTAATAAAAATAAGAGGATTATCTAAAACTGCTTCCATCTTATCCATATCGGTTGCCATATAAGGTGAAGCATATCCCCTATCAAACTGCATACCTTCAACAAGGCCAAGTTCGGTTTTCATAGTTTTGGATTCTTCAACGGTGATAACGCCATCGTTACCAACCTTTTCCATAGCATCGGCAATTAAACCGCCGATTTCCTTATCCCCTGCTGAAATTGATGCAACCTGTGCAATGGAATTTTTGCTTTCAATAGGCTTTGAAATATTTTTAAGTTCTTCAACTGCAACGTCAACTGCAGAAAGAATACCCTTTCTTAAAACCATTGGGTTTGCGCCTGCTGCAACGTTCTTTGCGCCTTCACGGAAAATAGCCTGTGCTAAAACTGCTGCTGTTGTGGTACCATCGCCTGCAACATCATTAGTTTTAACGGATACTTCCTTAACAAGCTGTGCGCCCATATTTTCAAAAGGATCTTCCAGCTCAATTTCCTTTGCGATGGTTACACCATCATTATTTATTAAAGGTGCGCCGTACTTTTTATCAAGAACAACGTTTCTGCCTTTAGGGCCTAATGTAATTTTTACTGTATCGGCTAAAATATCAACGCCTGTTTGTAATGCGTGGCGTGCTTCTTCACCGTATTTAAACTGTTTTGCCATTTAAAAGTTCCTCCTTAATCTTCAATAACGCCTAAAATATCATTCTGGCTGATTACAATATATTCTTCACCATCAAGCTTAACGCTGGTTCCTGCATACTGGCTGTATACTACCCTTTCACCAACTGAAACGGACATTACAACTTCCTTTGTGCCGGGGCCAACTGCAATTACTTCAGCAAACTGTGGCTTTTCCTTTGCAGTACCTGTAAGTACGATTCCGCTTTTTGTTGTTTCTTCTGCCTGACAATTTTTAATTACTACCTTATCAAATAATGGTTTTATTGTCATTTATTACACTTCCTTTCAATGTTTACGCTTTCGTTATAATATATTTCCATATATTTGTAAACTCTATTCTATGATATTTAATCTTTTTTTGCAAGCGTTTTCTTCTTTTTTTAATAAGTTTCATCGGTTTTTCACAAGGAATTTTTGCTCTTCTTCCAAGCGTTTCACCCTTGCTTTTAGATTTTTGATTTCTGCCTGAAGTTGAAACAACGTTCGCTGTTGCATATATACTTCTTGTTGCAAACCACCGTTACCTGCCCGCTTAGGTTCAACAGATATATTGGGATACGGTGAAGAAAACAGTATTTTTTTATCCTGCCCCAAAACACAAAGAACGTATTCCTTTGCACCCTTTGGGGTTAAAACTTCCCCTGAAAACCTTATGCCGTTTTCCAAAGTATATTCACGAAGGGAATTGCCGTTTTTTACAGTGATATGTTTACCATCTATCACAAAAACTTTTTCGCCTTTAGCAACTTCGTTGGCGTTATGAAAAATTGTATCCCCTGTTTTAAACACAACACCTTCAAAAACACCTTGCACGCACGTAATATCAAAAGGCGAACAAAATATCTCTTGTTCAGGCTCGTATGCATTTATGAGCACATATGAATTATTCGTTTTCTTAACAACATAACACTCGTTTTTATTCTTTTTTACGTATACAATCTTCATATCGTCAGGGGCGGTATAAACATTTTTGCCTTGCCAATCATCGCCTGAGGCAGTATATTCAATAATGGCTGAACCATCTTTGCTTTTTACGCAATAGTTAAGCCTTAATCCGTTTTCGGCATTTACCATAACGCTTGAAATACTAAAATTTTGTGGCAGATGCATAAGATGAACGGTGCTCATTTTTTCCTTTGAATATTTAATATAGGTAAGGGTTTCTTTTACTACTGCGGCAATATGGATTTCACCTTCTTCATCAATATCTGCAGAAAACAAACTGCACCTATGTTTTAATATAGGAATTGTTAAAGCATTAACATCCTGTCCGCCAATATAAAGGACAAGGTTGGATTGAGAATTTAATCCTAACATATAAATACGATTTTTGTTAATAAGGATATGTTCATTCATAAAAAAACACACTTTCGCCAATATATTTTTTTAAATTATATTGAATTAAAAACAGAAATATGATATTATATATTAAGTATTGCGAGGTTAAAATGAAGATTTTTGCAGTTTCTGACCTGCACTTACCCGGCACATTCTCAAAAACAATGGATATGTTCGGGGTTAAGTGGCAAGGTCATTTTGAAAAAATTAAAGAAGATTGGCTTAATAAGGTTAATGATGATGACGTTGTTTTAATCGCAGGCGATATTTCCTGGGCGATGCACTTAGATCAAGCCTTGCCTGACTTAAACCTGATAAGCCAACTTCCCGGCAAGAAAATCCTTATCCGCGGCAATCACGATTTTTGGTGGAGCAGTGTTTCGCGGGTCAGGGATAAACTAAATGAAAATATGTTTGTTTTGCAAAACGACGCTATAAAAATTGGCGATTACGTTTTTGCAGGCACAAGGGGTTGGATGGATAGTGAAGGCGAAGATAATAAAAAAATCTTTGCCCGTGAAGAAATTCGTTTAGATCTTACCCTTCAATCAGCAAAAAAACTAATGGATGAAAAATCCACTTTAATTACAATGCTTCACTATCCCCCCATAATAAACAAAACAAAGGCAACTGCCTTTTGCGATATTATGGAAAATTACGGGGTTAAATGTTGTGTTTACGGTCATCTGCACGGCGTTGATAAAAAGGAAGCCGAAATATTTACCCGTAACGATATAACATATATACTATCCTCTTGCGATATGATTGATTTTTCATTAAGAGAGATTGAAATATGAAAGGAATAAAACAATGATTAAAATTTACGAAGCCGCTTATGCAGGTTGGCAGAAATGCCTTTTCATTGAGAACGAAGTTGTTCAGCTTGTTGTAACATTAGAGGTTGGCCCAAGAATTATCCGCTATGCTTTACAGGGCGAAGAAAACATGTTCCGCGAAAATCCTACAGAAATTGGTACAACCGGTGGCGATTCTTGGAAAATGTACGGTGGCCACAGGCTTTGGCACGCACCTGAAGTTATGCCAAGAACTTATATTAACGATAACTTTCCTGTTAAATATTCTGTTGATGGAAATTCCGTAACCGTTACCCCTGAAAAAGAAGATTATTCACGCACACAAAAGGAAATGGTTATCACTTTAAGTGAAAATTCAAGCAAAGTTACCATTGAACACCGCATAACCAACTTAAATGCCTGGGATGTTGACTTGGCTGTTTGGTGCCTTACCGTTTGTGATAACGGCGGTCTTGAAGTTTTAGGCGAACCTGAACACTTCCAGCAACTTTTACCAAACCGCAGGGTTTCACTTTGGCCTTATTCAAGAATGAACGACCATCGTGTTTACTGGGGCGAAAACTATATTACCCTTAATTCTGACCCCACCTTTACCGATCACCCCTTTAAAATGGGTATTGATAACCATTTAGGTTGGGCAGCAGTATTTAATAAAGGTTGTGTGTTTATTAAACGTTACCCCGTTGAGCCTGAAGTTGAATATCCCGATTTTGGCGTTTCATTTGAAACCTATATATGCGATTATATGACAGAGTGTGAAACTCTTTCACCCATGATGCACCTTACCCCTGGTTCAACAGGCATCCACGTTGAAGAATGGGAGCTTTTTAAAGAAGAACGCCCCGATGCAAAGGATGAAGCAGCCATTAAAAAGATAATGGATAAATATGTTTAATAAAATTAAAAGCACCCTGATGGGTGCTTTTTTTAGTGAAGAGTGAATAATGAATAGTGAATAATTAAGGTGTGGCTACGCCACAAGCTTTATATAAAATCCGTTTCGCTTTGCGAAACACCGCCATTATTCATTTTTCATTTTTCTTTATTCATTAAAAAAAGCACCTCACGGTGCTTTTTTTACGCTTTCTTTAATAACTTCCAAAACCTTATCTTTGCCTTTATGTGCGCCGCTTGCCTGCATTGTTTCAATGAATTTTGCGCGGTTATCGTAAAGGTCTTTTATGGAGTTAACCAATAAATCTTTTGTTATATTTTCTTCTAAAAGCTTCATAGCGTAGCCTAAAGATTCAAATTCATCAGCATTAACTAACTGATCGCCCCTTGAATGAAGCGCGGGCAACGGTATTAAAAGCATTGGTTTATTAAGGGCTAAAAATTCGTTAATACTGTTTGAGCCTGCGCGGGAAACAACGATATCTGCTAATGCCATAATATCAGGCAGTTCTTCGTTAACGTATTCAAGCTGAATATATCCGTTTTTATCTATGCTTTCATCCTTTTTACCGTTACCGCAGATATGCACAATATTAAATATTGGTAATAATCTATCTAACACAAGACGGATATTATCATTTATTCCCTTTGCACCTAAGCTTCCGCCCATAATTAAAATTACAGGTTTATTATCTAAATTAAGTTTTTTCCTTGCAATATCTTTACTGCCAAAGAAAAGGCTATCCCTTAAAGGAGTGCCTGTGCAAACGCCTTTTTTACCTAAATTTTGGGCAGTTGTTTTAAAGGTGGTGCAAGCTTTTTTGGCATAAGGTAAGCAAAGTTTTGTGGCTAAGCCCGGCGTCATATCAGATTCATGAATAACAATTGGCACTTTATGTGCTTTTGCCGCCATAACAACAGGCACGGAAACAAATCCGCCTTTTGAAAACAATCCTTTAGGCTTAATTTTCTTAATTAAATCAAGGGCCTCAAAATAACCTTTAATAACCCTGAAAGGATCGGTAAGGTTTTTAATATTATTATACCTTCTTAATTTACCTGCGCTTATTCCGTGATAGATAACACCGGGGATATTTTCAATTAAATCCTTTTCAATACCATCGTATCTGCCGATATAATGAACGGTATACCCCATTTGTTGAATTTTAGGAATAAGCGCTATATTAGGTGTAACGTGCCCTGCGGTTCCGCCACCTGTAAAAACAAAATTCATAAAATTAAATCTCCAAAGTGATCTTTCTGCCTGTCATTTTATAGGGGGTAAGCTTTACGCCTACCATATTGAACATTTGTTTTGATGCGATGGTGCCTTCGGTTGAAGCATATTTATCGGAAAGATAGATAACTTCTTTAATACCTGATTGAATCAATGCCTTTGCACATTCGTTACAAGGGAAAAGTGTTGTGTAGCACTTTGCGCCTTTTAATGAAGCACCTGCATTATTTAAAATAGCATTAAGTTCAGCATGGCAAACGAAAGCATATTTGCTTTCTAACATTCCGCCTTCCCTACCCCAAGGCATATCATCATCGTTACAGCCACAAGGCATTCCATTGTAGCCAACTGTTAAAATCTTATTATCCTGGCTTACGATACATGCGCCAACCTGTGTGCCCGCATCTTTACTTCTTTGGGCAGATAAAAGGGCAATGCCCATAAAATATTCATCCCAAGAAATATAATCGGTACGTTTCATAAATAAATCTCCTTTAATTATATTCGCAAATTATTTGCTTTATTATATAATAAATTCATTTTTTTTGCAATAGGCGATAAATTAAAATTGACTTTACATTTATTTAGTGATATAATTTATCCATAAATATTGTTGGAGG
>JAZSPY010000067.1:0-4211 GCA_045537705.1 Clostridia bacterium
GACAACTCTGCCTTTCAACTCCTTGGCTCACAGAACGACATGGCTACGTCCGACTTTTTCTTATTATGAAGTCTGCCTGCGGTATCGCAAATCAAAACGTCAATCTTCTTGGCTTTTGCGCTTTGAATGGCATCATAAACAACTGAAGAAGGATCGGCACCTTCTGTACCCCTGATAATTAAGGCGCCTGCTTTTTGCGCCCAAAGATCAAGCTGTTCCTGCGCTGCTGCCCTGAAGGTATCGGCTGCTGCAACCATAACGGTTTTACCATTATTTTTATAATAGTTTGCAATCTTGCCAATGGCTGTTGTTTTACCTACACCGTTAACGCCTGTTATAAGCATTAAAAGCGGATATTCTTCATTTTCTTCACTTTGGCAGGATAAAAGAATTTCTTCAATACTCTCTCTTAAATATGAGTGAATAAGCTGAACATCGCCTGTTTTTTCTGCCTTTAACCTGGCTTTAAGGTCTTGCAAAATATTATCTGTTGCAGAAACACCTATATCTGCAGAAACAAGAATCATCTCTAATTCTTCAAAAAAATCATCATCAATTTCCTTATAATATTTTACAAGGTCATCAATTTTATTTGCAATATTTTCTTTGGTTTTTTTAAGACCGCCGGCAAGTTTACCAAGCCAGCCTTCTTTATTAAATAAACCCATAAATGCTCCTTAAGTAAGTTTTACTGAAACGATTTTTGATATACCCTTTTCTTCCATAGCAACACCGTAAAGACTATCGGCTTCTTCCATTGTAGGCTTACGGTGAGTAATAACGATAAACTGGGTATCCTTTGAGAATTTACGAAGATATGTTGCAAAGTTACCAACGTTTGCTTCATCAAGCGCTGCCTCAATTTCATCTAAAATACAGAACGGTGTAGGCTTTAATTTAAGCATCGCAAATAAAATTGCAATAGCAGTTAATGCCCTTTCGCCACCTGAAAGAAGGCTTAAAAGCTGTAAACTCTTTCCCGGAGGCTGTGCAACGATTTCAATATCTGCATCAAGGCTTGTTTCACCATCTTGTAATTTAAGTTCTGCCTTACCACCGCCAAAGAGTTCGCTGAACGTTTTTGCAAAGTGCTTATTGATAAGTTCAAACTGCTCTTTAAACTGCTTATCCATCTTTTTGATAAGTTCTTCAATAATCTGGCGAAGGTCAGTTTCGGCTTTAACAAGGTCATCTCTCTGTTTCGTAAGATCATCAAAACGTTCTTTTGTTTCAACGTATTCTTCAATAGCGTTTACGTTTACGTGGCCAAGGGCAGAAATTGATTTTTTAAGCCTGTTGATTTCTGTTTGTGCGCCTGTAACCTTAAATTCGGGATCCCTGAATTCTTCACAGGTTGCCTGTGTAAGTTCATATTCTTCCCAAATTCTGTTTTCAAGGTACTGAAGATCGTTATCAACCTTTGTTTGTTGAAGTTCTACTTTATGGCGTTTTTCACCTGCTTCGTAGATTTCCTGTTCAAACTGACGGCGTCTTTCTTCGTTTTCCTTTAACTTTTGGTTAATGGCTTCACGGTTGGCTTCTTCAAGTTTTTCTTTATCCTGAATCTTCTGAAGATCTTCCTGCATTACGCCTGTTTTAGAGATGCTTTCTTCCTTTTCTTTTCTTGCTTCTTCAAGTTGCTTTTCTAAAGAAACGCCTTCAGCAAGAATTTTAACTTTTGCCTGATTAAGATTTTCAATCAATTCGCCTAATCTGTTGGCATTATTGATCATAGCATCAAGTTCTTTTTCAAGACCTGCGTATTCAACACGGGCATCGGTAAGTTTTTGGAAGAGTTTTTCCCTTGCCAGTTGCTTTTTATTATACTCTATTTGACGTGCAGATATACTTTCGCCTTTTTCGGTATTTGAAGTTTCAAAATCGCCTTCTAAAGTATTGATGTTTTCAAGTTCAGTATCAATTTCTTTTAAGGTATCATCAAGTTGCTCTTTTTCAAGTTTTACTTCGTTTTCTGAATCAATACCAGCCTGTAAATCGGCTTTTAACTTGTTAAGTTTTTCAATATCGTGGGCAAACTTAATATCAAGGGCGTGAAGTTCATCATCTTTTTGTTTAACCTGCCCTTCAAACTCGTTATACTTAACGTCAAAAGTTTCAACAACGCTGTTTATACGGTTGATTTCAGCATTTGTTTCCTTAATTACGGTGTTAAGCTGTTCAATTTCACGTTCTCTGCCTAAAATGCTTGTGGTTTTTTGCCTTAAGGAACCGCCTGACATTGAACCGCCGGTATTCATAACATCACCCTTTAAAGTTACAACCTTTAAAGCGTGGCCTGTTTTTCTTTGAATTCTTATACCTGTGTCTAAATCATCAACGATAACTGTTCTGCCTAAAAGACTTTTAACTACTTCAGAATAAATTCCATCGTAAGTAATTAAATCGCTTGCAAGCCCAAAGGAACCTTCGGTTTTAATTATTTCACCTTCGTTGCCTTCAAGAGTTCTGCCCTTAACTGCAGAAATCGGCAAGAAGGTTGCCCTACCTAAATCGTGGCGGCGAAGATACTCAATTAAAGCCTTTGCATCTTCTTCAGTAGGTGTAACTATGTTTTGCATTGCAGAGCCTAATGCGGCTTCAATGGCAACTTCAAACTTTTCAGGAACGGAAATAAGTTGTGCTAAAACACCTGAAATATGTGATTTAATTTCAAGATCCTGCTGGCTTTTGGTTAAAAGATTGCGAACTGCGTGGTTAAAGCCTTCAAAATCACGTTTTAACTCCTCTAAAACACGTAATCTTGACTGCGCGCCGTTAATATCCTGTTTTAACTTCTGAAGGTTTTCGCTTGCATTATCTCTTTCAAGATAAAGTTCCTGCCACTGAGTTTTTAATTCTTCTTTTTCATTTAATAAACGATTTTTTTCTCTATCGTATTCTTCGGTATCAGTTAATTGGTCCTTTAATGCTTCTTCAATATTTGCCTTTTGTAAACGAAGTTGTTCTTCAATTATTGAAAGCTTTTCTTTACGCTGTGAAATACTTGTTTTCATAGCGTTTAAGCGGCTGATGTTTGATTTAACATCAGAAAGTTTATTGATATTTGAAAGCATTTCGGCTTTTAACTGTTCAAGTTCTTCACTTTCTTTAATTAAACTTTCATCACGCTTTACAATATCTTCTTCAAGGGCTTTAATTTCAACTTTTTTATCTTCAATGGCTTTTATTTTTTCATCTTTTGCGCCTGTATCACCGTTAATGGCATCTTCCATTGATTTTTTACGCTTTTCGTTGCTTTCAAGTTCTTCCCGAACACGTTCAATACCGCTTAAAAGGTTCTGGATTCTTTCATCTAACACGCTTATCTGCCCTGAAAGATTCTCATTACCCTTAGTAAGTTCAAGTAATTCGTTACGAATAGATTGAAGTTCGGCTTCCTTATTTAAAATCTGTTCTTCTAAAGAAGCGTTTTCGCCTGTAATAATTTCAACCTGCTTTGATTTTTCTTGCCTTTCCTGATCAATGCCTTCAAGTTGAAGTGCAAAATTAGCACGCTTTTGCTCGGCAAGTTCGTTTTGAATCAAGAAGAAATTAACCTCAATTGTGCGCAGTTGTTCCCTGAATTGAAGATACTCTTTTGCAGTTTCTGCTTGCTGGCAAAGTGGTTCAATGCGTTCTTCCAACGTATCAATAATATCGTTAATGCGCATTAAATTATCTTGCGTATGCTGTAATTTTCTTTCGGCTTCTTCTTTTCTGCTACGGTATTTTACGATACCGGCGGCTTCTTCAAAAACTGCACGGCGTACTTCCTGTTTGCCGGAAAGAATATTTTCAATTTTACCTTGTCCAACAATAGAATAACCCTCTTTACCAATACCTGTATCCTGGAAAAGTTGAACGATATCTTTTAATCTGCAGCCTGTACGATTTATGTAATATTCACTTTCACCGCTACGATATAATCTACGGGTGATTACAACTTCAGAATATTCAATATCAAGCCCTTTATCTTCATTATCAAAAACAAGTGAAACCTCACAATAAGATAAAGGCTTACGGGCTTCAGTACCTTTAAAGATAACGTCAGCCATATTTGAGCCACGAAGCTGTTTTGCACTTTGTTCACCTAAAACCCATCTTACAGCATCGCTAACGTTACTTTTACCACTTCCGTTAGGACCTACAACCGCAGTTACACCTTTCTGGAAGTCAAGTCTTGTTTTGTCGGGGAAGGATTTGAAGCCTCT
>JAZSPY010000106.1:0-12703 GCA_045537705.1 Clostridia bacterium
TTTTAAACAATATAACCATTAACTTTTCACTTTCAAATAATATGCGTTATTATAGCGGAATCGTGTTTAAGGGTTATATAAAAGGTATACCCACAGGTGTGCTTTCAGGTGGCCAGTACGATGCTTTAATGAAAAAATTAAAAAAGAAGTCCGGTGCAATCGGTTTTGCAGTTTATCTTGATGGTTTTGAAAGATTAAATAATATGTTACCTGAATATGATGTTGATTATCTTTTGATTGCAGATAAAAATGAAGATCCTATAAAGATTATTTCAGCGCAAAAAGAACTTTCAAAAAATGGTGAATCAGTACTTGTATCTTATGAAGTTCCGGATAAAATCAGGTATAAAAAAGCAGTTTATTTAAACGGAAAGGAGTTTTCTGATGCTTAATATTGCACTTCCTAAGGGCAGGCTTGGCGAAAAAGTGTACGCGCTTTTTGAAAAAGCAGGCTACGAATGTGAATCCATTAAAGAAAACAACCGCCGCTTAACTTTTGAAAACACTCAAAAGGGAATAAGATACTTCTGGGTAAAGCCAAGTGATGTTTCAATTTACGTTGAACGTGGCGCCGCAGATATTGGTGTTGCAGGTAAAGATATTCTGCTTGAATACGAGCCTGATGTTTATGAACTTCTTGATTTAAAAATGGGCACTTGCCGTATGGCAGTTGCTGCAAAAAAGGATTTCAGGGATAATACTGCAACAACTTTAAAGGTAGCAACAAAGTTTTCAAATATTGCCGCAAAGCATTATCAGATGAAAGCAAGGGATATTGATATAATTCACTTAAACGGATCCATTGAACTTGCACCTATTTTAGAGCTTTCTGATGTTATCGTTGATATTGTTGAAACAGGCAAAACGCTTCACGAAAACGGGTTAGAACCTATTGAAGATATCGTTCAGATAAGCGCACGTTTGATTGCTAATAAGGCTTCTTTTGGGTTTAAGGCAGAAAAAATCAACGAAATCAAAAACAAATTACAACAGATTGTGGAGAATGAACAATGATAAAAATATTTGAATATGGTCAGGTAACCAATGAAGAAATTTTTGCCCGTAACAACCCAACAGGCGACGTTTCTTCAATAGTTAAGGAAATCATTGAAAACGTTATTAAAAACGGTGATGATGCTTTAAAAGAATATTCGTTAAAGTTTGATGGCGCTTCTTTAGATAACCTTGAAGTTACAAATGAAGAAATTGAAGAAGCTTTTAATATGGTTGAACCTGAATTTATCCGCATTTTAAAGGATGCGGCAGAAAATATCAGGGAATTCCATTCAGCACAAAAGAAAAACAGTTTTATTATAAATAATAAGGAAGGCGTTGTGGTAGGGCAAAAGGTGATGCCCATTGAAAAGGTAGGCCTTTACGTTCCCGGTGGCACAGCAGCGTATCCTTCAACTGTTTTAATGGATAGTATTCCCGCAAAAATTGCAGGTTGCAAGGAAATATGCATCACAACACCACCCCTTAAAAACGGCAAGGTGAATCCTGTAATCTTGGCTGCGGCAAAAATTGCAGGGGTTGATCGTATTTTCAAGGTAGGCGGCGCACAAGCGGTTGCAGCATTGGCTTACGGAACTAAAACTGTAACAAAAGTAGATAAAATCGTAGGCCCCGGTAACGCATTTGTTGCAGAAGCAAAACGTCAGGTATTTGGTACTGTTGATATTGATATGATTGCAGGCCCCAGCGAAATTTTAGTGGTTGCCGATAAAAATAGCAATCCTGAGTTCGTTGCGGCAGACCTTCTTTCGCAGGCAGAACATGATAAAAATGCAAGTGCAGTTCTTGTAACTGACTCAATGGTTCTTGCTAAAGAAGTTCAGCTTGCAATAGAAGAACAATTAAAACAACTTTCAAGATACGATATTGCAAGGGCTTCTATTGATAATAACGGTAAAATTATCGTTGCCCCTGATCTTAAATACGCTATTGATATTGCAAACGAAATTGCACCTGAACACCTTGAATTAGTAGTAGAAAATCCCTTTGATATTTTAGATAGCGTAAAAAATGCAGGTAGTGTGTTTATGGGAAGATATTGTCCTGAAGCTTTAGGCGATTACTTTGCAGGCCCCAACCACACACTTCCCACAAGCGGAACTGCAAGATTTTCAAGCCCTCTTTCAGTAGATGATTTTGTTAAAAAAATGCAGTATTCATATTACACACAGTCCGCATTAAATAAAGTTGCGCAGGATGTTGCTTATTTTGCAAATAAAGAAGGCCTTGATGCCCACGCAAACAGTGCATTGATAAGGATGAAAAAATGAGTAAATTTATTACACCAATATATGATTCATTAAAAGAATACGTTCCCGGTGAACAACCGCAAGATAAAAAATATATAAAACTTAATACTAACGAATCACCTTTTCCACCTTCACCAATTGTTGTTGAATGTGTAAACAGTGAAGCAGTTAAAAATTTAAAACTGTATTCTGATCCTGAAAGCAAGGTTTTAAAACAAGAACTTGCAAAAAACTATAACGTAAAAAAGGAAAACGTTTTTGTTTCAAATGGATCAGATGAAATCTTAAACTTTGCATTTATGGCTTATGCAAGGGAACAGGGTGTAGCTTTTGCAGATATAACTTATGGTTTTTATAAGGTTTTTGCAGATTTATATAACGTTAGTGCCAAAATCATTCCGTTAAAAGAAGATTTTACTATTGATTATAAGGATTATTTAAATCTTAATAAAATGATAGTTATTGCAAACCCTAATGCACCTACGGGAATTTCTTTAAAGTTAAACGAAATTGAAGAAATCATCAAAACTAACCCTAAAAACGTAGTGGTTATTGATGAAGCCTATGTTGATTTTGGCGGAATAAGTGCAATAAATTTAATTGATAAATACGATAATTTACTTGTTGTAAGAACTTATTCAAAATCTCGTTCAATGGCAGGGGCAAGGCTTGGTTATTGTTTTTCTAATAAAGAAATTATTGCTGATTTAGAAAAGATTAAATATTCCACAAATCCCTATAACGTAAACAGGCTTACCCAGATTGCAGGTGTTGCATCATTAATGGATAATGAATATTACGAAAATAACTGCAAAGATATAATGATAAATAGGGAAAGCACAGTTAAGGAACTTAAAAGTTTAGGCTTTTTAGTTTTGCCAAGCGATGCAAACTTTATCTTTGTAAAACATCCTGAAATCAGTGGTGAAGACCTTTACCAAAAATTAAAGGATAAAGGAATTTTAATAAGGCATTTTACACAGGAAAGAATAAAAGATTTTAATAGAATTACCATCGGCACGTTAGAAGAAATGCACACTTTAGTTCTTTATACTAAAGAAATTCTGGAGGAAATATGAGAGAAGTTAAAATAAAACGTAAAACAAACGAAACTGATATTGAACTTACCCTTAACCTTGATGGCACAGGGAAAAATGAAATCAATACAGGTTGCGGTTTTTTGGATCATATGCTTACACTTTTTGCAAAACACGGTAGGTTTGATTTAACCGTAAAATGTAATGGTGATACGTTTGTAGATTATCATCACTCAGTAGAAGATATCGGTATTTGCTTAGGTATGGCATTTTCTCAGGCTTTAGGCGAAATGAAAGGTATCTATCGTTATGGCCACACGGTTATTCCTATGGATGAAGCTTTAATTTTAACTGCAGTTGATATTTCAGGCAGAGCATTACTTTCGTTTAAAGCAAAAATGCCTGCAAAAAGAGTAGGCGATTTTGATACTGAACTTGTTCAGGAATTTTTCTGTGCTTTTACCCGTAATGCCAACGTAACGTTGCATATTGTTCGTATGGATGGGGTAAACACTCACCACATTATTGAAGGTATTTTTAAATCTTTTGCACGCACAATGGCGCATGCAGTTAAGATAAACGAAAAATATAAGGATGAAATTCCTTCAACAAAAGGAGTTTTATAAGTAAAAATATGATTGCAATTATTGATTATGGCGTAGGTAACCTGTTTTCGTTAAAGTCATCCTTTAGCGCAATAGGTGAAGATGCTGTTGTTACTAATAACGTTCAAACAATAAAGGATGCAAAAAAGATTATATTGCCAGGTGTTGGTGCTTTTGAAGATGCTGCTAAAAAACTTAAAGAAAGCGGTATGGCAGAAGTTTTACTTTCTGAATGTAAAAAAGGTAAAACAGTCATGGGTATTTGCCTTGGAATGCAACTGTTATTTGATGAAAGTTATGAGTTTGGCGTTCATCAGGGCTTAGGGCTTATAAAAGGTAAAATAGTTGGTTTTGAAGGCAGAATAGATAAGGAATATCGTATTCCACACATAGGCTGGAACTCGTTAAAACTCTATAACAACAGTCCGATTTTTAAATATCTTAATGATGGCGATTATGTTTATTTCGTTCATTCCTATTATGCTGAGTGTGATAAAAAGAACGTTATTGCAACATCTGATTACGGCAAAGAATTTACAGCCGCAGTACAAAACGAAAACGTATTTGGTTGCCAGTTCCATCCCGAAAAAAGCGGTGAAACAGGCTTAAAGATTTTAAAAGGCTTTTGTGAAGCAGAATAGAAAGGCAAAAAATATGAAGATTTTTCCTGCAATAGACCTTTTTCAAGGCAAGGCAGTACGCCTTTATAAAGGCGATTATAATGAAATGACAATTTATAGCGATAAACCCTGGGAGATCGCTTGCGATTTTAAACAAAACGGTGCAGAATATATCCATATTGTAGATCTTGAAGGCGCAAAGGATGGCGCCACACCCAACATTGAAACCATCAAAAAGATTATTGAGGTTTCAGGATTAAAAGCAGAAGTTGGCGGCGGCGTTCGTAATATGGAAACCGTTGAAAAATACATTAACGCAGGTGTTATGCGGGTAATATTAGGTACTGCCGCAGTTAAAGATAGGGATTTTTTGATTTCTGCAGTAAAAAAATATGGTGAAAAGGTTGCAGTTGGTGCAGATATTTTAAACGGAAAAGTTGCCATAAAAGGTTGGACGGAGACTTCCGATATAACAACGGACGATTTCTTTAAAGATCTTGTTAATATAGGTGTAAAAACCGTTATTTGTACCGATATAACAAAAGATGGCACTATGCAGGGTACAAACCGCCGGATGTATAAAGAACTCTCTGAAAAATATAAAATTGATATCGTTGCTTCAGGCGGTGTAAATTCTATTGATGATATTAAAGCGTTAAACGATATGAACCTTTATGGTGCAATAATCGGTAAAGCATATTATCTTGGCGCAATAAAAATTAAAGAAGCTATTGAGGTGACAGGATGTTAACAAAACGAATTATTCCTTGCCTTGATGTTAAGGATGGTAGGGTAGTAAAAGGTGTAAACTTTAAATCACTTTCTGACGTTTCTTCTCCTGTAGAACTTGGTAAATATTATTCTTCCTGCGGTGCAGATGAACTTGTTTTTTACGATATCACCGCTTCCAGTGAAGGCAGAAAGCTTTTTACCGATATTTTAACTGAATGTGCCAAAAACATTTTTATTCCATTAACCGTTGGCGGCGGAATAAACACTTTAGAAGATTTTGATCGCGTTTTAAAATGCGGCGCAGATAAAGTAAGCGTTAATTCAGGGGCTATAAAAAACCCAAATCTTATTGAACAGGGCGCAAAGCGTTACGGTAGCCAATGTGTAGTGCTTTCTTGTGATATAAAAAGGGTTGATGGCGTTTTCAGGGTGTTTGCAAAAGGCGGTAGGGAAAATACCGGTTTAGAAGCACTTTCCTGGATAAAGCAAGGCGTTGATATGGGTGCAGGTGAAATCGTTGTTAATTCCATTGATACAGATGGTGTTAAAGGCGGTTTTGATATTGAAATGCTTGAAAAAATAACCGAACTTGTTTCAGTTCCTGTTATAGCTTCAGGCGGTGCAGGTTCTATACAGCATTTTATTGATTTGTTTAATAAAGTGCCTAAAATAAGCGCAGGGCTTGCCGCTTCCATTTTTCACTTTGGCGAAGTTGCCATTACCGATTTAAAAAAAGAACTTAAACAAAATAATATTGAAGTGAGGCTTTAATTAAATGATAGATATTGATGCATTAAAATTTGATGAAAAGGGTCTTATTCCCGCAATAGTTGTAGATGCTTATTCAAAAAAGGTACTTACACTTGCTTATATGAACAAGGAAAGCCTTAAAATCTCAATGGAAAAAGGTTTAACCTGTTTTTATTCAAGAAACCGTCAGGAACTTTGGTTAAAGGGCGAAACAAGCGGAAACTATCAGCATATTGTTTCAATAACTGCAGATTGTGATAACGATGCCCTTGTTGTAATGGTTGAAAAAGATGGGCCTGCTTGTCATACAGGTAGTGATTCCTGCTTCTTTAATGAAGTATATAAAAGCGAAGAATTAGAAGAATTTTCGTTAGAAGGCTTATACGATTTATTAAAAGGCAGAAAAAACGATATGCCCGAAGGCTCTTATACAACCTATCTTTTCTCAAAAGGCAGGGATAAGATTCTTAAAAAAGTAGGCGAAGAAAGTACTGAAGTTATTATTGGCGGTAAAGCAGATGATAAAAACGAAACTGTTTACGAAATTGCCGATTTAATATATCACTTAATGGTTTTAATGGTAGATATGGGTATTTCCGTAAAGGATATCCAAAAGGAACTTGCCTCGCGTCATATTATTGACCATAAAGTTAAACAGGAAAAAATGACAAAATGATAAAAGAAAATTTTCATACCCACACTTTTTATTGTGATGGTAAAAATTCTCCTAATGAAATGGTTGAAAAAGCCATTAGCTTAAAGTTTAATATTTTGGGTTTTTCAGGGCACGGACATACGGATAAAGACGGTTCTTACTGTATGAACGTTGAAAATACCCAAAAATATATTAAAGAAATCAGCGCTTTAAAGGAAGAATATAAAGATAAAATTCTTATTTTACTTGGCATTGAACAAGATATAATTTCAACTGATGACGTAAGTGATTTTGATTATGTTATCGGTTCAACACATTACGTTGAACAAAACGGTAAACTTTATAACGTTGATGGCAGCATAGAAGAATTCAATCACCTTGTAAATAACGTATATAACGGCAAGTTTATTGATTTTGCAAAAGATTATTTTGAAAACGTTAAAACTGTTGTTGAAAAAACTAACTGTAAGATTATAGGTCATTTTGATTTAATCAGCAAAAATTTTGAAAGATGCAATATTCAGGAAACAGAAGAATATCTAACTTTTGCAAAAGAAGCAATAGATGCTTTAATACCCTATAATGTACCTTTTGAAATCAACACAGGTGCTATGTCCCGGGGATATCGTACAAGCCCCTATCCATCAAAAGAATTGCTTAAATATATCTTTAAAAAAGGCGGTAAAATCATTTTCACAAGTGATTGCCATAATAAAGATTATCTTGACTTTGGTTTTTCAATGGCTGAACAGATGGCAAAAGAAGTCGGTTTTACAAAAAGGTGCATTATAACGGAACAAGGCATTAAGGAAGTAGATTTTTAATTTATGAAACTTATAGATTTTCATACTCACGTTTATCCTGAAAGTATTGCCCAAAAGGCAACGGAAAACGTAATAAATTTTTACGATTTAAAAGAAGGGTTAGGGGATAAATGTGGTACAAGTAAAGTTTTAATTGAATGTGGTAAACAAGCAAACATTGAAAAGTTTGTAATTCTGCCGGTAGCATTAAAACCTAACACAGTCCGTCACGTAAATCAGGCGGCACTTTTTGAAGTAAATAATCATAAGGAATTGTACGGATTTGGTACGGTTCATGCCCAAATGGATGATATTTTAGGCGAAGTTGAATTTATTAAACAATCAGGATTAAAAGGAGTAAAAATTCATCCCGATACCCAACAGTTTAATATTGATGATGAACGGCTTTTTCCTATGTATGATTATTTACAAGGAAAATTGCCAATGATGATACATTGCGGTGATCCAAGATACGATTATTCTCATCCCAAAAGGTTAAAAAGGGTGCTTGATAATTTTCCTAAATTAACCGTAATAGGTGCTCATTTAGGGGGATGGATGCTTTTTGATGAAGCGTTAGAACTTTTAAAAGATACTTCGTGCTTTGTTGACATGTGTTCAAGTCATATGTTTATGCCTCAAGGTATGATTAAAAAGTATATTAATGGTTACGGCGCTGAAAGGGTACTGTTCGGCAGCGATTTTCCCTTGTGGGATCCTGTTAAGGAAGCAGAATACCTTATAAACCTTGATATTCCTTATGAACAAAAGGAATTTATTGCCTATAAAAATGCAATAAGATTATTGGAAGAATATTAAAAAATCGTTTGACAGAATATAAGAATTGATATATTATATAAAAAATTAAAAAAATAAATGCGGTGAAGATATTAAATTTTAATTTTTTGCGCTTTCAGAGAGTCGTTGTTTGGTGTAAAACGATAGGCATAATTAAAATTGTCTCGTATTGGAGCAGGGCTTCGGAAATTTAAGTAAGAAGCTTCGGGCGTTCCCGTAACAGAACAAAGGTTTGTTTGAACCTATTAAGCGGTCCTTAAAATAAGGGCAAAACGGGTGGTACCGTGGTCAAAAATAATGATCATCCCGCATAGATAGTAATATCTTTGCGGGTTTGTTTTTTTAAAGGAGTATTTTTTATGAAAAAAATTGCAGTATCAGATGTAACACTTTCGGTTTTACAAGAAGAAAAACAATCCCTTACTTTCAGGGAAAAATTAAATATTGCAACGCTTCTTGATGGTAGTGGGGTTGATTATATTGAATTACCAGTACTGTTAAATGAAAAAGAAAATACCGTTGTTTTTAGAACTATTGCTAATACAGTTCAAAATGCAGGTGTTTTAGTTTCAGTTGATGATATTGATGCAGTTGATACTGCGTATACCTCTGTTTGTGAAGCAAAAACATGGGGTATTCAGGTAGTTTTACCTGTTTCCACCGTTCAGATGGAATACCAGTATCATTTAAAGAACACTAAAATGCTTGATAAAATAAAATCAACTTGCTTAAAAGCAATGGAAAAAACTTCTAACGTTCATTTTGTTGCACGTGATGCATCAAGATCACAAGAAGGCTTTGTTGTTGAGATTGCCAAAATGTTAAAGGAAATCGGAGTACAATCCATTACTATCTGTGATGATGCAGGCGTTTATTTTCCTGAAGATTTTAAAAATGCAGTTGCTGAAATTAAAAATGCAACGGATATTTTAGTATTTGTTCAGCCCTCAGATAAACTGCATATGGCAGCATCTTGTGCAATAGATGCAATTAAAGCAGGCGCTGATGGTATTAAGTGTGCAGCTAATAAGGATGCCCTTATGCTTAATGCTCTTTCAGATGTATTTAAGGTAAAATCCTTTGATATGCAGGCAGAATGTAATCTTGATTCAACAAGAATACAAAAAATTGTCCAGGATATTTTAACTAAAAAACAAGCAGAAACTGAACAAACCATTCAAAATATTAACCTTACAGGTCTTGATAAAAATGCTACTATTGATGATATAGCCAATGCCACAAAAACTCTTGGTTATGAATTAACAAGTGAAGATAACGGTAAGGTTTTTGAAGAATTCAAACGTGTTATTTCTAAAAAAGGCATCATCGGTGCACCTGAACTTGAAGCAATTATAGCAACAAGTGCAATGCAAGTGCCATCAACGTTCCATCTTGTTAATTACGTTGTTAATAACGGTAATATTATTACCGCAACAGCAAGCATTACCTTAGAAAAGAATGGCGAAAAATTAAGCGGTGTTTCTACAGGTGATGGTCCCATTGATGCTGCATTCCACGCTATTGAGCAAATCGTTGGCCATCATTATGAACTTGATGATTTTTCTGTTCAGGCAGTAACAAAGGGCAGGGAAGCTGTGGGTTCATCACTTATCCGCTTACGTGCAAACGGTAAGCTCTATTCAGGCAATGGTGTTTCAACTGACATCGTTGGTGCTTGTATCCGTGCTTACGTAAATGCCCTTAATAAAATCGTTTATGAGGAAATTTAATTATGAAACTTGCTTTCTCAAATGATTGTGTTCAAGCAAAATCATTTCTTGAACTTTGTAATATAACAAGTGAATATGGCTTTTCAGGTTTTGAAATTTCTGATGCGCAAAAAGAAAAAGCTGAACACGAAGATAGTATTTTCCATACTTCAGTTCAGGCTGCATCAAAACGTAAACTTGTAAACCGTCATATTGGTATCAGCGTGCTTAATTTTAATGAATATATCACCGCTGATACTGATAGCAATAATCTTGCCGACTGCGTTCAAACTGCAGTAAATGCAGGCATAAACGCAGTAACCGTTAAGTTTAAAGAAATACCTGATTACAGTGCTTTAAAAGATATTTTTGCTTCTGCAATTTCAATTGCCGAAAAATATGACGTTTTCATTTTAATTGAAACTGAAGGACCTTTGGCAGATACTAAAAAGGTGCTTGAAGTTATCAACGTATTTTCTACAGCTTGTATCGGCGTGTGCTGGAATATCCGTGAAACTTACTTTAATCATCAAGAATCTGCCGATACCACAATACAGACGTTAGGCGCATATATTCAGTACGTTCGTATTGGTGATAAATTGGGAAAAACAAACGTTTTAATAGGTGATGGTGAATTACCTGTTAAGGATTTTGTTAATGCTTTAAAAAGCCTTAATTATGATGGCTACGTTTGTGCACTCTGGAACGATGAAATTACTGATCCGGATATTGTACTTACTCATTTTGTAAGCTATATCAATAACAATGATCAGCAATCATCAAAAAATAAGGAAATATATTATAACCGTTCAAAAACAGGAACGTTCCCTTGGCAAAAATACGATGTTCTTGATATAACCTTTTCTGAGGTGCTTGATGAAATGGTTGAACGTTATCCAGATCAATTAGCATTTAAGTATACAACTCTTGATTATACAAGAACCTATTCTCAGTTTAGGGATGATGTTGATAAGGTTGCCGCTGCACTTATTTCATTAGGTGTTAAGCCCGGCCACCATGTTGCAATATGGGCAACTAACGTTCCACAATGGTTCCTTACTTTCTGGGCAACAGTTAAAATAGGTGCAGTTCTTGTAACGGTTAATACTGCTTATAAGATTCACGAAGCGGAATATCTTTTAAGGCAATCTGATACTCATACTCTTGTTATGATAGATTCCTGTAAAGATTCTGATTATAAGGCTATTATTGAAGAACTTTGTCCTGAATTAAAGGATATTCAGCCGGGAACACCCCTTTACTCAAAAACATTACCATTCTTAAGAAACGTTATTACCGTTGGTTTTAATATGGATGGATGTTTAGAATGGGATGATTTTGTAAGGCGTAGTGATCTTGTACCTAATGAAGAAGTTCGTCGCCGTGCAAAGCTTGTTAAAAGTGATGACGTTTGTAATATGCAGTATACTTCAGGCACAACCGGCTTCCCTAAAGGCGTTATGCTTACCCATAACAATATTATCAATAACGGTAAAATAATCGGCGACCGCATGGATATTTCCACTGCCGATAGAATGATGATTCAAGTGCCTATGTTCCATTGTTTCGGTATGGTGCTTTCTATGACCAATCTTATGACCCATGGCGGAACTATCTGCCCAATGCCGTATTTTTCGCCAAAATCATCACTTGCCTGTATCAATAACGAAAAAATCACCTGTTTTAACGGTGTTCCTACTATGTTTATTGCAATGTTTAATCACGAAGATTTTGCAAAAACAGATTTTTCATATATCCGTACAGGTATTATGGCAGGCGCAAACTGTCCACCTGAACTCATGCGAAAAGCAGCAGATGAAATGAATATGAAAGAAATCATCAGTGTTTACGGGCAAACAGAAGCTTCTCCCGGTTGTACTATGGGTGAAGTTAACGAAGATATTGATCATCGTGTTGAAACTGTTGGAAGCGCTTTCCCCGGCGTTGAATGTAAGATTATTGATCCCGAAACAGGTGAAGAATTACCTGATGGCGAAAACGGAGAGTTTGTTGCAAGGGGTTATAACATTATGAAGGGCTATTATAAAATGCCCAAAGCAACCGAACAGACCATTGATGCTGATGGATGGCTTCATTCAGGTGATATCTGTTGCAGAACGCCTGATGGATATTTTAAGGTTACAGGCCGCTTAAAAGATATGATTATCCGTGGTGGCGAAAACCTTTATCCAAGGGAAATTGAAGAATTCTATTTAACTCACGATAAAGTTCGTGATGTTCAGGTTGTAGGCGTTCCCGATCAAAGATATGGGGAAGAAGCATGCGCATGGATTATACTTAAAAATGGCGTAGAATCTTCAGAAGAAGAAATGCGCGAATACGGTAATAACCATATGGCAAAGCATAAAGTACCAAGATATTTTATCTTTACAAAGGAATTTCCAATGAATGCCGCAGGTAAAATTTTAAAGTACAAAATGCGTGATGAATCTATTGAAATTCTGGGTATCAAAAAATAGTAAAAAAACAGTTGACAACTTAATAATTGTGTGCTAATATCTACACATAATTTAATATAAAAGCTGTGACGAAGACAGGTTTAGTCCTTCGCTTTTCAGAGAGTCGGCGGTTGGTGTAAGCCGATAAGTAAAGATTAAAATTCCTATCACTTCTGAGCTGGAGATCCGAACGTATTTTATCAGTAGGCGTCTTCCGTGATTGCTGCGTAAAGGCATCGGGCTTAATAGAGCTTTAAGTGGCACGGGAAAT
>JAZSPY010000129.1:0-12253 GCA_045537705.1 Clostridia bacterium
ATTCTTATTTTTAATCTCCTAATTCAAATCAGTGTAACTATTATATTCAAAAAATTCACAAAAATCAACACAAAAAAATATATATTATATATAAAAAAATATTTACACGGAACAAACGTTATGATATAATTTTTATATAGAATATACTTTTTACTTTTAGAGGGAGGCGTTTTTATGAAAAGAAAGAGTTTGTTAAAATCTGTTATTGCAACGCTTTTAGCCGTTGTTATGGTTTTTGGCGCTATTGAGGTAGGTCTTTTATCAACAGCCCAAGCAGCCACAGCTATTGCTGGTACAGTAAACACCATCGTGGATCTTGATACTTCTTTAAAGTATTCTGAATCCTTAGGTGATAACGCTTCAACCGAATATTCAGGAAGGATATGGACGGATAAATCCGTTTATTCTGATGATGTTACCTTTGTAACATTCGGCGGCGGAAGCTCCAAAATTGAAAAGGCTAATGATGAAGACTTTTTAATCGCATATTCTGCATTAGGTACTTCAAAAGCAATTTCAGGCGAAACCCATGCCCCTGTTGACGTTGTATTTATTATTGATATTTCAGGTTCAATGAGCAATAGCGACAGTAGAATGGATAATGGTTTAAGCCGTATTGCAAATACAGTAGCCGCGGTAAATGCATCAATTGATAAATTGATGTCCATGAACGATTATACCCGTGTTGCAGTTACTGTATTCTCCGATACTGCAACCACTTTGTTGCCTTTGGATCATTATGCAAAGCGCACCAGCGGTAACACAACTTATGATTATCTTACCCTTAACACTCAGAATGCAGGCGGTAATGTTCGCCTTACTGTGCGCGCAACCGGTGATGAAGAAGGTTATATCAATGAAGAAATTGCCGTTTCAGGCGGAACCAACATCCAGATGGGCCTTTATGAAGGTATGAACATTCTTGCTTCAGCCCAAGATACAACTGCTGACATCAACGGTTCAAGCGTTAAGCGTGTGCCTTCTGTAATTTTGCTTTCTGATGGCGCACCTACGTATTCTTCAGGCAATTCGGGTAACACTCAAAGCAACTGGTGGGCACCCCTTAACAATAATAATGATGGCCCCGGTAGCAGCCCATACTATGGCAATGGCTTTAAGGCGTTAATGACAGGCGCTTATATGAAAAATGCCATAAATGAAAATTACGGTGTAACAGGCACAAATATGCAGGCTACACTTTATACCGTTGGTATGGGTATTACTGATCTTGATAACTACGAAAGTTCCTGGCTTTATCAATCATATACCGGTGAGCAGGATCTTGCTTATATGACCCTTAACCCCGGCGGTAACTGGAACAATGATAACGATATGGCTGAAGATATAAGAGACGCTTGGACCCGTTACACTAACCAGACGCCTAATAGCAACAGCACTATCACCGTACAAACAAACAGCAACGAAAATTACACAGTAAGGCATCCCGGTTCATCTTTACAGGATATTTACACTTCAAATAATAAAGATGCCCTTAAAAATCTTGTTAACGGTTATTATCCTGCAGATAATGCTTCATCTGTAGCAAGCGTTTTTGATTCTATTGTTTCAAACATCACCATCAGCGCACCTGAAGTTCCTACTAAGCTTCGTACTGATGACTTTATGAATACCGGTTTTATTACATATACAGATCCTATTGGCGAGTATATGGTAGTTAAAGACGTTAAAGCTATCATTTATGCAGGTACAACATTTACACAAAAAACAAAAACTGTAAACGGCAATACCACTACCTATGTTTTTGAAGGTACTGTTGAAAGTGCTGTTTACGGACATCAGGATATTGAAAATATCTTTATCTCCGTTACAAAAGATGCAAACGAAAATGAAACCCTTACAGTTAAGATCCCTGCAGGCGTTATTCCTCTGCGTGTTAATACCGTTACGTTAAATGCTGACGGTTCAGTTAAAACCCATACAAATAATGGCGCATATCCTGCAAGAGTTATTTATTCTGTTGCAATGAAAGACGGACTTAAAAAAGTATGCGATCACGGTGAAGTTTATGTTGACCTTACCAGAGTTTCAGCAGATTATGTTAAAAACAACATAAATCCTGATGGTACTATCAATTTTTATGCAAACTATTTTGACCGTGAAAATTCCAACGTAGTGAACGGCAGTACAGCCGGTAACACTTTTGTTGAGTTTGAGCCTTCACACACCAACCCCTTCTATTATATTTTAGAAAATATGCCTATTTATAAGGATGCGGGTCTTACCCAGCAATTACCTGCTTCCGAAGGCATTGACGAAGACACAACTTACTACTATAACGACACCTACTATCACGGCACAAGCGTTGAAACAACTGCTATTGCCCGTACAGGCAGACAGCTTTTAAACCTTGCAAACAGCTTTGGATCTGAAGAAGATGCTTTTGTTACCATTGGCGGTTATCTTTACCGTAAGCCAGGTTCCCCCCGCCTTAACCGCATTTTAAGATTTGAAGGCACAAAAACCTTAAATGCTACAAATACTGCACAAGACTTTTATGGTGCAACTTTCGTTCACGCTGACGGAAGCACCGATCCATACGAAGGCAAGTTCAAAGTTTACCTTGGTAACAATGGTGTTATGAGTCTTCTTGGTGGCGGAAACCTTAAGGTTACAAAGATTGTTGATTCTGCCGAAGGCATTACCGCACCTGATAAGGATTTTACCTTTACACTTGACCTTAACGGCGATCAGGTAAGCGCACTTGTACTTAACTATATTGTTACAGACGCAAGTGGCAATCAGGTAGCAACAGGCACACTTTCACAAAACAATAACACCTTTACACTTAAAGACGGTCAAAGTGCTACTATCTTATCACTTCCCCCTGAAACCACTTACACCGTTACAGAAAACACTGAAAGCGGTTTTGCAACAAACGCAGTTAATGCAACAGGCGTTATTCAGGCAAATGAAACAAGTGAAGCAGTTTTCACAAACACATATTCTGTTACATCTGTTTCTTTACCCGTAGATACCCTTAAGGCAACTAAGGTTCTTGTTGGTCGCACTTGGGCAGACGGAGATTCCTTTACATTCTTCCTTTCACCTTATAATAACGCACCCCTTCCTGCAGGTTATAACAGTGAAACAGGTATTACCATTACCAAGAATGACGTTACAGGTACAACCGATGCAGAATTTAACTTTGGCTCTATTACGTTTACTGCACCAGGCACATACCGCTACACCATTTACGAAGATGAACCTGCAAACAATGAGTATTTACCCGGTATGTCATATTCAAGGGCATTATACCGCGTTGAAATCATCGTTGAAGATAACGGTGCAGGCGCGCTTGTAATTACAAAAACCGATATTCAAAAAATTCTTGAAGATAATGCAACACCGTTATTTACTATCGTTAACGGTGAACTCGTAATGAATCAGGGACAGGAAGCGCAGGATGAAATTGTATTTACCAACACCTTTAGCGCATCTTCCGTTACCCGTGTTCCAGTTGCATTAAAGAACTATACCGATCTTTCAGGCATTAAGCCCCTTGTTTCAGGTATGTTTAACTTTAAACTTGAAGCAGTAGGCTACAAGGTTGATGGTGGTTCCCAGATAAACGATATCACAAAGGTTCCAATGCCTTCTGATGCTATTAACGGTGTAAGTACCACAATAAATGAAGGACACAACGTTGCATTCCTTCCTGTTGAATTTACACAGGCAACACTTAACAATTTAAGTGCAACAAGCGTATCTTTCTTCTACAAAATAAGCGAAGTTATACCTGATGGTGCTGTTAATAACGTTTACCAGGGTATGATTTACGATGATACGGAATTTGAAATTGAAGTACAAGTTTCAATTGATCCGGGCAGTTCAAGCCTTATCGTAAACGCTATTTATCCTAACGGCAATAATATTGCAACATTTAATAACACTTATTCACCTGCCCCTGCTACTACAGAAATTAACGGCAACAAGACCTTTAATGGCAGAAATATGTTATCAGGCGAAGCATTTAATTTTACTTTAACTGCAGCTGATAGATTCACTTCTAACGCCATTGATAATAATATTGTTACAGTTCCCGTAAATTCAAAAAGTTTAATAAACATTTCAGATGGTAGCACACGGGCTTTCGCCTTTGATGGTATTACATTTAAAAAGCCCGGCACCTATAAATTTAACGTTGCTGAAACAAAAGGCACCTACGAAGGTGTTACTTACGATGAAAGCGTAATCACAGTTACTATCGTTGTTGAAGATAATAACGGTGTGCTTAACGTTGTATCAAAATCTTATAGTAACGGTTTAACAAGTGCTGATTTTGTAAACACCTATACTTCAACCTTTACAGATACTCCAATAACATTAGTTGGTAGAAAAGATCTTACAGGCAAGTCACTTTTAGCCGGTGAATTCTACTTTGAGGTTACTTTAGAAGATGCGGATCACAATCGTTCAAGTTACCTTGTTACACATGAAGAAGATACACAGGCTGATGCAAGTGGCGTGTTCTCAGGTGCTATCACATTTATTAAAGATAAGACCTTTGATAAGGCCGGAACATATAAATTCTACATTGTGGAACAAAACAGCGGTGTTAATAATACTGAATACGATTCCGCCCTCTTTATCTACACAGTTAATATCCTGGATGATAACCGAGGCAACCTTTATATTGGCAGCACAAAACTTGAAAAAGTAGTAGGCAGCAATACAACAGATATAACCGGTAACGAAATAGTATTTACAAACTCTTACACACCCACCCCAATTACCGTAGATATTCCCGTTGGCCGTAAGGTTATTGATGGCGATAGGGCTATCGGTTTACAGGCAGGCGAATTTAAGTTTATGGTAAGCCTTGCGCCTAACACACCTGATGGCATCATCTTACCAACAGATCCATATGTTTTTAACGATGCAAACGGCCATATCACATTTGATGATATTACCTTTACAAAAGCAGGTACGTATACAATCATCATCTCTGAAGTTGTTCCTGACGCTGCTGACGCAATCCCCGGTATTACTTATAGCGCTGAACAGCACGAATTAACTTATCGCGTTGTTGATGACCGTATCGGCAACCTTACTGCCTTCCTTACAACACTTAATAACACAGTGATTGTAAATGGCTACACTGCCCAAAGCGACAGCATTAACATTGAAATCAGCAAAGATCTTGATGGCAGAGATTGGCTTGTAACTGATGAATTCTTCTTTAAGGTTGAAGCCCTTGATGATACCACCAAGCAGGCTATTGCAGATAACATTGTTGAAATTCAGCTTGATGCTAATTCCAGTGACACCATAACAAAGGTTGTTACAACTTCAAACCAGAGTGCTATCGTTCCTGTTACATTCAAAAAGATTGGCACCTATAAGTTTAAGGTTACCGAAGTTAACGGCAATATTGCAGGCATTACCTATGATAACGCTGAATATATCGTTACTGTTACTGTTACTGATAACAGTTCAACAGCACAGCTTGAAACCGCAGTTGCTATTATTAAGAATAACTCTCCTGTTCAGTCAATAGTTTTTGAAAACACCTATAATGCCCAAAATGCTGTTCTTTCAGGTATCACCAACCTTAAGGTTGAAAAAGACTTTACAGGCAGAAAAGACAATGCTTGGTTAAATACAGATCAGTTCGTATTTACTATTGCAGGCGCAGATAACGATACTTTAACTGCCATTACAAATGATGATATAGTATTTACCAACACTTCAATAACGCTTACAAGTGCAAATAAAGATAACGCATTCTTTGGCGATATAACCTTTAAAGAAGCAGGTACTTATAAGTTTAAGGTTACTGAAACAAAAGGCTCTATCCCCGGCGTTACCTATGATGAAAGCCAGCTTTATATTTCTGTTAAAGTAACAGATAACAAAAATTTAGGCAAACTTGAAGTTGAAGTTGTTAATGAACAATCAGATGTTCTTACATTTAGCAACACATATTCTTTTAAACAAACAACAGTTGTTTTTGAAGATGGCTTAAAGGTTCTTGAAGGCCGCAAGTTAAAAGATAAAGAATTTAACTTCATTGTAAAAGATGCAAATGGCAAAACTGTTATGAATCTTACAAACGATGAAAATGGTTTGATTAAGTTTACGGAACTTACCTTTAACGAAGAAGGCGTTTACGTTTACACAATTAACGAAGTTAAAGGCACCGATAAAGAAACTCTTTATGACGAAGCCGTTTACACTGTAGAAATCGTTGTAACAGATAATAATAATGGTCAACTTGTTGCCCAAACTTCCATTAAAACTGATGGTAAAAACGTTGAAAAGATTACCTTTAATAACGTTGCAATAGCAAAGCCTGCTGATACAGGTGATAGCTTTAACAACATTTTAATGGTAGCACTTGTGATTATTACAACAGGATTTGTTCTTACAACCACAGTAAAAAAGAAAAAAGATTCTAAATAAAAAAGTAAGCCTTCGGGCTTACTTTTTTTCTTTTATTTTTTTTAATTTTATTGTATAATAAATATATACAATATTTTATGGAGAACAAAAGAAATGGAACTTGTTTTAATTACCGCCCTTGGTGTTGGCGGCGCCACCGTTTTAGGTGCAATAATCGGTTTTATATTTAAAAAAATATCCCATAACCTTTCGGATATAATTCTCTCTTTTGCCTGTGGCGTTATGCTTGCGGCAGCAGTTATAGGTTTGATTTTACCTTCAATAGAAATTTTTCAGGGAAAATGGGGCGTTTTTTTAGTAGTTGCTGGTATTTTCACAGGTGCTGTTTGTTTAAATATTATTGACAAGCTTGTTCCACACCTTCATAACCTGGCAGGGCGCGATCAAGAAAAACACAACAACAAAGATATAAACAAGGTGCTTTTGTTTGTTACTGCTATTGCCATTCACAATTTGCCAGAAGGCATCGCTTCAGGCGTTGGCTTTGGCTCAGGGAACACTTCCCACGCAATAATGATTGCACTGGGTATAGCGCTTCAAAATATTCCTGAAGGTATGGTTATTATCGCCCCTATGCTTAATGCAGGTATAACCCCTAAAAAGACCTTGCTTATAGCTTCATTTACAGGTTTGATTGAAGTTGTTGGTACTTTTATCGGTTATTTTGCAGTAAACCTTTCAAATGCTATTTTACCCTTTGCATTAAGTTTTGCAGGGGGAACAATGCTTTACGTTATCTCTGATGAAATGCTTTCGGAAACTCACGGCCACGGAAGTCAGCGTGGTGCAACTTATTCACTTATAATCGGCTTTTGCCTGATGCTTATATTTGACGTGCTTTTAGGGTAATAATTCAAAATGATTTTTGTGGTTTTTTATTATGCCTTCATCACGAAGCTTGCTTATTTCGTTAGAAAGCCCTGATCTATCCACAATTAAATAATCGGCAAGTTCTTGGCGGTCAAAAGGAATTGTAAATTCACTTTTGCCCGCTTTTTTTGCTTGCAAATTAAGATATGCCATCAACTTTTCCCTTGTAGTGCGCTTAGACGTTATCTCTATTTTTTGATGAAACGTTACGTTTTTTAAAGCAAGATCTTTCATAAGATTATATATAAGTTTTTGGTGAAACCCACAATTGTTGGTGCAGGTTTTAAGAATATGTTTGCTTTCAATAAGCATAATATCGGTTTTTTCATTTGCAATAACCGAAACGGGCAAACTTTCAATCTGCGCACAGGCAAATGCTTCGCCAATTATCTGGCCTTTAGTGTTGTTTGATACAATATTACGATTGCCATAATAATCAATCTGAATTATCTGCACACTACCTGTAAGCACAATTCCTATATGCTTTAACGGTCTGCCCTCGGTAAACACGGTATACTTTTTATCAAAGTTTACCACCTTTGCGCCTAAACACTTTAACATAACAAGTAGATTTTCATCACTTATTCCTGAAAAAAGCGGACATTTTTTTAAAACATCAAGATATTTTTCCATAAATTTCTCCATTTTGTTGAAAATTCAACATACTTTGTGAGATGATTATACTATAATAATGTTACAAAAGCAAGGAGGATTTTATAATGAAACGTAAAATAATTCAAATAGATGAACAAAAATGTAACGGTTGCGGTTTATGTGTAAACGCTTGCCACGAAGGTGCTATTGAGATGATTGATGGCAAAGCCAAATTAACAAGAGAAAATTATTGTGATGGTTTAGGCGATTGTCTGCCCGCCTGCCCCAGAAAAGCGATTTCTTTTATAGAAAAAGAAGCGCCCGAATATAATGAAAAAGCAGTGATTTCAAGCAAAAACAAATTGCCCTGTGGTTGCCCCGGTACAAATTCAAAAGCCATTAAAAGAGAAGAATTTGTTCAAAGCGGATTTGTTCAAAGCCGTCTTCCACAATGGCCCTGCCAGATTAAGTTAGTGCCTGTAAACGCGCCTTATTTTGATAACGCAAATTTGCTGATTGCCGCTGATTACACCGCCTATGCTTACGGCAATTTTCATAATGATTTTATAAAAAATCGCATTACTCTTATCGGTTGCCCTAAACTTGATGAAGGTGATTATGCCGAAAAACTTACTGCCATTTTAAAAAACAACAATATAAAAAGCATAAACGTAGTACGTATGGAAGTGCCTTGTTGTTCAGGGATTGAAAATGCAGTAAAAAAGGCTTTGCTTAACAGCGGAAAATTTATTCCCTGGCAGATCACCGTTATTTCAACGGATGGAAAGATTCTTGATAATTGATAAATATAATGGTATAATAGTTTTGAGGTGAAATAACATGTATATAACAGATGATATTAAATACATTGGCGTTAACGACCATATTACCGACCTTTTTGAAGGCCAGTACATTATTCCTAACGGAATAAGTTATAACTCTTACGTTATAATTGATGAAAAAATTGCGGTTATGGATACTGTTGACATCAATTTTACTAATGAATGGCTTGATAATCTGCAGAACGTTCTTGATGGCAGAACGCCGGATTACTTAATCGTTCAACATATGGAGCCTGACCATGCGGCAAACATTCTGAACTTTTTAAAGGTTTATCCTGATGCGCAGGTAGTTTCTTCAAGCAAAGCATTTACTATGATGAAGAACTTCTTTAATAACGAATTTTTAGATAATCGTATTGTTGTTAATGAAGGTGATACTCTTTCTTTAGGTAAGCACGTTTTAACCTTTGTTACAGCACCTATGGTACATTGGCCTGAAGTTATCGTAACTTATGATGCTTTTGATAAGGTGTTATTTTCTGCTGATGGATTTGGTAAGTTCGGGGCCTTAGATATTGAAGAAGATTGGGCTTGCGAGGCAAGGCGTTATTATATCGGCATTGTTGGTAAATACGGTGCACAGGTTCAAAACCTTCTTAAAAAGGCTTCTGCCCTTGATATTAAAACTATCTGCCCGCTTCACGGTCCTGTTTTACAAGAAAATCTTGGATACTATCTTAACCTCTATAATATATGGTCAAGTTATCAAGTGGAAGAAGAAGGTATCGTTATAGCATACACTTCTGTTTATGGCAACACTAAAAAAGCAGTTTATCAGTTAGCTGAAAAATTAAAAGCAAAAGGTTGCCCTAAGGTTGTTATAAACGATCTTGCAAGATGTGATATGGCTGAGGCAGTTGAAGATGCTTTCAGATATTCTAAACTTGTGCTTGCAACCACCACCTATAATGCAGATATTTTCCCCTTTATGCGCCAGTTTATTGATCATTTAACCGAACGCAACTATTCTAACCGTACCGTTGCCTTTATTGAAAACGGTTCCTGGGCACCTATGGCAACAAAAGTTATGAAAGGTATGCTTGAAAACAGCAAGAATTTACTTTTTGCCCAAAGCACAGTTAAGATACTTTCTGCATTAAACGAAGAAAGTTCAAAACAGCTTGATGCTTTAACGGATGAATTAACTAAAGAATACGTTAAAAAAGAAGAAAATAACGATTTAACCGCCTTATTTAAGATTGGCTACGGTTTATACGTTGTAACAAGTTTTGATGGCAAAAAGCATAACGGTTTAATTGTTAATACAGTTAGCCAGGTTACAAATTCACCAAACAGAATTGCAGTAACCATCAACAAGGATAACTACTCACACCACGTTATCAAAAAAACAGGCAAGATGAATGTTAACTGCCTTTCTGTTGAAGCGCCCTTTAAGGTTTTTGAAAACTTTGGATTTAGATCAGGCAGAAACACAAACAAATTTGAAGGTTGTACGCCCAACTATTCGGAAAACGGACTTGTGGTTTTACCCCACTATATAAATTCTTATATGAGTTTGAACGTTGAACAATACGTTGACCTTGGCAGCCACGGTATGTTTATCTGTTCTGTTGAAGAAGCAAAGGTTGTTTCTGACAAAGAAACCATGACTTATTCTTATTATCACGCTTCAGTTAAACCAAAACCCCAGAAAAAAGGCAAAAAAGGTTACGTTTGTACCATTTGCGGATACGTTTATGAGGGCGAAAATATTCCTGATGATTTTATTTGCCCCTTATGTAAACACCCAAGAGAAGATTTTGAAGAAATTGAATAAAAGGAGAAATTATATTTATGAAATACGTTTGCGATGCTTGCGGTTGGGCTTATGATGAAGAATTAGGCGATGCTTCCTTAAACATTGCCCCGGGAACAAAGTTTGAAGATCTTCCTGAAGATTTTGCTTGTCCCCTTTGCTCAGTTGGAAAAGATATGTTTTCTAAAGAATAACAACAAAAAGACAGGATAAAATAATCCTGTCTTTTTTTACTTTTTATAAAAATTAAATAAATTTTGGTTTTTTTGATTGACAAAATCAAATACTATTGATATAATTACCTCGTTAAATATGGCGGCGTGGCTCAGTTGGCTAGAGCATCCGGTTCATACCCGACAGATCGGTGGTTCGAGTCCACTCGCCGCTACCAACAAAGAAACCTGATTTGTCTACCAGACAAATCAGGTTTCTTTGCGTGATGCGTTCCTTCGGAACGTGATGCGCACTACGTGCGTGATGCAGGCTTCGCCCGTGATGCACGCCTTCGGCGCGTGAGCAGAACGCATCGCATCACCTATCACAGCGCAGCTGCATTACTTATCACTTATTTACAAACAGTCCTATTACGTGATATAATATTAATAAGCGAGGTGTATATTATGTCAGAATCAAAGCTCAGGGAACTTTCTATGGATTTTTCCGTAGATATTATTGAATTAGTAAAATATTTGAAATCTATTAAAGAATCCATCATTTCCAATCAAATCGGCAGAAGCGGAACAAGTATCGGTGCAAATATACATGAGGCTCAATATGCACAAGGAAAGAAGGACTTTGTTTCCAAACTTGAAATTGCACTAAAAGAAGCAAGTGAAACGGGTTATTGGCTTGAACTTTTGTACAGAACAAAATACATTGATGAACAAACTCATAAAACACTTTCTGCAAAGTGTACTTCGTTAAGAGCAATGCTGATCGCTTCCTGCCGAACGGCAAAGGAGAATGCAAAATGACAATAAAGAATGATATTATTCTTTGGGACGACGGAGCAAATTGCTTATGCTTGCTCTCGATACCAAGCGAGCAACAATATAAATATATTGACGGACTTCCCTGTATCACTTTTGGAGTATCTTATGAAAATGCGACTTTCAAAGGATACGATAACTTTACTCTATTTGACCGTTTTTATAACAACATATTGAATGAGTTGAAAAGTACACACGATTCTTTGAATGGCACTATTCGCATCTGTGATATCGGTGCAGACACGGATGGATATATAGAATTTGTTGTGAAAAATGGGGTAGCATTTGTCACAGGTCAGATTGGTGCGTCCTTTTCCTCCTACTCATTAAAGTTTGAGTTTCAAGCAGACCAAACTTTAATCGGGCGTTTAATGCAAGCGATTGAGTTGCGGTAAATGGTGTACTTTTGGGCTTTCTTACCTCAATTCTGCTCCGTTTAGGTAGTCTTTCGCAAAAAAAGTCGTATCAATAGGATACGACTTTTTTTATCCAAGTCGCAGACTTGGTATATCATCGCCGTAGGCGTATATCATCACCGAAGGTGCATATCATCAGCCGTAGGCTGTATTTTCTTTCGCAATGATGATATACAATTTCTCCGAAATTGGTGATATACAAGGCTACGCCTTGATTTTATAGCAAAATATAGGCTTGCAGGTAAAATTTTTGTCCTTACAAGCTTTTTTGTTTTTAGCCATAAAATATAAAGCGTTCAATTTATGCCCCTTTCGTTCAATTTGTGGGGTATCGTTCAATTATTATGCTTGACATATTTATTA
>JAZSPY010000028.1:0-2233 GCA_045537705.1 Clostridia bacterium
TCAATAAACGATATTGAACAACTACTTAATATCAGTTCAAAAGATGTAAAAAATTTACTTAACAATATACCCCATTTAGTTATTCAATCAAGCGAAGATCCATCACTATATAAGCTTAAAGACAGATGAAACCGCTTCTAACAGCGGTTTTATTTTTTCCTTAATTTTACTGTTGCTTTTTTTAAAGTTTTGTTATATAATCATTCTATCGGAAACGTTATATTTCCGATAGAATATATGAGGTGTAAGTTATGCGTTCAAAAGATCCTGTTTTAATGGAAAACATCAAAAATTTTGCAGAAGAATATTTTTTAAAAAACTTTAAATCACCTACAAAGGTGCAGATAGCACAGGCATTTAATATTACGCCGGGAACGGTTTCCAAATACCTGACTTTTATGAAGAATAACGGTATGGTTGAGTATGACGGATATACCGTTCACACAAAAAACACCCATAAATACAATGGACAAACTACGTCTGCGGCAATTTTAGG
Source organism: Clostridia bacterium (assembly GCA_045537705.1). GTDB lineage: Bacteria > Bacillota > Clostridia > Christensenellales > QALW01 > UMGS1322. Next base: position 497 of record JAZSPY010000028.1, read on the forward strand.
CAGTGTTTCCTGCGGTCCACTTTTGTTTGAAAATGAAAATATTGAAGATTACGTTGCTTTGCCTCAAGCTATCTTTGGCAAGGGAGAATTTTACATTTTAAAAGCTAACGGCGATTCAATGAAAGATGCCGGCATTGATAATGGCGATTGGATAGTTATAAAAAAACAGAATTATGCAAATGAAGGCGATATAATCGTTGCACTTGTTGAAGGTGCAAACACTTTAAAATACTTTTTCATTGATAAAGAAAACAACCATGCAATACTTCGTTCGGCAAACAGGAACTACGCTGATATTTTAGTTAGCGAACTCTCTATCCAAGGCGTTGCCACGCAAATTATCAAAAACGTATGAAACAATATCTGTGTATTGATCTTAAATCTTTTTTCGCTTCAGTTGAATGTGTTGAACGTGGGCTTGACCCTGAAAAAACCGATTTAATCGTTGCCGACCCAACACGAAGCGAAAAGACTATATGCCTTGCGGTAACACCTTCTTTAAAAGCGAAAGGCGTTAAAAACAGATGCCGCGTATTTCAGATACCAAAAAACTTACACTATATTACTGCGCCACCACGAATGCAGAAATATATTGATTATTCTGCTGAAATTTATGGTATATACCTTAAATTTTTCTCAAAAGATGATATTCACGTTTATTCTATTGACGAGGTTTTTATTGATGCTACCAATTACTTGAAAATGTACGGGCTTCCCATAAAGGAACTGGCGCAAAAAGTTTTGGCACAAATTTATTCTTCATTAAAACTTCGCGCCGCTTGCGGTATAGGAACAAATCTTTTTTTAGCAAAAGTTGCCCTTGATATAAGTGCAAAACATTCAAAAGATTATATTGGTGTTTTAGATGAAGAATCTTTTAGAAAAACTTTATGGGATCACACCCCCATTACTGATTTTTGGCGTATCGGCAAAGGTATTGCTGCAAAACTTGAAAAGCGCGGTATTTACACTATGGGCGAAATTGCAAAGGCTGACCCTGAACTTTTATATAAACTTTTCGGTATTGATGCAGAACTTATAATTGATCACGCTTGGGGCAAAGAACCTACTACCATTGAAGATATAAAAAACTATAGTTCAAAAACAAATTGCCTTAGTTCTGGTCAGGTTTTAAGCCGTGATTACAATGCACAAGAAGCATTAATTATCGTTAAAGAAATGGCAGACGTATTAAGTATTGAATTAAAAGCAAAAAAACTGATTGCATCTTCTTTAAGCCTGTATATCGGTTTATCAAACACTATTCTTTCTCCCGCTATTCACGGGAGTGTAAGCTTTAAGTATCCAACAAACAATGATACCGAAATTATTCAGTATATAGCCGATTTATATAATTCCGTAATGAAAGAAAATCTGCCTATAAGGCGAATAAATTTAACCTTTAATAATGTTTTACCTGATAACAGTGGCAGACAGATTTCTTTGTTTGAAAATGTTATGGAAACTGATAAAAGATCGCGCCTGCAGGATACGGTTATAAATATCAAACATAAATTTGGCAAAAACGCCATATTGAAAGGTATGAATTTTTTGCCTTCGGCAACTACGATAGAAAGAAATATGCAAATAGGAGGCCATAAAAGTGGCTGAAAATCTAAGACCTAAAATGCCTGTTTCACACAGAGCAAAACAGTTTGCACCTTTTAAATCATTAAAAGGTTTTGATGATGCATTAAAGAAAAAGGAAACTGAAATTATTTTGAAAAAAGAAGTAAC
>JAZSPY010000121.1:0-3079 GCA_045537705.1 Clostridia bacterium
AAGAAAATTACTTTAAAATGTCACAAATGATATTATAACTATCCCTGCCCTTTTTGTCAAGCAATTTTTTGCAAAAATCCCCGATGCTTTTATTTTTTAAAAAAACTTGAAACATTTTCCTGTTGTGTCTTGCGTTTTCAACTAAAAAAAGGTATAATAACTACTGCTTTAAGTATTTTTTTCGGAGGAATATATGTTAGAGTTAAGAAACATTGGTTTTAACGCAGACGGTAAAGACATTTTAAGTGGCGTTAATTTAACAATAGAAGACCGATTTGTTGCTATAACCGGGCCTAATGGTGGCGGTAAATCCACCCTTGCAAAAATCATTGCGGGCATTTATAAGCCCACAAGCGGTCAGATCTTCTTTAATGGCAAGGATATTACCAATGCATCCATAACAGACAGAGCAAATATGGGAATTAGTTATGCATTCCAACAACCTGTCCGCTTTAAAGGCTTAAAGGTTAAGGATTTGCTAACCCTTGCCGCAGGCAAAGATACAACTATAAGTGAAGCCTGCAACTATTTAAGCGAGGTTGGCCTTTGTGCAAGAGACTATATTAATCGTGAGCTCAACGACACCCTTTCAGGTGGCGAGCTTAAAAGAATCGAGATTGCTATGGTTTTGGCTCGTGGCACCTCCCTTTCGGTTTTCGATGAGCCTGAAGCAGGTATTGACCTTTGGTCATTTAATAATCTTATCCAGGTTTTTGAAAGTATGCATAAAAAGATTAACGGCACAATTTTAATTATTTCACATCAGGAACGTATTTTAGATATTGCTGATAAAATTCTTGTTGTTGCTGATGGCAGAATTGCTGATTTTGGTCAGAAAAAAGATATTTTACCTGCTTTGTTGGGCGGAAAGCAAATTGCTTGTAAAACGCTTATTGATAAGCTTTAATGGGGTGCAATAATGAATAAAATACAAAAAGATTTACTTGAACAAATAGCTGGCATTCACGAAGTTCCTCAAGGTGCTTATAATATTCGTATGAACGGTGAAGGCGCAGGCAGAAATACCACTGAAAATATTGATATCGTAACAAAAACGGATAAGCCTGGTATTGATATTATTATTAAGCCGGGCACTAAAAATGAAAGCGTTCATATTCCTGTAATTTTAAGCCAGACAGGGTTAAAAGATCTTGTTTACAACGATTTTTATATTGGTGAAGATGCTGATGTTACTATTGTTGCAGGCTGTGGTATTCATAACGGTGGTGATGAAAAAAGTCAGCACGATGGTATTCATTCGTTCCATATAGGCAAAAATGCAAAGATAAGATATATTGAAAAGCATTACGGTGAAGGTGATGGCAGTGGTGAAAACGTTATTAACCCCACCACTATCATTGAAATTGAAGAAAATGGTTATATGGAAATGGAAACCGTTCAGATAAAGGGCATTTCTTCAACAAAACGTGATACAAGCGCTAAGTTAAAAGATGGTGCAACCTTAATCGTTAAAGAAAAACTTATGACGCACGGTAAACAATACGCTGAAACTAATTTTGACGTTGAATTAAATGGTGTTGATTCTTCAACCCACGTTATTTCCCGTGCTGTTGCAAAAGAACAGTCAAATCAGCTTTTTGTTTCTAAAATTGTTGGTAACAATCGTTGCAATGGTCATACCGAATGTGATGCAATTATTATGGATGATGCTGTTGTTAAAGCGGTACCTGAAATTACTGCGGCAAACGTAGATGCAAGCCTTATTCACGAGGCTGCTATCGGTAAAATCGCAGGTGAACAGATCATCAAACTTATGACTTTGGGCCTTACTGAAAAAGAAGCTGAAGAACAAATTATCAGTGGTTTCTTAAAATAAATTATATATTTGGCTTGTTTATTTATTAAACAAGCCATTTTTTTTATTTTTTAGTTAAAAGCGTTTGACTTTGCTATTTATGAGATTTATAATATATAAAATATATTATACAAAGAAGGTAGACCTAATGATCGCAGTAATTAAACATGGAACCGAACAAAAACAACTTGATAATCTTATCCAATGGTTAAACACTCAGGGTGTTTCAACACATATTTCAAACGGTGAATATTCAACAGTTTTAGGGTTAATAGGCGATACCTCAAAAATTGATATTGAATTACTTGAAAATCTTGAAATCATTGAAACTGTTAAACGCATAAGCGAACCCTTTAAAAGTGCAAACAGAAAATTTCATCCTGATGATACTGTTATTGATGTTAATGGATATAAAATCGGTGGCGGTAATTTTGCTTATATTGCAGGTCCTTGTTCCGTTGAATCAGAAGAACAGATTTTAGAGGTTGCATTAAGGGTTAAAAAAGCAGGTGCAACTTTTTTAAGGGGCGGTGCGTTTAAACCAAGAACTTCGCCTTATGATTTCCAAGGACTTCAGGCAACAGGGCTTGAACTCTTAAAGTATGCTAAACAAGTTACAGGTATGCCTATTGTAACTGAAATTATGAGTACAAAACATCTTCCTCTGTTTGAAGACGTTGATATTATTCAGGTTGGCGCAAGAAATATGCAGAATTTTGAACTTTTAAAAGAACTTGGTAAAACAAATAAGCCGATTCTTTTAAAAAGAGGTCTTGCAAATAACCTTAAAGAACTTTTAATGAGTGCTGAGTACATTATGGCAGGTGGTAACGAAAAGATTATTCTTTGTGAAAGGGGTATCCGTACCTTTGAAACTTATACACGTAATACTTTAGATGTTTCTGCTGTTCCAATGCTTCATGAACTTACACATCTTCCTGTTGTTGTTGATCCAAGCCATGCAAGTGGTTTAGCACGTCTTGTTAAGCCAATGGCAATGTCTGCCGCTGCAGCAGGATGCGATGGCCTTATGATTGAGGTTCATAATAATCCACAAAAAGCGCTTTGTGATGGGGCTCAGTCCCTTACACCTGATCAGTTTGATGAGGTAGCAAATTCAGTTAATAAAGTGCGCGAGGCAATAAAATGAATATCGGTATAGTTGGCTTAGGACTTATTGGAGGTTCATTTTTAAAGGCTATTAAAGCATATAGCCAGGATAAAGTTTTTGCTTTTGATATCAAAAATGAAACTGTTGAGTTT
>JAZSPY010000076.1:0-10263 GCA_045537705.1 Clostridia bacterium
GAAATTGCAAAACAACTTCGCCTGCGTGCTATCGGTGGCATTATCATTGTTGATTTTATTGATATGGAATCCGATGAAGACCGCCAGGAAGTTCTTGAAACTTTAGAAAAAGCAACTGAAAACGATAAAGTTAAAACAAACGTTTTAGGCTTTGTTCCCCTTGGCTTATGCCAGTTAACAAGAAAAAAGACGCGTTTAGGCCTTTCTGCTTCTATGCAGGTTACTTGCCCTTACTGTGAGGGTGATGGCAGAATTTTAAACGTTAATTCCGTTTTAAACAACCTTATAAATCAATTAAAAAGAAACGTTGAGAATAATATTGCACCCAACGTTATTTTAAGGCTTAACCCTTACGTGCTTTCCGCTTTAAAAAAGCACGAGCAGGATTTAAAGGAAATTATTATAAACAAACATATTTTTGTTCGTGAAGATAACGGAATGCATATTGAAGATTACAATATCAGTATGGTTCAGGATATTTCTGACCAAGAGGGATTGATCAAATTATTATGATTACACAAAAACTTGAACTTAATAAGGAATCCGTTAAATTAGCCGCAAAGTTAATTAAAGAAGGTAACGTTGTTGCCTTTCCTACGGAGACGGTTTACGGTTTAGGTGCTGACGTTTTTAACGAAAATGCTGTTAAAAATATCTTTTTGGCAAAAGGCAGACCTAACGATAATCCTTTAATAGTGCACGTTGCAAAAAAAGAAGATATCAGTAAAGTTGCCCGTGAAATTCCTTTAAATGCACAGTTGCTCATTGATGAATTTATGCCAGGCCCCATTACTATCGTACTTCCAAAGCGCGAAGAAATACCTGATGCAGTTACAGCAGGGTTAGATTCAGTAGGCGTGCGCATTCCAATGCATAAAGGCGCAAGGGAATTTATTGAAGCCTGCGGTTGCCCAATACCAGCACCAAGTGCAAATTCATCAGGCAAACCTTCGCCAACGAAAGCAGAACACGTTTACGAAGATTTGTTTGGCAAGATTCCGTTAATTTTAGATGGCGGCGATTGTGAAAAAGGCGTTGAATCAACGGTTATTTCCCTTTGCGGTGAAACTCCCCTATTATTGCGCCCAGGTGTTATTACTTACGAAATGCTTGTTAAGGTGCTTGGTAAAGTTGATATTCACCCTTCGGTTTTAGAAAACGATAAAATTGATAAGGCTGCAAGCCCCGGAATGAAATACAAGCATTATTCACCAAAGGCGCGTGTTATTATTGTTGATGCGCCCATTGAAAACGCTTGCAAATTTTATGATTTTGCTACTTTAAATGGCAAAAATCCCGTTTTAATATGGGCTGAAGAAGAAATACAAAATATTAAAGATAAGAACGTTCGCACGTTATATAAAAATGGTGATATTTCTTTGGCGGCAAGAAACTTGTTTAGTTTATTAAGGCAAGTTGATAAAGAAGGCTTTGATATAGTATTTATTTCAAGCGTACCTAAAAAAGAAACAGGGCTTTCTGTTATGAACAGGCTTTTAAGGGCTTCAGCATTTACGGTTTTAGATGAAAAAGCAGATATAAATGATTTAAAAACCGTTTTACAATTATCTTAAAAATACATAAATTTAAGATATAATCACTTATTTTTACCCTTAATTATAATCAAAAAATATAAAATATTATCAAAAAACAGATATCGGTTTGCCTTTACGGAAAACCGTTATTTTGTTAATATTTTATTGAGGTGATTTTTTTGAGGGCGGGCATTGTTTACATAAAAGTTCCTATTGATTCAATTACTTATGAAAAAGTTGATGATGATGTTACTTTTTTAAAAGAAAGTATTAAAATGTACGGGCTTTTACAACCTATAGGGGTTAAAGCACAGAAAGACAATTACAAACTTCTGTTTGGAAAAAAACGTGTTAAAGCCTGCCGTGAACTTGGGCATAAATATATTCATTCGGTTTTAATTTCCGTTCGCGAAGATGAAGAAAAGTATATTAACTTTATTGAGAATATCCATCGCAGTAACGATGATTATTTATATCTTGCTTTAAATCAATTTACAGGTGCAGATTTAAAGGAAAACCTTTGCCTATCACCCCAAAATATGAGTTATATTGAATCCGTATATCCCTTAGATGAATTTTGCCGGGAAAAGTTTACTTATAAAACAAGACCTTTTATCATTGATGCCAAAGGCGACAGTAAATATTTTTTAAGAATGTGCGCGGTGATTGATAATATTCCCCTGACGGCAAAAGAGAAGATACGCCTTTCCTATTTAACCGATAAGCGCATTTTTTTAAACGAAATTGAAAAGATTGTTGATCTGATGCGGCTTTATGGGCATAGCGATACTTTTTTTGAAGATAGTGATAAAATAATTATAAAGAAAAATGCAGTTTAAAGAAGTGTGAAAATCATACTTCTTTTTATTTTGCGGTATTGACATTTTACCCCATTTGTGATATAATTACTTTAACGATAAAGTTAGGGGGCTTATTATGAACATATTAACCACAGTTTATAAGCGTTGTGAAATCGTTTTAGAAAGCACAAAACAATATGATAATCCTTTTTTAGACGTTGATATTGATGCTGCTTTTACCCACACAGACGGAACAGTGATTAAAATTCCTGGATTCTGGAATGGTAAAAATCAATGGAAAGTAAGATTTTCTTCTGAAAAAGAAGGTATTTGGCAGTACGAAGTAGTTTGTTCTGATAAAGAAAACGCTTCCCTTTTTGATAACGGTACAATTACCGTTGAACCTTGCCTTAATCCTAAAAATGAACTTGAAAAGCACGGATATGTTCGCCTTGAAGAAGGCAAAAAGCATTTTGTATATAATGACGGCACACCTTTCTTTTACCTTGCAGATACCCATTGGATGATGCCTGATTTTGAAAGATTGGATCAGTGTAACTATCCCGGTTGTTCTTGCGGTAATCAGTTTAAGCATCTTGCTGATGACCGTATTAAAAAAGGCTTTAACGTATATCAGACTTACTTTTGGGGTTCAAGAGTAGCTAAAACAAGTGCAGGTATTGAAGGTTGGTGGACCGACGAAACCTATACAAAAATAAACCCTGATGCCTTTAATAAATCAATGGATATTATGATTGAATATTTAGCCGATAACGGTGTTACCGTTGCTTTAGGCTTTGGCACACACCATTCAACCGTAAGAATGTATAATTATAACATTGAACCTATGAAGGCTTTTGCAAGATACTGCGTTGCAAGATACGCTTGCTATCCGTTAATCTGGATAACAGGTCAGGAAGTAAACGATTTTGATGCTGAAGCCTATAAGTGCTGGATGCCTGTTGGTGCAATAGTTAAAGAATGTGATGGTTTTAAAAGGCCAAACGGTGCGCATATGCACGCTGTTCCTTATGAAACGGATCAGATTCAGAACCTTGGCAACCAACCCTGGCATCAGTGGTGGACTGTTCAGGCAGGTCACGGCGGATATGATAAACTACAATTACGCTATTATTATAAGGGCTACTATTTTGATAAAAAAATGTTTGTGGAAACTGAAAGCCAGTATGAAGACGTTTATTGTAACGGATTTTGCGGTCACGATGCTTCAAGGCTCAGCGCCTGGCAAGCACTTCAATCAGGCAGTGGCGGATTTACCTACGGTGTTACGGGCATCTGGGTTTTCAGTTGGGATCAGAAAAAAGAACCTGCAATGGTAAACTATTCGCCTGATTCCTGGGATAGCGGTATGGATAGGCCCGGTTCTGACCAGGTTGGCTATATGAAGAAATTTTATGATTACGTTAAGTGGTATGAGTTAGAACCTTCCTTTGACCACAAATACGGTAATTTTGATGATAGGAATCATATTGCTATTTCCCATAAAGGTGATGACGTTTTTGTTTATTACTTCTTTACAAAAACCGCTGATACGGGATATTTTACTTCCCTTTGCCCTAACACAAAATATCAGGCAAGGCTTTTTGATACCATAGTTGGCAAGTTTATTGATATTGATGACGTTGTTACCGATGAAAAGGGTAATGCCTCAATACCTGCTTTCCCTGCCCCAAGGGATTGGGTGCTTTTACTTAACAAAAAGGAAATTAATTTTGGTCCTTACGAAAGTTACACTTATCCGAACATTCATCCTTTAATTGCAACAAAAGATGCTATAATTGATAAAGAACTTGAAATTAAAAACATTAAGGTTTCTTCCTTTGATGACGAGCATCCTGCAAAGAATATGCTTGATAATAACCCCGAAACTTACTGGCAGGGTTATAAAAAGCACACAAGCCAGACCATAACCGTTGATTTAGGTGACGTTTTGCATTTTGATTACGTTCATTTTGAATGTATCAACACGTTAAGACCTGTTCAGTTCAGAATTTTCGCCTCAAAAGACGGTGAAAACTTTGACCTTTTAACAGAACGTTTTACAGGACTTGTTATCGGTGATAGATTTGGCAAGTATTTTGATGCAACAAGCGGTGATTACCGCTATATCAGAGTTTTCTTTAATTCTGATAAAACACAGGAAATACCGTTAAAATTATCTAAGTTTGCCATTTACACAAAGAAATAAATAAAAGCGGACAGAATTAAATCTGTTCGCTTTTTAATTTTTGGATAGCGGTACCTGTATAATAGTGGGTAAGAATTTCTTTGTATGTTTTACCTTGCTTTGCCATTTCGTTTGCGCCCCACTGGGAAAGCCCTACCCCGTGCCCGTAGCCTTTGGTATAAAATGTAATGCTTTTGGGGGAAACTTCAAAAACGAAATCGGTACTTCTTAAGGAAAGCGTTTTTCTTAACTGGGTTGCTTTTATGCTTTTATCACCTAATTTTAAGGTAGAAACTCTGCCTGAAGAAGTGTAGGATTCTATTTTTATGTTTATTTCCTTTAGGTTTAACGAAAAGGCTTCATTTACTTTTTTAAGAAAATCTTTTTTTGAAAAAAATTGTGAGACGGTTTCAACTTCTTTGCTGACAGGTGAAGAAACACTTGATAAATAAGGCTGAGTTCCGCCAAACACAGAAACACTGTCCTCGGTTTTACCATAACTTAGTGAATGATATAAAGCGCAAATAGGCTCATTTTGATAAGTTACTATTTCACCTTTTGTGGAATATACCGCATCTTTAATAATATTATAATATTCTTCGTAATCGTTACCCCAGCTTTTAATCATATCTTCTTTTGTTTTATAACTTTGGCAATGGCTGCTTTTTGTGCAGATATCCCCGCCGTTACTGCATCCGCCATTATTCATTTTATAAACTAAATATGTGCGTGATGCAACCGCCTGTGTTTTTATTGCTTCAAAAGAAAAACTTGGATATATTTCCCCTGCAACAACGCCTATAAGATATTCTTCCATATCCATTAAAACGCTTGTTTCGTTATGAAATACGTTAATTTTTGTTGATGCTTCTATTTTGGTTTTTTCCTTGTTTATATGTGGATTTATAATATCTAGTTCGTTGGTTCTATCTATGTAAAACATACAGAATAAAAACAGAACAATGCTAACAATTACAGCAATTATAAATATCAGTTTATCTTTCATTTTTTCACCTTAACCTACAACGTAAGGCAACCCCAGAATGTAGTTTTCACCTGATAAAATCACCTGCATAAATGGATTACCCTTGTTAAGATTATGATGATTGTTACAAACGTATTCTTTAATTATTTTGCCGTTTGGTATGCTTTTTGCAATTTTTTCTTCATCTTTATCAATTTTATATACGAAATAATCCTTTGTTTGCCACTTTTGGCTTGTTACTAAAAGTTTATCTGCAACCGTTTCTTTTGTTACCACAAGATATGTTTGATCTGCAGTATGATTAATAACAGGAAAAGTGCAAATACAAAACAAAAGCATACTTAAAATTATCAAAACTATTATATATTTTTCCATAAAAAAATCCCCTTTTACCCAGATTATGAGCAAAGGGGGTTTTGATTATTCTGAAATTTTTATAATTTCTTTTATTTCGTTATCAAAGGTTTTTAAACTAAAAGTGCCGTCACGATAAATTGCATAGCCTCTGAAATCGTTTTTAGGCAAGGACACTGAGCCCGGGTTAATATAGATAAAATCTTCCGTTTCCTTGATTTCGCCAATATGGAAATGGCCGTTAATTAAAATATCGCCTTTATTTAATAATGGCGGATTATCCATTGAAAATAAATGTCCGTGAGTAATAAACACCTGACGTTTTTCCAAAAACATAGTTAAACTATCCTGCATTATTGGAAATTCAAGCACCATCTGATCAACTTCAGCATCGCAATTTCCCCTTACTGCAAGGATATTCATTTTGTTTTCGTTAAGCATTTTAATACATTCTTGCGGGTTATAATCCCTTGGAAGCGGATTTCTTGGCCCGTGATACAGTAGATCACCAAGTAAAATAAGTTTATCTGCCTGTTCGTTTTTAAAGGCCTGAAACACCTTAGAAAGATAGTAGGCAGATCCGTGAATATCCGAAGCAAACATAAGTTTCATAATTAGTACCTCTTTCTTCATTTGCTTGGTTTAGTATAATTTAAAAAAATGCCCTTGTCAACATAAAAATATGGTGCAAATTGTGTTTCTTTGTGATATAATATCTTAATATAATTATCAAAGAGGTGCACTATAATGAAATATCTTGTTCTTTTAGGCGATGGAATGGCTGATATGCCACTTAATGAATTACAGGGTAAAACTCCTATGGAGGCAGCAAAAAAGCCCTTAATTGACTATATGACAAAAAACGGTGAAGTAGGTATGGTTAACATTACTCCCCCCGGTTGTAAAGGCGGTAGTGACGTTGGCAATCTTTCAGCCCTTGGCTATGACCCACGCATTTTTCTTACAGGCCGTGCGCCACTTGAAGCAGCTGCAATGGGCATTAAGATGAATGAAACTGACATTGCCTTAAGATGCAATCTTGCTTGCGTTTCTGAAGAAGAAAATTACGAAGATAAAACTATGGTAGATTATTCAAGCGACGAAATCACCACCGATGAAGCAAGTGAACTTATTGAAGCTTTAAATGAAGAACTTTCAAGCGATTTATTAGAGTTTTATGCAGGTATTTCATACAGGCATATTTTAATAATACACGGCGGTAATGCTGATGTTACCCTTACCCCACCCCACGACATTACAGGCAAAAAGGTGTTTGATTATTTGCCTAAGGGCAGTGGCGCAGATATCTTATTGGATTTAATGAAAAAGAGCCACGAAATATTAAAGAATCACCCTGTTAACCTTAAAAGAAAAGCCAATGGTAAAAGAATGGCTAACACCTGTTGGTTCTGGGGCGTTGGTTCAAAGCCGGGGCTTTCACCTTTTAAAGAAAAGTACGGTATTTCAGGCGCGGCAGTAACTGCAGTTGATTTAGTACGCGGTATTGCACGCCTTGCAGATATGGAAACTTATGACGTATTAAATGCAACAGGTACCCTTGAAACTAATTTTATGGGCAAGGCAAAGGCTACGTTAACTGCTTTTGATGAAGGCAAGGATTTTGTTTATCTTCACTTTGAAGCCCCTGACGAATGCGGACACAGAGGTGAAGTAAATCGCAAGGTAAAGGCTATTGAAATGCTTGATACGGTTCTTACTTTTGTTGTTAACGGACTTCGTGCAAGAAAAGAAGATTACGCTGTTTTAATTATGCCTGATCATCCTACGCCTATCCCAACAGGCACACATTCAAGCGATCCTGTTCCTTATTGCATTTATTACAGCAATAACGAAAGAAACAGTAATGTTACTAACCTTTGCGAAAAGCAGGCTACTGCTTGTGGCGTTATTCAGGAAGTTGGCTACGAACTTTTAGGCAGATTCTTTAAAGGAGTTTAATTTAATGGAAAATAGTATCATTTTACCTGAAAAAATTCAGGCAAAATTTGATGATTTAAGGTTTCCGAAAATCTGGCAGGCTGTTTTAGGGGCTGCGGTAATGTACGTGCCTGTGTATACGATTTTGTTTTTGCTTACTCTGGCAACAGGCGGAAAATACACTGCGTTTTTCAGAAGTGAATTTGGCCTTGATATGTTTAATTCTGTTATAAGCCAGTTTTTTGCAGTTTTGATAATTCCCATTTTTATGCTTTTAATTACAAAAAAGGATATGGGCGCAACCTTAAGGCTTAAAAAGAATATTGATTTCTTACAAGTATTACTTTTAGGGATTTTTTCTGTAGGCGTATTCTTTTTACTACAGATACTAAACGGCGGTATTGTTGCTTTTTTTGAGGAAATTTTAGGTGAATCCAGTGATATCGGCACAATAACCGATGCAACAAATTTAACCCAGTTAATGTTTGAAATCGTTATTGTTGCAGGTTTGCCAAGCATCTGTGAAGAAATTTTCTTCCGTGGTTTTGTTATGCGCGCTTTTGAAAGAAAATCAAAAGTTAAAGCCATATTTATGTCGGCATTGATTTTTGCAATTATGCACGGTAACTTTAAGCAACTTGCTTACGCTTTTTTATGCGGTATCATTTTAGCAGTGGTAGTTACTATTACCGATTCCCTTTTAGCAGGCTGTGTAATTCATTTTACCCTTAATGCAATAAGTGTATTATTTACTTATCCCCCTATCAATGATCTTTATTTATTTTGCGTAAATGAATATGAATATGTCTTTTCATCTGTTGTAACGCTTGTTTTACCTGTTATTGCTTCAGGTGCGATGGCTTTGTTTATTATTTACACGCTGAAAAAGAACAAAGAAAAATATGATTGCAAAGTTCCAAGCGAAATGAACAACGTTGCCTTTATGCCTAAAGAAAAGCCCATTGAAAAAACTATGAAGGCTCTTTTTTGGGTAGCATTTATTTTGATTAACGTAATTTTTATGTTTATGACCTGGTAAAAAATATGAGTGTTAAGATTATTGCAGTTGGCAAAGAACAAAAAATGTATCAGGAGATACAAAAAGAATTTGAAAAGCGTTTGCAAAGATACACTAAGTTTTCTTTAATTGAAGTTAGTGATGAGCAGGCGCCTGAAAAACTTACCGATGCACAGAAAAAAGCAGTTCAATTAACTGAATGGGAAAAGATTGAGAAAAAATTAAACGATAAAGATTTTGTAGTTGCATTAGATTCCTTAGGCAAAAAACTTACAAGTGAAAAATTAGCCGACCATATTGAAAAGTGGCAGGAACAAAAGAATATCGTTTTTATTTTAGGCGGTTCTCTTGGCTTTCACGAAAATGCACTAAAAAGAGCCGATTTTACTCTTTCCTTATCGGATATGACTTTTACACATTCAATGGCACGAGTAATTTTATTAGAGCAAATTTACAGGGGCTACAAAATTATCAACAAGGAGCCTTATCACAAATGATTATTAAAGACGATCATTATTTTATGAAAAAAGCCTTAAAACAAGCGCGCGTTGCCTATAAAAAAGGTGAAGTACCTGTTGGCGCGGTTGTTGTAAAAGACGGCGAAATTATTTCCCGTGGCCATAATTTAAGGGAATCAACAAATGACCCTACCGCCCACGCTGAATTGTTGGCAATGAAAAAGGCTGCAAAAAAATTAAATTCCTGGCGTTTAACCGGGTGTACCCTTTACGTTACTTTAGAACCCTGCCCGATGTGTACGGGGTTAATAATAAATTCACGTATTGATAAAGTTGTGTTTGGCGCGTATGACCAAAAAGCAGGTTGTTGCACCACACTTTACCACCTTGCAAACGATGAACGTTTTAATCACCGTGCCGAAATTTTAGGTGGCGTTATGGAAGAAGATTGCGCAAAGATTCTTTCTGATTTTTTTAAGGAGAAAAGAAATAACCGGTGAGAAAAATCTCATCGGTTTTTTATTGGTAAAGTTCTTTAAATTTATGATAACTTTGTAAAAGTTCATCGGGTTGTTTAAAACAGCCATCGTAAACTTCTATCATAACGGGCACATCAATGTTATTAAGTTTATTAAAGAAGCTTTTATAATCGTAAAAGCCAAATGTTGGAAGCACCATATTGCCTGATTCATCAAAATCAACGATATGTACGTTTTTAATTTTGCCTTGCATATCAAAAATATATTTATCAACGGGAGTATCGCTTTGTTTTGCCTGTTTAATATCTAACGTTGTGCCAATTTCTTCTGTTAAAAAGGGAGAAAGATTTTTTATAAAATCAGGATGGTTATAATGAGTCCAATGCACGTTTTCCCAGGTTAAAAGCATATCGTGTTTTTTAGTTAAATAGGCAAGTTCGCTTGTTCTTTCACCAAAAAACTGATAGTTGGTTACGTATTTAGTATATTTCATTTGTTGGGGGCCGTG
>JAZSPY010000128.1:0-2406 GCA_045537705.1 Clostridia bacterium
AGAGGAATCAGGTTAATACCATAGCCTTCCTCCAAGGTATCCAGATTACCATATCGTGCAGACATACGGATAACGGTGGCAATACATGCAAGCTGACCACTGGCAGCTCCCATCCAAACCACATCATGATTACCCCACTGCACATCTACGGAATGATAATGACGTAGTGTATCCATAATCACATGCGGACCGGGACCTCTGTCATAGATATCACCTACAATATGTAAATGGTCAATAACAAGGCTTTTTATTAAAGTACTTATTGCAATAATAAGCTGCTGGGCAGAGCCTATTTCAATAATGGTTTTAATGATGTTTTCGTAATATCTTTCCTTATTGATTTCATCGTAATCGTTGTTTAAAAGTTCATCAATAATATAATCGTAGCCCATAGCCGTTCTTGAAAGATGCTTACGTACCTTTGATCTTGTATACTTACTGCTTACAAGACGGCAGATTTCTAAAAGGCGCAGTAACGTTACGTTATACCATTCATCATCAATAATATTTTGTTCATTTAATTCAAGAAGTTTTTCTTCAGGATAGTAAATTAACGTTGCAAGTTCTTTTCTTTCTTTTGTTTGAAGAGTTTTTGAAAAAAGCTGTTCAACCTTTTTGCGAATAACACCTGATGCATTTTTACGAATGTGCAAATATGCCTGATGTTCCCCGTGCAGATCACTTAAAAAGTGTTCTGTTCCTTTGGGAAGTGCTAAAATTGCGTTAAGGTTGATGATTTCGCTTGATACTCTGTTCCGGTTAGGATATTGTTTTGCAAGTTCAAGAATATACTTGTTCTCCATTATAAATATACCTCCTTAAAAATATCTAAAAGCCCTGTATATATTATACAAGGCTTTTATTATTAAAACAATCCTGAAATTTTACCATCTTTATCAACGTCAATACGTTCAGCGGCAGGAACCTTTGGAAGACCGGGCATAGTTAAAATATCGCCTGTTAAAACAACGATAAAGCCTGCGCCTGCTGAAACCTTTACGTTTTTAATGGTTACTGTAAAATCTTTTGGTGCGCCAAGTTTAGTTGGGTCATCAGAAAAACTATACTGTGTTTTTGCTATACAAATTGGCATTTTATCAAAGCCAAGTTCGGTTAACTGAGCAATCTGTTTTTTTGCGTTAGGCATAACTGTGATACCATTACCGCCATAAACTTTTTTAACAACTGCTTCAATTTTTTCTTCAATAGTTGAATCAAGTTCATATGAGAAGGTGAAATCACCCTGTTCTTCTTCACAAAGGCGAACAACTTCTTTAGCTAACTCTACGCCGCCTTTACCACCTTCAGCCCATACTGTTGAAAGTACGGTATTAACGCCTAATTCCTTACATTTTTTGATAATGAAATCAATTTCGTTATCAGTATCTGTTGGGAAACGGTTAACTGCAACAACGCAAGGAAGTTTATATACGTTTTTAATGTTTGAAACGTGGCGAAGAAGGTTAGGTATACCTTTTTCAAGCGCCTGAACATCTTCGTTATTAAGTTCATTCTTTGCCCTGCCACCGTGCATCTTTAAGGCGCGCACAGTTGCAACTATAACAACTGCATCAGGTGTAAGCCCTGCCATACGGCACTTGATATCAAGGAACTTTTCAGCACCTAAATCTGCGCCGAAGCCTGCTTCGGTAACGGTGTAATCACCCATTTTTAAAGCGAGTTTTGTTGCCATAACTGAGTTACAGCCGTGGGCAATATTTGCAAACGGACCACCGTGAACAAATGCGGGAGTGCCTTCTAATGTTTGCACTAAGTTAGGTTTAATCGCATCCTTTAAAAGCGCACACATAGCGCCCTGTGCTTTTAACTGACCGCAAGTAACGGGCTTATCATCAAAAGTATAGCCTACGATTATATTAGCAAGCCTTTGTTTAAGATCTTCAATAGAATTTGAAAGACAAAGGATTGCCATGATTTCGGAAGCAACGGTTATATCAAAACCATCTTCCCTTGGCACGCCATTGGCCTTTCCGCCCATACCATCAACAACGAAACGAAGCTGACGGTCGTTCATATCAACGCAACGTTTCCAGGTGATTTTGCGAACGTCAATCCCAAGCTGATTGCCCTGCTGAATGTGGTTATCAAGCATTGCTGCAAGCAAGTTATTGGCTGCACCGATTGCGTGGAAATCGCCTGTAAAGTGAAGGTTGATATCTTCCATTGGAACAACCTGTGCATAACCGCCGCCAGCAGCACCGCCTTTAACACCGAAAACGGGACCTAAAGAAGGTTCTCTTAAAGCAACGGTAACGTCCTTGCCGATGATTTTTAAACCATCTGCAAGACCGATTGTAGTTGTTGTTTTACCTTCACCTGCAGGGGTGGGGGTAATTGCTGTAACAAGGATGAGTTTACCATCCTTTTTATTTGTTTCGTTTAAGT
>JAZSPY010000145.1:0-1719 GCA_045537705.1 Clostridia bacterium
TATTATGGGGGAGAAAGAAAAATTTGCAAATACTGTTTTGAGATACGGCGGTCTTTGGCAAAGACTCGTATTAGCGAGCTGCTATGTGCCATTAGCTATTTGGTGTATTACAAAATGACAAAATCCAATTTATCGAATAAATGATATTTGTTTAGAAAAGGGTATTAGGTTCTCCTAACAGGTGGAAAATGTGATATACATTTTCCCTGCTTGTTACGGTATAAGACAAAATGAAAGGAAGCACGAAATTTTCGTGCTTCCTTTTTTAATATCCTTTAGAGTACAACCTATGCGAACTGCTTTTTCTTTTTTTTATTACATTACAAACTGTGCAATATCTTCAATTTCATCGCCCATAACTGCTAAAGCGTAGGGTTTACCGGCTGAAAGCCTTGCTTCAATAAAGATATCTTCGCTGTTAAAGGTTTCAATATCGCCGTTTTTGTGAAGCGCTAAAATATCAATAGGTTCTTTAACGTAAACTGCGCCTGCAACACTTGTGCCGTTTGAACCGTTTTTGCGCCATTCAAAAGTTTTATTACCTTTTCTTGCGCGTAAACCTATTTCAAAATCAAAGGCAAGCACACGTTTTGCATAACCTTTTTCAGTAAACAGAACAACTTCGCCCTCGTCAGAAATCTGTTTAGCAAAAATAACGTAATCGTCTTCATCAAGGTTAATGCCTTTAACACCGGCGGTAACGCGGCCTGTAACGCTTATTTCAGAGGTATCCATATTTAAACTCATACCATTCTTTGTAATATAAAGAACAGTAGCTTCTTTTTCCTGAAGCTCAACGTTAACCAAAACGTCATCATTCTTAAGAGTAATGGAATTAAACTTGTTCTTTTTAACTGCATATTCTTCTAATGAAGAAACTTTTATCATGCCACCCTTTGTCATAAAGGCTATATTGCCTTGGGGCAGAACGTTTTTATAGGGGATAGCAAGCAAGATTTTTTCGTTATCGCCAAATCCTGCACAAAGCCTTCCCGGTGCGCAACCTTTATCACGCCATTTGTATTCAGGAATATCTTCTATCTTAACGTTATACGCAAATCCTAAATTGCTAAACAGTAATAAGTTCATATCCGTTTGCACCTGGTGAACAGAAATTAACGCATCATTTGTTGCAGTTGGGATATCCTTATTTGAAAGATTGTAATTTTTAACCTGAACCCTGCGGATAAATCCTGCGCGGTCAATGGAAACAATAGCATCTTCAACAGTTTTAAAGGTTTCCTTTGTAACAGTTTCTTCTTTGTGGCCGTAAATAATAGCCGTTCTTCTTGGGTTCTTATATCTGCGCTTAATATCCTGAAGATTCTTCTTAATAACGTTGTTAAGTTTAGTTTTGCTTTGAAGTATACTTTCAAGTTCCTTAATAAGTTCACGAACTTCTTTAAGTTCTTTTTCAAGATTTTCAATTTCAAGCCCTGTTAAGCGTTGTAAACGCATTTCTAAAATAGCAGTAGCCTGTCTTTCAGTTAAAGCAAAAGTTTCTCTTAAACGTTCTTTTGCTGTGCGAACGTTGGGGGATGAACGAATTATCTTAATAACCTTATCAATATTCTTAATGGCAATCATTAAGCCTGATAAAATTTCTTCCCTTTGCCTTGCAGCTTCAAGATCGTGGCGAACGCGTTTTCTTTCAACTTCCTTTTGATATTCAATATAGTATTTTGTCATCTGCAATAAACCTAATTGCATAGGTTTACC
>JAZSPY010000086.1:0-3975 GCA_045537705.1 Clostridia bacterium
GCTAATGACTGTCCTTGGGGTCAGCTTGGTGTTGACGTTGTTCTTGAATGCACAGGTTTCTACTGCTCAAAAGAAAAGTCAATGGCTCACATCAATGCAGGTGCAAAGAAGGTTGTTATTTCAGCTCCCGCTGGTAAAGACCTTAAGACAATCGTTTTCTCAGTAAACGAAGATACACTTGATAAAGATGATCAGGTTATTTCTGCAGCATCTTGTACAACAAACTGCCTTGCACCTATGGCAAAGGCTCTTAACGATTATGCAGCTATCCAGTCAGGTATCATGACAACTGTTCATGCTTACACAGGCGATCAGATGATCTTAGATGGTCCTCACCGCAAGGGTGACCTTCGCCGTGCTCGTGCAGGCGCACAGAACATCGTTCCTAACTCAACAGGTGCTGCAAAGGCTATCGGTCTTGTAATTCCTGAACTTAACGGCAAGCTTATCGGCTCAGCACAGCGTGTTCCCACCTGCACAGGTTCAACAACAATCCTTGTTGCAGTTGTTAAGGGTACTGATGTTACTGTTGATGGCATCAACGCTGCTATGAAGGCTGCTGCTTCCGATTCATTCGGTTACAATGAAGAAGCTATCGTTTCATCTGACGTTATCGGTATGCGTTACGGTTCACTTTTTGATGCAACACAGACAATGGTTGCTAAGATTGATGAAGATACTTATCAGGTACAGGTTGTTTCCTGGTATGATAATGAAAACTCATACACCAGCCAGATGGTTCGTACAATTAAGTACTTCGCAGAACTTTAATCTTTAGATTAAAAGTAAAAGAGAGATAACTTGGTTTATCTCTCTTTTTTTGTTTTTTTCTTTAAAATTTTTACAATTTTGACAGTTGCGACGGCATATATAATATATAGGAGTTTCGCGCCTTTAATAAAAAGGCGCTTTTTTTGTGCATTTTGGTATAAAACCACATACAATAAACGGTGTTTTGTTGGATTTGTATAAAATTTATTTGGTTTTTGGCTAAATTTTACTGTTTTTTTCTGTTTTTTGTATTGACATTATACCCAATTTGTAATACAATAGTATGTGAAATAGTAGGGTAAAAGGGATTTTGCCCTGAAAGTGAGAAATTTATGGCAAATTACGTTGATACAAACGAAGGAAAAACAAGAATAATACAGGAATTGGTTCCGGGTAAACAGATAACCTTAGCCCACATTATTGCCAACCCTGATATTGAAATATATGAAAAGCTTGGTCTTGATCCTGCAGATGATCACACAGGCGCTATTGGCATTATGACAATGAGCCCTGCTGAAACTGCTATCATTGCGGCTGACCTTGCAACAAAATCTTCCGGTGTTGAACTTGGCTTTGTTGATAGGTTCTCAGGAACCTTAATTGTAACAGGCACAGTTTCACAGGTTGAGGCATCTGTTCATGCAGTAAGCGAGTATGCTGAAAATACTCTTCACTTTTCAGTTTGCCCAATAACTAAAACATGAACAAGGTAATTCTTTTAGGCAGAAGCGGCGCAGGCAAAACAACGCTGACCCAGGCCTTAAATGGCGAAGCCATTCATTATGCTAAAACCCAGGATATAAAAAACGGTAACTTTATGATAGATACCCCCGGGGAATATATTCAGGAAAGGCATCTTGGCGGTGCAGTTGCCATCTTTGTTTATGAATCTGATATCGTAGGCCTTTTAATGAGTGCTGATGAACCGTACAGTTTATATTCACCTAACATAACGGGAATGTGTAACCGATATGTTATCGGTATCGTAACAGGTATAGATAAGGAAAAGGCAAATATTCCAAGAGTTACAAACTGGCTTAAACTTGCAGGGGTAAAAAAAATATTTTACGTTTCCTCGGTAACAGGGGAAGGTATTCAAGAACTAAAAGATTTTTTACGTGATTTTGATCCAAAACAAGAAAAAGCACGCAGAAAAGCAGAAATAAAAAGGCTAAAATATCCAAATTCGGTCTAAAAACAGAAGAAAGTCGGCAAAAAACAAGAAAAAACCAACAAAAACCAACATTTTTAGTTGACTAAGTTCTGTGTTTATGATATTATTTAAGTAATAAAATGTGTATTTCACAAAAAGAAGGAGAGAAACACTATGACAGAATATGAAATCAAAAAACAAATCTGCGACATCGGCAAGAGAATTTACAATCAGGGCATGGTTGCTGCAAATGACGGTAACATCTCAGTAAAGCTCAATGATAACGAATTCCTTTGCACACCTACAGGCGTATCCAAGGGCTTTATGACTCCTGAATACATTTGTAAAGTTGATGCTGATGGTAAAGTTATCCAGGCTAACCCCGGATTCAAGCCATCAAGCGAAATCAAGATGCACATGCGCGTGTATAAGCAGAGACCTGACGTTAACTCAGTTGTTCATGCTCACCCCGTATATGCAACAAGCTTTGCTATTGCAGGCATTCCATTAACACAGCCCATCATGCCTGAAGCAGTTATCGCACTTGGTTGCGTTCCGATCGCTGATTACGGCACACCTTCAACAGAAGAAATTCCGGATGCAGTTGAAAAGCATCTTCAGTATTTTGATGCTGTTCTTCTTGAAAACCACGGTGCACTTACATATTCAGATTCACTTATAAATGCATATCACAAGATGGAATCCGTTGAATTCTATGCAAAACTTCTCTTTAATGCACGTCTTCTTGGCGGACCTAAAGAACTTACACCTCAGCAGGTTGAACGTCTTTATGAAATCCGCCGTCAGTTTGGTCTTAAAGGTAAGCATCCTGCAAACGTTTGCCCCAATGCAAAAGATGGCAAATCAAGCTGTCATTCCTGCGGTGGCAACTGCACTTGCGGTAAGAACAACGGTGGCGAAGCAGACCTTGTTGCTGAAATTACCAAAAAGGTTCTTGAATCCTTAAAGTAAGGATGATGACTTTTGAAAAATAATATGACGGAAACTGTCAGTAAAATCTTAAACGCCTATATGAATTCGCCTCAGGAAATGAGCCTTGAACTTGCTATGGCAATCAGCAGATACGTTCGCACCGAAGCGTGCAAAATGGGTGTAAATGCAGTTGTAGCAATTTCTAACTCAGGGGGTAATCCTGTTTCAGTACAGTGTATGAACGATTCATATCTGGCAAGTTATGATGTAGCGTTTAATAAGGCATATACCGTTGTAGCCCTTAAAATGTCAACCATTGATTTAAAACCCTTGGCTCAGCCGGGCGGCAGCCTTTACGGAATACAGTTTACAAATAACGGTAAAATCGTAATTTTCGGTGGCGGCGTTCCTTTATATAATAAGGAAGGCAAAATAATCGGTGGTTTAGGCGTTTCAGGTGGCTCAGAAGAGCAGGATACACTTCTTGCAAAATTGGGCGGTGACCTTTTTAAAACGTGCATTGAAAATTTATGAAAGGACTAAACTGAAATGGATATAAACTCAGTAAACGTAGAAGAAATCGTTAAACAAGTGCTTTCTTCTATGCAAAACGGTGATAGCGCACCTGCTGCAGTTAAAAAACCTGCAGGAGCAATTCCTAAAACAGCACGTGTTGCTATGCTTACTCAGCTTGAAAAGTTTGAGTTAAAAGAATATCCAATTCCACCATTAGGTGATGATGATATTCTTGTTAAAGTTGAAGGATGCGGTGTTTGCGGTACTGACGCACACGAATTTAAACGCGATCCCTTCGGCATGATTCCCGTTGCTTTAGGCCACGAAGGTACAGGCGAAATCGTTGCAATGGGTAAAAACGTTAAAAAAGATAGCGCAGGCAAACCTTTGAATATCGGTGATAAGGTTGTAACCTGTATGATCTTTAAAGATAATCCCGATATCACAATGTTTGATCTTAACAAGCAGAACGTAGGCGGTGCTGACGTTTATGGCTTGCTTCCCGATGATGATATTCACTTGAACGGTTGGTTCTCTGATTACATCTTCGTTCGCAAGGGCTCAACAATCTTTAACGTAAGCGATCTTGATCTTGATTCAAG
>JAZSPY010000033.1:0-5288 GCA_045537705.1 Clostridia bacterium
TGGCAGAAAACATTTCAGCAGCACTTTACTGCGGTGATGTTCTTTTAGCTGCTTACAACGAATATAGCGTTAAACAGTATGCAATTAACCAGTACACCAATGGTGCAGACGCTAAACTTGATAAACTTCTTAACGATATGCTTGTTTATGGTGCAGAAGCACAGAAATATCTTGGCTACAAGACAGATGCTCTTGCAACTGACGGCGTAGCTTGGATTGATGAATCATTAGCATACGTTGCTCCTCAAAATCCTGTAAAGGAAGTTGAAGGCAACCAGAATGTTGAAAGAGTTAATACAATCGGTGTTAACGTTTCATCAGTAAACAGAATTTACTTCAAGCTTTCAAGCATTGACGTTGACGAAATCAAAGTATATCGCAACGGTCAACCTGTTGAATTTACAATTGAAGGCAGAACAGTTTATACTGATGCTATCTATGCAACACAGTTTGATACAGTATTTACAATTGAACTTGTTAAGGGTGGCCAAACCATCTCAACAGTTTCCTACAACGTAAACGCATTTATTACAAATATGAATGCTCATACAGAAGTTGGCGCAATTGTAAAAGCACTTAACAACTATGGTCAGGCAGCAGTTGCATACAAAGGTTAATAAGGAGGGTTGGTTAAAGTGAAAAATTCATATACTAAACCCGAGGCTGAGGTTTTAGAAATTAAAACAATTCAGATTGTTACAGCCAGTGATATTGATTTCAACCTTCCTGGTGAAAATCTTTAATTAAATTAAAATGGCGGTCCAATTGACCGCCATTTTTTATATTTAATAACTATTAAAAAAGCACCTTGCGGTGCTTTTTTTATAATCCAAATTCTTCATCAAAAACTAATGCGTGATATAATGCCCAATCCTGATCGTTTGCCCAAGGATCAATAAATTCACCTTTCATTCCATTTACTTTAAATGGGGTAACGATGGCACAGGTTGCACTACCATCATCAAAGAAAGAAGATAACCCCGTTCTTAAACACGCCCTTGCTTTCTTTATATATAACGGGTCGTTTGAATGTCTGCTCATATAAGCATAAAGCATTGCTCCTGCGCTTGACCAGTAGTGCGGATAGGTATCACCATACATTCTTCTTTTGCCAAACCAGAAGTCATCCCAGTGGTGAATTGATGCACCATGCATTCTTGCATCAGGCTGAAAGCCTACAAATACATCGTGTATCTTAATGTGTTTTTTTGCTTCTTCAAGGTATTTTGTATTACCTGTAAGTTCATATGCCTGAATTAAAACAACACCTGCAGGAATAACAATGTTATCTTCAAAATTAACTTCAAAGTTAGGATAGTCGGTGCCTTGTTCCAATAAGAAATCAGCGTTAGTGATGAAATAATCTAAAAGGATTTCTTTTTCATTTAATAGATGGGCATCTTCTAAAACCTTTATTGTATCAGTTAATTCTGCTGCTAACGGATAAAACATTTTGCCACCGTTTTCATAAAGATCAACATACGCCTTAAACATACAAATTGCCCAACGGGTATTTTTTTCAAGCTTATATAATTCGCGCCAAAAAGTTGCATACCAGGCATTATTGTAAATTCTGCGCGCGCCGTCTTTTTCAAAAGCGCGGTTTATAACTTTGCCCGTTTCTTCGTTAAAATATTCCCTTAAAACAAAATCAACGTAGTCTTTTAAACTGTTATGTAGTTTTTCATCATAATTCTTTTGCAGATACTTTGCCAATAATATACCCATAGCAATTCGTTCTCTGCCGGCATTATGATTGGCATTAAATTTTTCTTCAAAATAACGGCATTTATCTTCGTTATCGTAAATAAGATATGCACCTTTAAGGAAAGAATTATTGGTTTCCTGCTGATAATCTTTTATAAATTTGCAACGGCGAAAAGCAAGATCGTATAAATCAGGCTTAACCTGGTACCTGAAATAAGCATCACCAACGTTTATTGTGTGATAGCCTAATTCTTTTTTAAGAACTGTCTTTTTTTTGTCTATATAAACGAAGGGTTCTTCGCTTTCAAAGAAAGTAAAATAATCACTTTCAACGTTCAGATAGTTGGGGTATTTTTTTGCTTTTTCTAAAAAATCACCATTATGCTCAAATAAATCCCAGGATAAAGTGTAACTTTCTTTTGCTTTAATTGTTACGGGGCTTATTAAAAATAAGAAATCACCACGATCGTTAGAACAGTTTTCTCTTTCCTGGCTATAGGCACATAAACTACCCTTTGTAAGCATCAAAGCAAAGTGTGGCGGTTCTGATTTCATACTAATAGCGTTTACCCAGGAACTTGTTCCGCCAATCCATATATGCGCATGGCATCTTTGATCTTTAGATATTTTGGCGCCTTCATAACTATCGTTAAAAGGAACCCAAACACCCAGGTCACCTTTTTTGATTTCAACGTCGCTTACAGAATTATTTGTAAAAGTATATTCTTCAGTTAAAACGTCGTTATTAAAGGTGCGCTTTACTATCACGGAAAAACCTTCAGGGTAAACACATTCGCCCCAAAGGTGAAAACTACCTTCAACCCAGTTAACATTACTGTTATCAAGGTGAAGTTCGGTTAAATAACTGCTACTTTCGGTGTATCTCATTTTTTTCTCCTAAGTTAACTTTATCGTTAAAATAAGTATATCATTTTTTTTTATAAATTTCAATTAAATATTAAAAAAACAACCCAAAAAATTGGATTGTTTTTCTTTAAAGAAATCCACGCATATCAACTGCCAATTGTGCTTCAAGATTGATTAACCTTTTTGCAATATCCTTTGTATATTCATCGGCGGCCGCGTATTCATTAAGATATTTATTAAGTGATTTAACACCCATATTGCAACCATCAGTCATTAAATCGGCAATGGTTTCATCAGATTCGTGCATCATTAACTTCATATTGGTTTTCATCCAGGACATGCCTTTTGCCATTGGGTTAGGTTCTTTGCCCTCGTCTTCAAAACGTTTAAGATGCATCTGAATTTCATCATCAAGTTTGTTGTGTTCTGCACGGCATTTTTCCAACAAATGAGTAAGTTCGTCTGAATCAGTATACTGAATAACGTCATTTATAGAACTAACACCCATTTTAACGCCTGCGTCGCATTCTCTTAACAGCCTTATAGTATCTTGTTCAATCATAAAAAACACTCCTTTCGTTACATATATTATTACCAAATAAATCAAGATTAAACATAATTATTCTATTGCAAAATTGGGTTTAATGAAGTATAATATAATCGGAATTTATACTTGGAGGTTTTTTATTATGATTCTTGTTACCGGTGGCGCTGGATTTATCGGTTCCCACACTTGTGTTGAACTTTTAAATGCCGGCTATGAAGTTGT
Organism: Clostridia bacterium; assembly: GCA_045537705.1. Lineage (GTDB taxonomy): Bacteria > Bacillota > Clostridia > Christensenellales > QALW01 > UMGS1322. Next base: position 3,344 of record JAZSPY010000033.1, read on the forward strand.
TGTTATTGATAATTTATGCAATTCAAAAGTTGAATCCCTTGATGCAGTAAAAGAAATTACAGGTAAGTCTTGTACCTTTTATAAAGTAGATATCAATGATGAACAAGGCTTAAGGGAAGTTTTTTCAAAGCATACTTTTGAATGTGTTATTCACTTTGCAGGGCTCAAAGCGGTAGGCGAATCCGTTGAAAAACCTCACTGGTATTACAGTAATAATATTTCAGGCACACTTACTCTTTTAAAAGTTATGGCAGAATTTAACGTAAAAAGCATCGTTTTCTCATCTTCTGCTACAGTATACGGTTGCAATAATCAGCCACCGTTAACCGAAGATATGCCCACAAGCGCAACCAACCCTTATGGGTGGACTAAGGTTATGCAAGAACAAATGTTAATTGATATTGCTAATGCCGATCCCCAGATGCGCGTTGCCCTTTTAAGATATTTTAACCCAATCGGTGCCCATCCATCAGGGCTTATTGGTGAAAATCCCAACGGAATTCCCAACAACCTTTTACCATATGTTTGCCTTGTTGCAGTAGGTAAACTTCCGCACTTAAACGTGTTCGGTAATGATTACGATACTGTTGATGGTTCGGGTGTACGTGATTATATTCACGTTGTTGATCTTGCAAAAGGCCATCTTGCCGCAATGAAATATCTTGTTGATCATCCCGGCGTTTTAACCGTAAACCTTGGTACAGGCAACGGTTACAGCGTTCTTCAGGTGGTTGAAGCCTATAAAAAAGCAAGCGGAAAAGAAATTCCTGTAAAATTCTCACCTCGTCGCCCTGGTGACGTTCCTGCTAACTTTGCCGATGCTTCAAAAGCAAAGGAACTTATTTCTTGGCAGGCAGAACTTAATATTGATGATATGTGCCGTGATGCCTGGAACTTTGCTTCAAAAAATATGTAAAGAAGTGTTTATTTTGAAAAAGTTATTAGTAATAATTACTGTTATCGCAATTACCTTATGTGTATTTTGCATTTCACCTAACGCACAAGGGGAAGTTTTTGAATATTATAAATCCCAATTAAATGCAGATGAACAAAAATTATATGATGCATTTATCACTGCAGCAAAATCACCTGTAGGCCAATGTAATGTGCCTGAACTTTCAACTATTCAATATACGTTTACTTCTCCTGGGTTTACCACGAACGAAGAGTTTAACGAGTTTATAAAAAATAATGCAGACTTAAAAAATTCAACTCAAAAACTTAGCACGTACTTTAAAAATGCTTTAAGTGCCGCCGCAATGGATCACACTGAACTTTATTGGTTAGCCAATAGTAAATTAGGCGAAATTGATTATGCATATTCGGAAAAAGATGATAAAATTCTTTTAAAAGACGTTAAAATTATCGTACCTGATGTTGTATCTGATTCTGCAGCAAGCATAAGAAAAGTCAATGAAAAAATAAAAACAATTGGCGCTACAGGTACTGACGTTGAAAAAGTAAAGAAAATTCACGATTGGCTTTGTGATAATGTTAAATATGTAAGCGGTGAGCACGCCCACGATCTTTACGGTTCACTGTTTAACGGTAAGGCAGTGTGCCAAGGTTACGCCGAAGCCTTTAAATCAGCCTGCGATTTTTATGGTATTAAATGCGTTTGTGTTGAAGGTGATGCTGTAAATTCAAAAGGCAATCGCGAAGCGCATATGTGGAACTACGTTTTAATAAATAATAAGTGGTACGCTATTGACGTTACCTGGGATGACCAAGGAAGTTATATCTATTATGATTATTTCCTTGCAGGTAAAAACACCATTGCCACTCACTATGATGATGAAAAATTCAGTATTTCTCACGTTTCAAACGGTCAGATTGGTGGGGCAGGGCATAAAACCTTTAGTTATCCTACGCTTTCAGAAAATGAATATCCGTTAGATTTTAACAAACCAACGCCAACACCCATAATAAAACCTACAATAAAACC
>JAZSPY010000097.1:0-6770 GCA_045537705.1 Clostridia bacterium
TGAAATCGTTGGTGGCTTGAAAGTTGTAAAAGCATTTTCTTATAACGATAGGGCAGTAGAAGAATTTTCTTCAATTAATGATAGGTTAGAAAAACATTCGTTAAAAGCAATATTCTTTTCATCCTTAACCAACCCAACAACCCGTTTTGTAAACAGTATCGTGTATGCTTTTGTAGCATTTTTAGGTGCACTTTTAGTTCCCGGTTCATTAACTGTAGGTGGTCTTACCATTTTCTTAAGTTATGCCAACCAATATACAAAACCCTTTAATGAAATTTCTGGCGTAGTTGCCGAAATGCAAAATGCACTTGCCTGCGCGCAAAGAGTGTTTGATTTAATTGAAGAAGAACCCCAAAAGGCAGAAAATCCTGAAAGCTTAGATAACGTTTCAGGCGATATTAAAATTGAAAACGTATCTTTCTGCTATAGTACAGAAAAACCTTTAATACAAAACTTATCCCTTGATATTAAAAAAGGTATGCGCGTTGCAATCGTTGGCCCAACAGGTTGCGGCAAGACCACCTTAATTAACCTTTTAATGCGCTTTTATGATGTGAACGAAGGTGATATTTTTATTGATGATAAATCAATTTATGAAGTTACCCGTGCATCTTTAAGGGAAAGCTTTGGTATGGTACTTCAGGAAACCTGGCTTCAATCCACAACTATTGAAGAAAACATCAAATTCGGCAATCCCGATGCAACACAAGAAGAAGTTATTGAGGCAGCAAAAGCGGCTCATGCGCATAGTTTTATTAAACGCTTGCCTAAAGGCTATCAGACGGTTATTGGTGAAGATGGTGGTAACCTTTCACAAGGGCAAAAACAACTTTTGTGTATCGCCAGGCTTATGCTTAAAAAACCGCCAATGCTTATTTTGGATGAGGCTACTTCATCAATTGATACAAGAACTGAACAAAAGATTCAGGATGCCTTTTCTAAACTTTTAAAAGGCAGAACAAGTTTTATCGTAGCACACAGGCTTTCAACCATTAAAAATGCCGATTTAATTCTTGTTATGAAAGAAGGCAACGTTATTGAACAAGGCACCCACGATGAACTTATAAAAAAAGGCGGATTCTATAAGGAACTTTATAATTCACAGTTTGATATTGAATAATGAAAAAAGAGTGTTTCAATTTTGAAACACTCTTTTAACTTTTTTATTCCTTACCTTTTATCAATGGCGGTGATTTTGTTGATTCTGTCTATATGGCGTTGGTCGTTACTAAAATCTGTATTAAGCCAAATATCAACAATATCAAGGGCAAGGTTTAAACCAATAACCCGGGCGCCAAGGGCAAGCACGTTTGAATCATTATGTTCCCGTGTTGCGTGGGCAGAAAAAGTGTCACCACACAGTGCGCAACGGATACCTTCAACCTTGTTTGCGGCAATACTCATACCAATACCTGTTCCGCAAATTAAAATACCTTTTTCGCAAACGCCCTCTGCAACTGCTTTTGCGCAAGGATAAGCGTAATCAGGGTAATCAACGCTTGCAGTACTTTCGCAACCAAAATCTCTTATTTCATAGCCCTTTTTTGTTAAGTGCTTGATGATCTCGTTCTTTAATTCATAACCGCCGTGATCACATGCAATAGCAATCATTATTTATGCCTCCTCATCTGCTGCAAGAAATTTATTTATAAGGTCAAGCAAAGCATCAGAATCAATATTGTGCACCATACATGCTTCTTCCAAAGTTTCGTTCTGTGCGCTTGGGCAAGAAACGCAAAACATACCGTGGCCTAAAAAAAGTGCTGCAACTTCAGGGTTCATTTCAAGAATTTCACCAATTGTATTTTGCTTAGTAGCTTGTTTCATTTATAAAAACTCCTTTAGATAATTTTCACTTATATTATAAAGCTTAAGGTTATTTTTGTCAATTTTCATCTGCATAATTTGTAGTGTTTTTTCTTTCTTTGTCATTAGTTAAAAAACGACAAAAACAATGCTTTCAAATTTAACAAAAGTTTTGTATCATATCAAAAAAAAAGAAAGAGTGATTTTTATGGGAAGGGTATTGGTTATCACATCCGGCAAAGGAGGAGTTGGCAAAACTACAGCATGCGCCAACATAGGTAGTGCCCTTGCAAAACAGGGCAAAGAAGTTCTTTTGATTGATACAGATCTTGGCTTAAGAAATCTTGATACAGCATTAGGGCTTGAAAACAGAATTGTTTTTGATATTGTTGATGTTGTTGAAAACAAATGTCGCATTAAACAAGCGATTATAAGGGATAAAAGAAACGAGCATCTTTCACTTTTGCCTGCAAGTCAGTCGCGGGATAAAAACGCCATAAATGAAAAGCAGATGGTTAATCTTATTAACGAATTGAAAAATCAGTATGATTTTATTTTAATTGATTGCCCTGCAGGGATTGAGCAAGGCTTTAAAAACGCAATAGCAGGGGCAGATGAAGCGCTTGTTATCTGCACACCCGAAGTTTCATCTGTTCGCGATGCAGATAGGGTAATAGGCTTAATGGCGGCAAGTGAAATAGGCAGAATCTCACTTATAGTTAACAGAATAAAGCCTGAACTTGTAAGAAGCGGTGATATGCTTTCTTTAGAGGATGTTGAAGATATTTTAGGCCAAAAAGCAATTGGTGCGATTTTAGATGATGCTATGATTGTTCGTTCAACAAATTTAGGCGAATCAGCAATCAATATTCCAACGTCTAAAGCAGGTAAAGAATATTATAACGTAGCAAAAAGGCTTATGGGTGAAAATATCCCTGTAAACGTGCCAAGCCCCATTGGTGTAATTATTGATAAACTTTTTTCTAAAAAAAGTGCGGTGTAATTAAGGGGGCAAGAATATGTTTAGATTCTTTAAAAAAAGCAATAGTAAAAAAACTGCAAAAGAAAGGCTTATGGCGGTTGTTTCAAGTGATAGGGCAAACGTGTCCGCTGAATTTATCTTAAAAATGACCGCAGATATTATTCAGGCAGCGGTAAAATATATTGAGCCGGATTACGATAATATTTCAGTTCATATTGAAAGAAAAGGCGCAAGTTCATATCTTCTGGCTAGTATGCCTGTAAACTTTTTTAAAGCCATATAAAAACTTGATAAATAATTTTAAGTATGGTATAATATATTAAAATTATTTATTCGGAGCTTATATGTGGATTTTTGATAAACGAAAACTACATAACGTTGAATACGTATTGCTTATCATTATAGGCGTTATATGTTTGTTTGGTTTAGTTGCCATTTTAGCGGCACTTGCCGATGCTTCTACCGGCGGTGAAGAAGCTGATTTATTGCAAACACTTTCGCGCCTTAATTTCATAACGGTCAGGAAGCACGCTATGTGGATTGGCATTAGCTTTGTGGCAATGGTATGTGTTGGAATGCTTGATTACCGTATTTATTCAAAAATATGGTATATCGTCCTTGGCGTGTGCCTTGGCTTAATTGTTTTTACCGCATTTTTCGGTGTTGAGCAAGGCGGAACAAGGGGCTGGATAAAAATAACCGAAAAATTTTATTTTCAGCCTACTGAGGTTGGTAAATTAGGCTTAATTCTTTTGCTTGCAAAAACCATTTCGCAAAAGGAAAAGTTCGTACATTTTAAAGACCTTTTGCCAACGCTTTTAGTAATGGTACTGTTTTCAGGTGCACTTTTGACGCAGATGGATATAGGCACGTCTCTTGTTTATATATTCATTTTTGCTATGATGCTTTTTACAGGCGGAATCAGGTGGAAGCACATTTTTATTTTGTTGGGTGTGCTTGTGGTAGGTTGTGTTCTCATATGGTTTTTTATGGGCGAAAAACAGCAAAGCCGTATACTTAACTTTTTAAGCGGTAATGAAGTTGATCAGTTAAAATATGCTAAATATGCCATTGGCTCAGGCGGATTTTTCGGTAAAGGTATTTTAGGTGTTGATTCTATTTCGCAATCCGGCGATATTTTTGCAATTCATACAGATTTTATTTTTGCCGCAATTGGTGAATCAATGGGATTTTTAGGGGCATTAACGCTTATTGGCTTATATGTTGCAATGGAAATCAGAATGTGGTATCTTATTCAGCATAAAGCCCCGGATAGAAACGGTAAAATGATTATTATGGGCGTTATGGCAATGTTTATGTTCCATATCTTTGAAAATATCGGTATGGTTTTAGGCATAATGCCAATAACGGGTATTCCGTTGCCGTTCATCTCTTATGGTGGCTCTAATATGCTAACTAATATGATTGCTATCGGATTAGTAGAAAGCGTTTGTATTCACAGGCCAATTGAACCCTTTACAGCCGATTAAAGATCAGTTATTTTTATTTACCCTTTACGCATATATTTTGCGTAGGGGGTATTTTTTTATGAAAAAGCAAAAATTTATATGGATTATTTCACTTGTGATTTTAGTTTTTATAGTGTGTTTTGTGGCGTTTTCTGAAAATAAAAGCGCGGTTTCAGTACGAAAAGCCATAAGTATTTCCTTAGAAGAAGATTTTAAAATAAAAGAAAGCCTTGGCAAAGTATTTTTTGCGGCAAAGGATGAAGATTCTGTAAGCGCTTCAACCATGGTTGATATTATTTCGTTGGGCTCTCCCGGGGAAGAATGTGTTTTAGAAAATATTCTTGGCGAACCCTGTTTAAAAATTAACAGCGGTAAATATTCAAGCGTTTGGGCAACTGAAGATGGTGTTATTGAAAGTGTTTCCGAAAACAGAATGACTTTAAGGCATTATGATGGTAAATTAAGTGAATATAAAAACGTTTGCGCCATAAAAAAAGAAGGGGAAAAAGTTTATAAAGGCGATAGTATTGGATATATTACAGGGGATGCCATCTATAAACTTTATGAAAATTGCAAAACGTTAAATCCGGGGGATTATATTTCTTGACCCTTTTAAAAATAGGTAACATAAAAATAAAAATTGATATTTCAATGGTAATTTTAAGTGGGTTGTGGATATTTTCAGGAAACAGTCTTACGCTTTTTACCATGCTTTTTGCAGTTATGATTCACGAATGCGCGCATATTCTGTGTGCAAAAGCCTTCGGTCTTAATACAGAATCCATAACGTTATATCTCTTTGGCGGATGCGCCGAAATAAAAGGGATAAAAGACAGTTATATAACCGAAGGCATCATTGCTTTGTTTGGCCCGCTTACAAGCGTTTTTACGGGCTTTTTGTGGCAAATTGGGGCACAAATGCATATTATCCCTGTTTGGCAGGAATTTGTGGATTATTCATACTGTATTGCACTAATAAACCTTATACCAATTTATCCACTTGATGGTGGCAGAATATTATCATCTGTTTTAAATGGAATATTTGGCTTTAATACAGGTAAAAAAATATTAAATGTTATAAGCGTTACTTTTTCAACGTTGTATTTATTAAAGAATATAGTAAACTTAATTTTTTTTAATACAGCCTCAGGAATCGTAATGGCAATATTTATGTTTATTGCATCATTAAAAAGTCTAAAAAATAAAAGCAAACCGTTTTTAAGAGAAAACAAGTGGCATAAAGCCGAAAATATAAAAATAATAAAGGCTTACGAAACCGAAAGCCTTTTAAGTATTTCCAAAAAAATATTTGGAAATGAATTTTATGTTATAATGATATTTAATAAAAATGAAGATTTAATAGGGTATCTTACTGAAAAACAGCTAAGTGATGAGCTTCTATCAGACAGCACAAAAATATTAAAGCAAGCATTTATTCATCAAGTGCACGAAGGTCATCTATAAGTTTAATAAAATCTTCCTGTGTTTTTATAGCCATAATACTTGCCCTGATTTTTGCACCGTTTCGCATACCGTGGGTATACCATGCGATATGCTTGCGCATCTGTTGCGTAGCGGTTCTTTCGCCTTTTTCTTGTATCAGAGTAAGCCCATGCCTTAAAGCAATATCAAGTTTTTCCTGGTGCGAAAGTTTAAATTCTGTATTTTCAAAATAATCAAGAATTTCTTTAAAAATCCAAGGTCTGCCTTGGGCGGCTCTGCCAATCATTATAGCATCAGCACCTGTTTCTGTAAGCATTTTTGTTGCGGTAATACCGCCTGTTATATCACCGTTTGCTATAACAGGAATCTTAACTGCATCTTTTACTTTTTTTATATATTCTAGGCTTGCTTTCCCGCTGTATCCTTGCATAGTTGTTCTTCCGTGAACAGTTAAAGCATCTGCCCCTGCTTCTTCTAAAGCTTTAGCAACTTTGTCACCAATAAAACTATCCCAACCAATACGCATTTTTACAGTAACAGGCTTGTTTGTAGCTTCTTTACAGGCAGAAACAATTTCTTTTGCTAAAGGAATATCGTTTAATAAAGCGCTACCTTCAAGATTCGTTATAATCTTTCTTGCAGGGCAACCCATATTTATATCAATAATATCAAAAGGCTCAAAATACGGGTGTTTAAGCTCTTTTGCCATAATCTCAGGATCGCTGCCGAAAACTTGCGCGCCTTCAGGATGGAGTCCTGTAGGCTTTAACAGATCTTTGGTTGCTTCGCTATTATAAAACAAACCTTTACAACTTACCATTTCAGTAAAGGTAAGACCTGCGCCGAAAGATATGCAAATATCACGCATTGCAAAGTCTGAAAATCCTGCCAAAGGGGCTAGAAAAAGATTGTTTTCAGTTTGAATATTGCCTATTTTAATACTTTTTAGATTCATTGTAGTACTCGTCGATTTCTTCGGCAGTAAGAGTTTTCATATCTTTGCCATCTTTTAGTATGAGATTTTCAGTCATTTTAAATCTATCTATAAATTTATCGGTGGAAAGCGTAAG
>JAZSPY010000004.1:0-2409 GCA_045537705.1 Clostridia bacterium
AAACCAACTATGAAGAAAGCATCTGGCAAACATTTAAGGGAGTTCTTGATAATGCTGTTTCTGTTTTAAATAACGAAAACTCAACAAACGATCAGTACGTTACCGCGCACATTAAGTTAAGTGAACAGATTGCTATTTTAAAAAGCAATAAAACCGGTAATCTTGCTTTAGATACCATCGTTTCAGCAAGTGGCGAAATTGATAATCCGCTTTGGAATAACCCACAAACTTTAACTGATGGTGATCTTAAAAACTATCAAGAAAACGGTAATACCGGTTGGGCTATAACAGGCGATTATCAAGAAAAATACATTATTATTGATTTAGGTGCTACTTATAAAATAAATAACGTAAGGCTGTATGCAACGGGAAATACTGATACCGATCCTGTTTGCAGATGGTTCCCTAAAGCCTTTGACGTTCTTGTTTCAACCAACGGTACAACCTTTGATAAGGTAGGAGAAAAATCCAATATTTCTGCTACGCTTACTGCCCAAAATGGCGTTGCCCCCCACTTTGACGTTTACTTTAATACCGTTAGCGCGCAATATATAAAGATTGATATTACCGCGTTGCAGGATAAAGTTGATGACGTTTGGTATGCACAATTATCCGAAATTGAAGTTTACGCTTTAAACGATAATGAATTAAGATACAATAAGTTTAACGAAGCCTGCAATAATATCGTTTCACAAAATTATCTTGAAAAACCGTACCTTGAATTTAACGAAACAGTTAAAGAGTTTTTAAACAAACAGTATCAAAATGAAAGTCAATATAAAGCAGCTGCTGACGTGCTTGAAAATTCTTTAACTTTAATAAACAAACATACCGTTATTAACCTTGCATTAAATAAAAACATTACAACTTCAACAAGCCATTCAGTTCCTACCTGGAGTAATCCTCAAAAGCTTACTGATGGTGATACGGTGAATTTATCAGGCAATCAGCATACAGGTTGGTCCTGCGTTTCAAACGATGAAAACGTTTTTGTTCAGATTGATTTAGGCGATGTTTACGCATTTAACACGGTAAATCTTTACCCCACGGGCAATACCACCACCGATAGCGTTTGCGGTAAATTCCCTAAGGGGTATGATATTCAAGTTTCTAATAACGGTTCAACCTGGCAAACGGTTTACAGCGCAAGCAATATTGATAAACCTGTTGCAAACAGTGATGGCTCAGTTAATGCAGTACGTAATCAGTTTGATTTATTAAGCGCAAGATTCATTAAGATTGTGATTACCCAGAAACAAAGTGATACCGGTTTGGTTCAGTTTGCAGAAATTGAAGTTTATCGTGAAAACGGTTATATTCTTGATGAACTTATTAAAGATTCAAAGAATTTAAATATAGAAGATTATGCCCCTGGTGCATATAACAGTTTTATTCAGATTGTTGATACGCTTGATAATTCCACCTACACAACCCAGGACGGAATGTTTGATGCTATTACAACGTTAGAACAAGCATTAGTTGTTTTAAATAAAAATACAACAAAAAATATTGCAGAAGGTAAAAACGTAACCACTTCTTCTTCACATAGTAATGTTAACTGGAACGACCCCCAGAAACTTACTGACGGTGACAGAATAAATTTAAGTTCTTCTAATCAAAATACAGGTTGGTCAAGCACAAGTTCCGATAGCGAACTTTACGTTGATATTGATTTAGGTGATGAATTTATCTTTAATACCGTTGATCTTTATCCAACAGGTAACGTTGGCGCAAACAAGAAGTGCACGTATTTCCCTAAAGGCTACAAGATTCAGGTTTCAAACGATAGTTATAACTGGACCACGGTTTATACCGTTGATGGCATTGAAACACCTTATTCTGATGAACAGGGTAAAACAAGCCCCGTAACAAGCACATTTAAATCGGTAAATGCAAGATTTATTCGTGTTTTAATTACACAGAAAAATGAAGCGTTGGTTCAGTTTGCTGAAATTGAAGTTTACAACACTTTAAGCTCTATCGTTGGTGCAGACGTAAATATAGGTTCTTCCTTAACCATAAACTATTACGTTAAAAGCACACAAAACGCTGAAGATCTCAGTTTAAAGGTTACGTCTGTTAGTGGCAGAAGCGAAATTATTAACGGTTACTTAGATAATTCAACCGGCTATTATAAATTCGCTTATACAGGTATCAGTGCACAATGTATGAACGATAATTTAACCGCTGAACTTATTAGCGGCGGCATCGTTATTGCAACAAATTACGATTACAGCATAAAAACATATTGCAATAATCAGATTGCAAGAAGCGCTGAAGAATTAGGTTTAACAAGCGTTCAATACGAAAAGTTAAAATCTTTACTTGCAGATATGCTTATTTATGGTTCAAACGCGCAAACCTATATGGATTATCAAACCGATAATCTTACGGATAGTGACGATTGGG
>JAZSPY010000029.1:0-2485 GCA_045537705.1 Clostridia bacterium
GCCACTGGCAGTATTCATCAAAATATTCCTTTTTCATAATAAACATATTAAACATATGCGCGCTTGTACGTTTATGAATCTTTTTAAATTCAGGAAGATACTCAGGATATTTTTCTGCTATTATCTTTTCTGTTTCATCAAGAGGCTCAACGTGCAGAGTATGTTTATAATGATTATAAAGAGTTTCAATATAATACTTTCTTGTTTTTGGCAGGATTATATCGTTTTCTTTTAACAATTTTTCTGCCTGCCTGCCCGAAAGTAAAATTTTAAACTTATCTTGTTCATTTTTAGGGAATATTTTTGCAATAGTAAAATGTCTGCGATAATGAGCAAGACCTACATAATCCGTTTTAAGATTTTTCCAAGCCCAATAAATGCCGGTAAGTTCTGAATAATAGGAATTCTTGGTTGAAATATTATCGCCTGTATTATCACCTATAAAACCAATATCAGCCTTACCCTCTTTTCCAACGTGTAAAGGTAAATATACGCCATCTTCAGGAACTGTATAGTTTTTATGTGTTGCAATAATAATTTTTATATCCATTTTCAAATCTCTACAAAGTGTATTTAATCAGTTTTCATTAATAAATTGATGTAACTCTTTTTTTGCTGTATCAAGATTATAGATATAGTACCAAACACCGTTAATATATGCATCTTTACCACTGTTTGGATTACAAGCTTCTGTGGGTAAATTAAATGTTTCAATAACGTAACTATTAGTAACAGTATTCATACCATGTGAAAGAATTTCTGAATTATCAAGTGTTGTTTCAACGTGTGAAAGAACGTGCTTTACTAAATCGGGATATTTGGAAACATTCATCTTTTTAACTTCATCAAACATTGCTGTAAGAATTTCTTTTTGGCGATCGGTTCTGCTAAGATCACCGCCGGTATAACGGTTACGTGAATATGCAAGCGCCTGAGCACCTGTAAGGCGTAACGTTCCGGTTTTAGAAATATATTCACAAGGAATACCGATTCTATTAAGTTCAGGTATATAATATTGGTTCATAACCGATTTTTCACTATTATCAACATGAATGGTTACGCCACCAATTTTATCAATAATGCTAACTATACCAAAGAAATTAACCGAAACGTAATCGGTAATATTCATACCAAAGGTTTGATTTATGGTTTTAATAGCAAGTTTTGCGCCACCAAACGAATAAGCATGGTTAATTTTATCTTTTCCCCTGCCTTCAATATTAACATATGAATCACGGGCAATTGAAGAAAGTTTAATCTTATTATGCTTTTCATCAATTGTGAGAATCATAATAGCATCACTTCTGCCAGACGTGCTATCGGTACGCGTGTCAATACCAAAGAGTGCTATGTTGGTAACATTTTTTACATCAAATACTTGCTTGTTTTCTTCAGTTATGCCAACTTCTTCCTCTTCAAATTTTTCAACCTTTTCAACGGCGTTAAGCAAGGAATCCACATAAAAATATCCACCTGCCAGCGTAGCAATAGCAATAACCAGAAGTACTGCAATAGCTGAAAGAATAATAGTAAATACGTTGTAAACCGTGTTTCTCTTACGTCTTCTATTTTTTCTTTTTTTATTTGCAGAAGCAACGCTTCGTTTTTTTAAAGGATTTTCTCCATTTTCATATTTATCCATATAAAAATTCCTCTTTCCTAATCTCCGCTTTTGCCAGAGAGAATCATATATACTCCGGTAAATATAATTTTCATATCAAGAGCAAAATTTTGATGTTCAATATATTCAATATCTAATTCTACCCATTTATCAAACTTAATATCATGCCTGTTGGGTTGAATTTGCCATAAGCAAAGAAGCCCACCTTTAATTTCAAGGCGGCGCATATGGTATTCAGTATATTTTTCAACCTCATCAGGTAATGGGGACCTTGGTCCAACAACGCTTATATGCCCAAACAGAACATTTATAAACTGTAAGATTTCATCTAATGACCACTTGCGCAAAAATTTGCCCACCGGCGTTATGCGAAGATCATTTTTCATTTTAAATGCAGGACCATCGGCTTCATTAAGCCCTTCTGCTATCATTTTTGCTTTACGCCTATCTGCATCAGGCCACATAGAACGAATCTTAAAAAACGGAAAAGGCTTTCCATCTTTACCAACACGCTCTGAAACGTATATTGGATTATGGAAATCCTCCAAAAATTTAACCAGCAAAATAATAATTATGATTGGTGAAAGAAAAACCAATACAAACAAAGAAGTTATGATATCAAAAGTTCTCTTGGCAATCATATAGCATCTATATTTTGCTGTATTTTTATCTGTTAAAGTGGTTTTATCACTATATTTATTATTGTATTTATTTTTAACAGACATTTTGTCCACCCTTGTAATTTATTCTTCTTACGTAAAGAATTGTACCACAAATAGATAAATCCGTCAATAGTATACTATTAAACAGTTTTATCGACCAAGTACAACTTAAAACTACATTTTTTAGTAAAAAAATTTTTTT
>JAZSPY010000064.1:0-7847 GCA_045537705.1 Clostridia bacterium
TACAATAACCGGTAACTTAAACTTAATCCGTTTAAGATTTATCATGAACGGTGATTTAACAGTTGGCGATGCTATCATCGTTGTAGCTGTTCAGGATGGCGATAATAATAACTTCCTTGTTAACAGCTTCTCAGCAGGTGGCGTAACAAAATCAACAGTTGATGAATTCCCTGCTTATGATTATGAAGCAACAAACGTTGCAATTGATACTCCTGCTAACAAGGTAGCATTTGCTTATGGCGAAGCATTTGACGCAACAGGCTTAACCTTAAATGTAACTTACAGCGATGGTTCAAATGCAGTTATTACCGAAGGCTTTACTGCAACAGGTTTTGATGGCACAACTCCAGGTGAACAAACTATTACAGTTTCCTATGTGCTTCCTTATAAAACATTTACATTAACTTATACTGTAACAGTTAATGATCCTGCTTATGCAGGTATCAAGTACACATTTAGTGCTGCAACTAATACAGCAAAGCATACAATAAGTTATAATAATTACAATCACTTTAAAGTTGAAGATGCTGCAACCTTTACAGGTGCAGTTTCCAAAACCTACACATTATATAATCATACAAATCAACTTGTTACTTATACTCTTAACTTTGCTATGACTGCAACAAAAACAGCAGGTGGCGCAGTATGGGTATATGCAACAAGCAGTAAATATAAAACAGCAACACTTCTTCCAGGCACCTCAGCAACTTTGACCATTACAGAAGAATTTGTTGATGGTAAGCCTGTTGATGGTTATACTTCAAGTTCAGAACTTCAGCCTTTAAGCATCAATAGCATATTCCCACAGATTTCTGTTCAGTTTGCAACAGCAGCTCAAGCAGGTGAATTCCTTGTTGTTGGCGCACCAGAAGGCGATGGTATTTATGATATCAATACAACTATTGATGGTATTGATGATGTTGTAACAAAACTTGTAGAAATTCCTGCATTTGGTGAATTTGATGTTAACACAGCATATAAGGTAAAAGTTAACGCAGATACTACAGGATTGAACTATCCTCGTGTTGATTCTGTTGGTTTAGCTGAAAATGATATTATTGAAGATAGCACAGGCAGATATATCCTTTTACAGTACAGAGTATATAACATGAATGCTTATTTAAAGAATATTACTGTATTTGCTCAAGGTGGTCATAATAAGTATACTGGTATAACAGGTATAAGCTATCCTGGAAATAAGAGTGAAACTTCTTATACACAAGCCATTCAGCCTTATTCAAGCGTTGTATATAGTATTAGAATTCCTGTAAATGATGATAATACTTATGCAAGTAAAAACGCTGAGGGTGTTGCTACAAATTATGCTTTAGGAAATATTTCAATTCGTTTCCTTGAAACATCTGCTACTGCTGATCAAAATAATAGTAAATTAGCAGGCGAAACCTACTATATCCAGGCATTAAACGATACAAGTTGCAAGCTTTTCTATAAAGCTCCTACAGGTTGCGATAACTACACTGTAACAACTCTTAAGGCAAGTGAAATTGATCAGATTACAACCTTTGCAGGTGCATCACCTGAAATCGGTTCATCAATTGCTATGAACATCGTTGTTGTTCCTATGAACGATTATATTGAAGGCGCACGCCTTAAGGTAACACGTGAAGGCTATGTAACATATATTAGTCCTCTTGCTACAGCAACAATTAACGGCGTAACCTTTAAGCAAGAATGGGGTACACTTGTATTTAAGTATACAGGCATCAATGCTCAGTGCATGGGTGATGAAGTTACCTTTGAACTTGTTTATGGTGATGATGTTGTTGCAACTTATGATGAAACCTATAGCGTTAAGAAGTATGCTCTTGAACAGTATGATGGCGCATCAGCTGAACTTAAAGCACTTCTTCGCGATATGCTTGTTTACGGTGCAGAAGCACAGAAAACTATTGGTTATAAGGCAGATGCTCTTGTAACAACAGGCGTTGCATGGGCTGTTATCGGCGATTATTACGCAGCTCCTGAATATGTAAGAGAAATCAATAACAACAATGCAATATCAGGTGTAAAATCAGCAACTCTTAATGTTTCATATGTAAACAAGGTTCGCTTCACACTTGTTGATGCATCAAAGGTTAAATCAGTTACAATCAATGGCGAAGCAGCAACAATTTCAGGCAATTATGTATATTCAGATGAAATTAAAGCAACTGAATTTGGCAAGGTATTTGAACTTGTTGTTACCACAGTAGGTGATGAGGTAATTACTGTTCGCTACAACGCTAACGGTTATATTGCAACTAAGATGGCAACTTCAACCCTTGCAAAGTCACTTAATAACTATGGTCAGTCAGCCTTAGCTTATGCAAACGCTTAATAAGGAGGAATGATGGAGATGAAAAATATTTACAATGCACCTGAACTAGATATCATTGAAATCAAGGCTTCCCAAGTTTTGACAGATCAAAAAAGTGGAGACTTTGACCTTGATGATGAAGATGATTTCCTTAATCCATAATATTATAAAGAATAATATTAAACTTATAAGCCTTGTTTTAATCTTAGTATGCGTGTTTTCATTAACCGCATGTAAAGATAAAAACCAGCAAAATCAAAATACCGATGGGGTGGAGCAGACAACTTCTGCTCCTACACCCACACCTACAGGTATACATATTGATGATGAAGATGAAATTGTGTTAACACCTACAGCAAACGGTGAAACAAGTAGTACAAATACACCTTCAGCAACGGATAAGGCAAACGTAACATCTGATGCAAAAATAACGCCAACACCAACGTTGGCACCCGAAATGACAAAAACACCAACAGTAACGGGTACCCCTGTACCAACACCAACACCTGTTGTAACACAGACACCTGTTGTAACACCAACACCTGAGCAGACAGGTGAAAAAGACGGAGATTTTAACATTGATGATGAAGACGATTTCCTTAATACATAATATTATAAAGAATTCTATAAAACTTTTAAGTGTTGTTTTAATCTTAGTATGCGTGTTTTCGTTAACCGCATGTAAAGATAAAAACCAACAAAACCAAAATACCAATGGGGTTGAGCAAACAACTTCTGCTCCTACGCCAACGCCAACAGGTATTCATATTGATGATGAAGATGATTTTTTGTCAACACCTGCCGCAACCGGTGATTTAACTGGCACAAATTCACCTTCAGCAATGGGTCAAACAAACGTTACACCTGTTTTAGATGCAACACCAACGCCTACGTTGGCACCGGTACAGACACCTGTATCAACACCGGTTCCTACTGCATCACCAACATTTCCTGGTTCAGGTGTTCAACTTCCTTTTGATCCATTTGATTAAATCATAAAAGACTTTTAAAAAAGACTGCTAAATGCAGTCTTTTTTGTTATTTAGATACAATAAAATGTATTTTTTTGTAATGTTTATATTAAAAAATTTGCATAGATTAACGCTTTTTTAACATAATAATTAAAACATTATAAAATCAAATAAAAAGGTTGACTTTGGTGGCTACGAGTAGTATAATAACTTACGTATGTATTTATACGATCTATTAAATTTGATACTAACAAGGCTTCATCAACAAATAAGGAGAAATGATGATAATGAAAAATATTTATAATGCACCTGAATTAGATATCATTGAAATCAAGGCTTCCCAGGTTTTAACCGATGCAAAAAGTGGAGACTTTGACCTTGATGATGAAGATGATTTCCTTAATCCGTAATATTATGAAGAATTATTTTAAACTTTTAAGCTTTGTTTTAATCTTAGTATGTGTGTTTTCATTAACTGCATGTAAAGATAAAAACCAACAAAATCAAATTACCAATGGGGTTGAGCAGACAACTTCTGCTCCAATAGGTGATTCAGTTGGCACAAACACTCCTTCAATAACAGGACAACCTAACGTAACACCTGTTTTAGATGCAACGCCAACACCTACGTTGGCACCTGGGCAGACCCCTGTTCCTGTAACACCAACACCTACGTTGGCACCGGGGCAGACCCCTGTTCCTGCAACGCCAACACCTACGTTGGCACCGGGACAGACCCCTGTTCCTGCAACACCAACACCTACGTTGGCACCGGGACAGACACCTGTTCCAACACAGGCACCAACTGTAACGAATACACCAGTTGCGCCAACACAGGTACCAACAGTAACTAATACACCGGTTGCGCCAACACAGGCACCAACACCTGTACCAACACAGGCGCCAACACCTGTACCAACACAGGCGCCAACACCTGTACCAACACAGGCGCCAACACCGGTACCAACACAGGCGCCAACACCTGTACCAACACAGGCGCCAACACCGGTACCAACACCGGCACCGACATCTGTACCAACACCTGTTCCAACACCGGTACCGACACCTGTACCAACTCCGGTACCAACACCTGTACCAACACAAGCGCCAGCTCCAACGCCTACAGATGTTCAGCTTCCGTTTGACCCATTTAACTAAATTCATAAAAGACTTTAAAAAAAGACTGCGTTTTGCAGTCTTTTTGTTGTATATAATGTAGGGTATTATTTTTGTAATATTTAATATTAAAAAATTTGCACGGATTAACAGTTTTTTAACATATTGTTCAAAACGGGCAAAAATTCACCTAAAAAGTTTGACTTTGGTATCTATGAGTAGTAGAATTATATTGTATACTAATATACAAATTTATAAATTTTTTTAGAAAGGAAGATACTTTATGAAAAAGCTTTTAAGTTTTGTTCTTGCCCTTGCTATGATCTTTGGTTGCATCAGCATGGTAACCTTTGTTCAGGCTAGTGGCACAGAATACGCTGGCACAAGAGTTACTCTTGATACTGCTGGCGGAGATGGCAACTATGTATGGTTCTATGGTACAAAGCATGGCGCAGTAATTGATGGCGAAAATGCTACAATTAAAGTTCGTGTTTATAACGAACATCCTACTGCACGTATGTGGGTTTCAGCTGGTGTATTTACTGCTGAACCTTGGAATCAGATCGTAGCAGCACCTGCTCCTTCACAGGAAGCAATTGTTGGCGAATGGCTTAAATTATCAGTTACATTCCCTGCAAGCTACTTAGAAAATGAAACATTTGGTTTCAACCTTTACTTCACAACTTATTTATTTGAAGCAGGCGCTTCATTTATCGTTGAAGGTAATGGTGGCGTAAGCAACAACGTTGCTGTATCAGGTAACAGCACAGGTACTGCAGTTTCAATTGATGAAACACAGATGCCAGGTTACGTTCCAACTTTCCCAGGCGCAAGAATCACTCTTACCAGTTCTGCCGCTGATAACTATGTATGGTTCTACGGCGCAAACAAGAGTGCTACTGTTAATGGTGATACTGCAACTGTAACAGTTCGTGTTTTAAACGAAGGTTCACGTATGTGGGCAAACGTTACTACATTCACTGCAGAACCATGGGTTTCAATTGCAACAAGTGGCGCTGTAACAGAAGCTGTTAATGGTGAATGGCTTGAATTATCAGTTTCATTCCCTGCAAGCTACTTAGATAATGCAACATTTGGCTTCTATATCAACTTTACAACTTATGAATTTGTTGCTGGTTCAACATTTGTTGTTGAAGCAAATGTAACAGAAAACATTGCGCTTCAAGGCTGCACAGGTGGTGCAACATGTCTTAATGCTGAAGATATGCCCGGTTACGTAGCACCTACAGAAGAACCTACTCCAGAACCTACCGAAGAACCTACACCAGAACCAACACCTTTCCCAAATTATGCAGGTACAAAGGTTACTCTTGAAACTGCTGGTGGCGACGGTAACTTTGTTTACTTCCATGGTGCAAACCAGGGCGCAACAATTGATGGTGATAATGCTACCATTACAGTTCGCCTTTACAACCAGGGCTCACGTATGTGGGTAAGGCTCACAGCATTTACAAATGATCCTTGGAATCCAATTGCAAATAATGGTAGCGTAACAGAAGCTATCAATGGTGAATGGCTTGAAATGTCAGTAACAGTTGATAAAGCTTATTTAGAAAACCCAACATTTGGTTTCTATCTTGACTTTACAACTTATGAATTCGTTGCAGGTTCATCATTTGTTGTTGAATCCAACGTAAACGTAAGCCAGAACGTTCAGCTTGCAGGTAGCTGCACAGGTAGCGTATCATATCTTTATGAAGAAGAAATGCCTGGCTATGTAGCACCTACACCTACACCAGAACCAACACCAGAAGTTACACCATTCCCAGATTATGCTGGTACAAAGGTTACACTTGAAGCTGCTGGTGCAGATAATAACTTTGTTTACTTCCATGGTGCAAACCAGGGCGCAACAATTGATGGTGATAATGCAACTATCACAGTTCGCATTTTCAACCAGGGTTCACGTATGTGGGTAAGGCTTACAGCATTTACAAACGATTCTTCTTGGAACCCAATTGCTACAAGTGGTGACGTACAAGAAGCTATCAATGGTCAATGGCTTGAATTATCAGTAACAGTTGATAAAGCTTATTTAGAAAGTGCTACATTTGGTTTCTATCTTGACTTTACAACTTACGAATTTGCTGCAAATTCAGCATTTGTTGTTGAATCCAACGTAAACGTAAGCCAGAACGTTCAGCTTGCTGGCTCTTGCGCAGGTAGCGTAACATATCTCTATGCTGAAGATATGCCCGTTGAAGCAACACCAGAACCTACACCAGAACCTACACCTGTTCCTGTTGGTGTAAAACTTGAAATTAATACACCTGAAGATGGTGAACTTTTCCATATTAACAACAGCACAACAATTTCTGACGCTATGGTTAGTGATGGCGTTGTAACTTATACAACTTCTATCTATAACCCCAATGCTCATGATATCACAATTCAGGTTCAGTTATTAAATGGATGGGGATTATTTGCATCTAATCCATTTATACAAGTTATTGTTCCTGCAGGCTATAAGAAGACAGTAACTTTAACTGTTAATTTAACAGAAGAAGGTGCCACAAAAGAAGCTGTTAATGTTCGTTATAGTACAACCGCAGGCGCACAAGCTGGTGACGTTATTTACTTCTCAGCAGAAAATGCAGGCGAAGGTTTATATGACGTTGCAAACTGGTGGTCTTCTACTATGGATGATACAAGAACTACTGTATCAGAACTTCCCGCATTAGATGAATATGTTGAAGCAACACCCGAACCTACACCTGTTCCTGTTGGTGTTGAAATTAAGTTTGATACATTTGAAGGTAACGTTGCACACCTTGCAGGTACATACATTGCAGATGCAACAGTTAAAACAGAAATCTTTAACACAAATGATCACGAAATCACAGTTGGCGTTCAGTTAAAGAATGGCTGGAATGACTTCGGCGAAACATATTATGTTGAAGTTGTTATTCCTGCTGGTTACAAGAAGACTGTAACCCTTACAGCAACAGAAGCAGCAGATCCAAGTGTAATTAACGTTCGTTATGTACTTGTTGCTGGTTCAGATGGTGATGCAATCACTGTTGCAGTTGCAGATGCAACTGATGGCTTCTATGCTGGTGAATGGTATGTTCCAACAGGTTCAGCTACAAACGTAGAAGAACTTCCTGCTTATGTTGAAGCAACAGTTAATGCAATTTTAGGTGCTACACTTCAGATCGGTGCTGACTTAACAGTTAAGTACTATGCAAGTGTTGAACCCCAGTATGCAGTAAGCGGCGAAGATATCGTTCTTGTTGTTACTCGTAACAATAAAACAGTAAGAATTAATGCAGTTGATTATGCATTAAATACCTATACATTTGATTATACAGGTGTTAATGCACAGTGTATGGCAGAAAACATTTCTGCAGCACTTTACTGTGGCGAAACTCTTTTAGCAGTTTATAATGAATACAGCGTTAAACAGTATGCAATTAACCAGT
>JAZSPY010000127.1:0-19909 GCA_045537705.1 Clostridia bacterium
CCTACTGAGCTACATCAGCACTAATCTTGGAAACGATGCTATTATACAACAAGGTTTATTTTTTTGCAAGCACTTTTTAATAAAAAAGGGGCAAAACAGCCCCTTAATTACCTTTTTGTTTTTTTATAACCAATTTTTCAAACAAAACAACGCCAAAATACATCGCCGCAGAAAGCAAACAGAGTATTAAAGTTGCTGACATAACAATATCCATTTTAAATATCTGCCCGCCGTAAACGATTAAATATCCTAAGCCTGCTTTTGAATTTAAAAATTCACCAACGATCACGCCAACCCAGGACATACCGATGTTAAGTTTCAAAACGGAAACCGTTGTAGGTATACTTGCAGGAAAAACAACTTTAAAAAACAATTGTCTTTTTGTTGCACCAAAGGTTTTTAATAAAGTAAGTTTGCCTTGCTCAACTTCGTTAAAGCCGTTTAATACGCCCATAATTGCAACAACAATTGAAATTAAAAGCGTAACTGTAATAATGGAACTGATACCTGCGCCAACCCAAACGATAATAACAGGCCCTAAAGCGATTTTAGGCAACGAATTTAAAATTACAAGATAGGGGTCAAGAACGTCTTTTAATAAAGGGGACCACCACAAAAGTACAGCAATAATAAACCCTAACAAACTTCCAAGAAAAAAGCCTGCAAGAGTTTCAAAAAGGGTAATACCTATATGTCTTAAAAGTCCCGTTTCAAAAAGAGTTCCGATCATTTTTATACTACGGGTAGGTGAAGAAAAAATAAACGGATTTATAAATCCTGTTCTTGCAGCAATTTCCCAAAATGCAAAAAATAGAACAAATATTAAAATCTGCAAAGCAATTTTAAGGGTTTTGCGTTTTTTTATCTTAACTAAATATTCTTTATGCTCACTGGAAAAACTATTCATTTTCATTCAACTCCTCCCATAAAGCCTGAAAATAACCTGAAAACTCCGGGGCTTTTCGGCGCATAATAGGGGAATTTTTTTCTGAAAGTTCAATTTTATATATGTTTTTGACCGTCGCAGGTCTTTTAGAAAGCACAATAATACGGTCAGACATACTTATTGCTTCAGAAATATCGTGTGTAACAAGTATAGCAGTTTTATTTTCACTTTTAATAATAGCGTGTATATCATCAGAAACTGAAAGCCGCGTTTGGTAATCAAGCGCAGAAAAAGGTTCATCAAGAAGCAATACGGAAGGATTAGTTGCAAGAGTGCGAATTAGTGCCGCCCTTTGCCGCATTCCTCCTGAAAGTTCACGAGGATATTTATCTTTGAAATCGTTAAGACCATAACGGTTCAATAATTTATCCACTCTGTTTTCAGCTTCTTTTGTTCTTTCTTTGCGGATATCAAGGCCTAAAAATGCATTTTGCCTTACTGTAAGCCAAGGGAAAAGATGATCCTGTTGCAACATATATCCAATAGGCGCTTTGCCTTTAATGGCATTTATATCTAAGGTTCCGCCTGATTTACTTTCAAGGCCTGCAATAATAGATAAAACTGTGGATTTTCCACAGCCTGAAGGTCCGATTATTGAAACAAACTCCTTCTCCTCAACTGTTAAATCAATACTCCGCAAGGCTTCGGTTTCTCCGTTTTCGGTGTGGTAGAACTTAGAAATGTTTTTAAGTGTAACAACCGCAGCCATTTAATATATCTCCTTTTGGGTGAAATAAAATCACCTGATATATTATATGTTTAACGGTTTATAAAAGGTTAAAAAAGAGAGCCCTTAAGCTCTCTTATTTGTTTTTCATATATTCTTTTAATTTAGTAAACGTTTCGTCGCTGATACAATGTTCCATTTTACAAGCATCAACGGAAGCGGTTTCGGGATTCACGCCAACGTTAATTAAAAAATTTTTTAATATGTTATGGCGTTCATAGATTTTTTTTGCCAGTTCTTTACCTTGAAAAGTAAGGGTAATATGCCCAAGGTTATCAATCTCAATAAAACCGTTTTTCTTTAACAGATTTACTGCTCTGCTTACGCTGGGTTTTGAAAATCCCATATGTTCACAAATATCAATGGAACGAACGTATGTTGATTTTTTTGAAAGTACCAAGATTGTTTCAAGATACATTTCACCTGATTCCTGTATGCTCAAAAGAAAGCCTCCTAAATTATCATTAACGTAATTATAGCATATATGTTAGAAAAAAACAATATCATTTATTGTATTAACAAACGAAAAAATGAGGTAGTAAATAATAAAAAACACAACAAATTGTGGTTTTTCATAAAAAAATATCAAAAAAATTTGAATTTTGTGAACAAATTTTTAAATTTTATCTTGAAATTGATTAAAGAACATTGTATAATATAACTAACCATAATAATTTTGCAATAATTGAAAGGGGATTAACAAAATGGACTATCACGCTTCTGATGTAAGAAATATTGCCTTTATCGGTCACGGTGGCAATGGTAAAACTTCACTTACGGAGGCGCTATTGTTTTTAAACGGCAATATTGAACGTTTAGGTAAAACAGATGATGGCTCAACAACCTGCGATTATGATCCCGAAGAAATTAAAAGGCATATATCAATTTCGCTTTCCATAGCGCCGGTTGAATTTGAAGGAAAAAAGATAAATATACTTGATTGTCCCGGCTACTTTGATTTTGAAGGTAGTGTTCTTAATGCGCTTAACGTTGCTGATGGCGTTGTAATTGTTGCATCAGCACAGGGCGTTGATGTTGGCACTGAAAAGGCAATTGAACTTGCTAAAAAGCAAAAAATGCCAAGAATTATATTTATCAATCAGATTGATAAAGAACATACTTCATTTGAAAATACCGTTGCCCAGTTAAAAGCAAAGTACGGTTCAAACATCGTACCCATCCTTTATCCTATTATGGAAAACGGTGTTATGACAGGGTTTGTTGATCTTGTTGAAAAATGCGCATACACCTTTAAGGGTGAAAAACGTGAAAAAACAGATATTCCTGCCGATTTATTAGATACTATTGAATTAGAGCATGCAGCCTTAATGGAAACTGCCGCCGAAAATGATGAAGAACTTATGGAAAAAGTAATTATGGGTGAAGAACTTACCTATGATGAAATTATTAAAGGTCTTTCATTAGGCGTTGCAGATTCTTCGGCAGTACCGGTTCTTTGCGGTAGTGCTCTTGATTTTAAAGGCGTAAGGCTTTTGCAGGATACTATTATGCGTTTTATTCCATCAAGCCTTAATAAAGAGTTTGAAGGTCTTGATGATATACGTACTTGTGATGAATCTGAACCCTTCTCTGCATATGTTTTTAAAACTATATCAGATCCATTTGCAGGTAAACTTTCAGTGTTTATGGTTCGTTCGGGCGTGTTAACAAGTGATACTTCACTTTATAATGCTAATGAAGATAAAGCAGAAAAATCAGGTAACTTATACGTATTAAAGGGTAAAAATCAGATACCTGTTCAAAAACTGTATGCAGGCGATATCGGTGCAATAGGAAGATTACAGTATACTTTAACAGGTCATACCTTGTATTCAGGTAAAAAGATTGAATATCCGAGGGTTGAACTTCCTTGGCCCGGTATGAGAATGGCTGTTGTTCCTAAAAAACAGGGCGATGAAGATAAAGTATTTTCAGGCCTTCGTAAGTTAATTGAAGAAGATAACACACTTTGTTTAGAAAAGAATAACGAAACAAATGAAATGATTCTTATGGGCTTAGGTGATATGCACTTAGATATTACCTTGCAAAAGCTTAAGGCAAAATATAATGGCGAAGCTATGTTAAAAACACCACAGGTGCCTTATAAAGAAACTATCCGCAAATCAGTTAAAGCCCAGGGTAAATATAAAAAGCAATCAGGCGGTCACGGTCAGTATGGCGATTGCTGGATTGAGTTCAACCCAAGCGATAAGGAATTTGAGTTTGTTGATAAGGTTGTTGGCGGTGCAGTTCCAAGGCAATATATTCCTGCTGTTGAAAAAGGTCTTATTGATTGTATGAAGAAAGGCGTTCTTGCAGGATTCCCGGTAACAGGTATTTCCTGTACGCTTTATGATGGCTCTTATCATCCTGTTGATTCATCAGAAATGGCATTTAAATCAGCAGCATCAATTGCTTATAAAACAGGCTGTGCCAGTGCTAACCCCGTTCTTTTGGAACCTGTTTATACTGTTGAAATTACTGTTCCTGATGATTATATGGGCGATGTAATCGGCGATATCAATAAGCGTCGCGGTAGAGTTTTGGGAATGACACCTGTTGCAGGCGGTCAGCGCATTGATGGCGAAGTTCCTTTATCCGAAATGTTTACATATGCTATTGATTTAAGAGCTATGACGCAGGGTAGAGGCTTATATAAAATGGAATTTGTTCGTTATGAAGAAGTTCCTCAGATGATTTCGCAGAAAATTGCTGCAGAAGCTCAGAAAAATAACGAAGAATAAGTGTTTGCCAAAAACACGGTAATATATTATAATAAAATTAATGCATAGGAGGAAATTAGCATGCAGATTACAGACGTGAGGATGCGTAAGGTAGAAAATGCAGGCAAACTTAAAGGCGTTGCTTCTGTAACTTTTGATGATGAATTTGTTGTTCATGATATCAAAGTTATTGAAGGCACAACTTCATTGTTTGTTGCAATGCCAAGCGTAAAGAACGCTGCGGGTGAATTTAAAGATGTTGCACATCCCATAAAAACCGAATTGCGCGAAACTATCTCAAAAGCTGTACTTGATAAATATAACTCAGAAGAATAAAAGTTCTAAAACGGGCTTTCACGTGTTGAAAGCCCATCTTCTTGTAAAAACGGAGGTAAAAATGTATAAAACATCACTTATTCTTGCTGCAGGTGACGGCAAAAGAATGAAGTCACAAACACCTAAGGTAATGCATAAAGTTTGCGGTTACCCACTTGTTAAACACGTGTTTAACGCAGTAAAAACTGTTTCTGATGATGAGCCTATTGTCATTACAGGCAGATGTGGTGAATTGCTTCACGAACTTTTTTTAGATGAAGCAAGGTATGCTGAACAAACCGAACGTCGTGGTACTGCACATGCAGTTATGTGCGGTCAGCACTATTTAGAAGGCAAATCAGGTTACGTTACCATTACTGCAGGCGATATGCCTATGATTACAGGCAATACGTTCCAAAAACTTATTGAAACAGCAATTGAAAACGAAATGTCAGCTTGCGTTTTAACAGCAATTGTTGATAATGCAGATGGTTATGGCAGAATTATAAGGGATGATGAAGGCTACGTTGTAGGTATTGTTGAACATCGTGATGCAACTGAAAAGCAGAAAGCCATACGTGAAATCAATACTTCAATTTATTGCTTTAATATTGAAGATCTTCTTGAATCATTAAAGAAAGTTGATTCAAACAATGCGCAGGGCGAACTTTATTTAACAGATACTTTAGGTATTTTAAGAAATGAAGGTAAAAAAGTTGGTGCTTGTATTGCTGATGATGTTACTGAAGCAATGGGCATTAACGATCGCGTTCAACTTTCTGAAGCAGAAAAGATGATGCGTAAAAGAATAAACGAAAATATTATGCGCCAGGGCATTACTTTAATTGATCCTGAAAGCACTTATATTGAACCCGGTGTTCAGATTGGTGCAGATACAGTTATTTATGCCGGCAACGTAATAACAGGTAACACAGTTATTGGTTCAAATTGTACAATTCTTCCTAATAACCAGATTAATGATACTGAAATTGGTGATGGTTGTACCATTAATAATTCAGTTATTTCCTGCGCTAAAATCGGTAACGAAACATCAGTAGGACCCTTTGCTTATATAAGACCTGATACGGTTGTTGGTAATAAAGCAAGAATTGGCGATTTTGTTGAAATTAAAAAATCAGTAATCGGCGATGGCACTAAGGTTAGCCACTTAACTTATGTTGGTGATGCTGAGGTTGGTAAAAACTGCAATATGGGTTGCGGTACTGTTTTTGTTAATTATGATGGCAAAAATAAATCCAAAACCGTTGTAGGCGATCACGTGTTTATCGGTTGCAACGCTAACTTAATTGCACCCCTTAATATTGGCGATAACGCTTTAATTGCTGCAGGTACAACTGTAACCGAAGATGTTGGCGATAACGATTTATGTATAGCACGTTCAAGGCAGACAAATAAGAAAGGCTGGGTGCTTAATTATAAAAACTGGAAGTAATGATATATTAGTAATTGCGGGCTTGGGCAATCCGGGCTCGCAATATGCTTTAACAAGGCATAACGTAGGGTTTATGGTGCTTGATGAACTTACTTCTTCTTTAAAAGCAACTATGCCCAAAGCGAAGTTTGATGGTCTTGTGTTTTCTGCAACAGTACAAGGTCAGAAGGTTCTTTTGGTTAAACCTCAAACTTTTATGAACGATAGCGGCAGATGTATTCGTCAGGTAATGGATTTTTATAAAATTCCAAGTAAAAATATCGTTATAATTTATGATGATATTGATTTGCCTGAAGGTAAAGTGCGTATTCGCCTTAAAGGTGGACCGGGAACACATAACGGTATGCGTTCTATCGTTTCAAATATTGGCGAAAACTTTCCCCGGGTGCGCATTGGTATAGGCCAGCCGCCGCACAAGGAAATGGATCTTGCCGACTACGTATTAAGTAAATTTTCAAAAGACTCACAAAAAACTATGGAGGAAGCTATTTCTAAAGCCGCAGCCGCTGTAAGCGAATTGATTAAAAACGGCGTAGAAGCATCAATGCAAAAATATAATTAAGTGGGGTAAATAATGTTCAGGTTGTTTAGAAATGCGCTTGAAGAAAGTGCTGATTTCTTAAGGCTTGAAAAAAACATCCGGGAGGGGGTAACACCAATCTCGGTTTTTGGCGTTTCAGACGGGCAAAAAACTCATCTTGCAACTGCACTAAGCGAGAATAGACCTATCCTGTTTGTAACCCAAGGGCTTTCAAGTGCTGAAAACATAAAAAATGATTTTGAATTTTATACCGGGAAAAAGGCAGTAATTTTTCCCGGTAATCAGTATATTTTTGGGGCACAGTATCAAAGTGATGAACTTCAGTATAAAAGAATACAGGCATTAAATCAATGCTTAAAAGGTACGGATGCATTAGTTGTTCCTTTTGAAGCCATTATGTTTAATATTGCGCCTCCATCAATGATAAAAGAACTTAGTGTAAATATTCAGGTTGGTAAAAGCTATAAAATAGAAGAAATCCGTAAAAAACTTGTTTTATGCGGGTATAAAGCTGTAACCCAGATAAATGCACAGGGTGAATTTTTTATTCACGGCGGTATTATTGATATTTTTCCACTTAACAGTGAACACTCAATTCGTATTGACTTTTTTGATGATGAAGTTGAAACTATCCGCCTTGTTGAAATTGTTTCACAGCGTTCTGTTGAAAGAATAAATTCTATTGAAATTTTACCTATCAGTGAAATCTGCGCAACAAATGAAGCGCTTGTTAATGCCAGTGAACTTTTAATAAATGAAATTGTAAAGTTCAATAAATCTTCAAAAAACAAAGATGCGGTTGAACAGGCAACAGATACCTTTACGGTAATAGCGCAAAAATTAAAAAATGGCATATATCCTTTAAATTCACAACAATTGATGCCATATATCTATCCTGAATATACGTCTGTTCTTGATTATATGCCCAAAAACACGCTTGTTGTTTTTGATGAAATTGCAGTTATTAAAGAAAGAAGCGATGCATTAGAACAGGAATTTGGCCAAAATATTTTAAATTTAATGCAAGATGGTAAGGCTCTTTTAAGGCATAACAACGTTTTTACAGGGTTATCACGTTTCTTAAAAAGTGCAAAAGACCATCAGATTTTATGTTTGCAAAGTATTTCAGGGCAGTTAACTGATATTGACGTTCAGGCAGTATTCAGATTTAACGGCAGAAGTATGCAGTCATTTCACGGTAAGCCGGATTTTCTTATACAGGAAGTAAAGTTTTACCAAAAAGCAGGGTATAAGATTATACTTTGCGCTGGCACTACTGCCCGAATGGATAGGCTTGAAGCAGAATTTAATGAAAACAGCATAGGTGTTTATCCTATAAAACGCCCTGACGTTGTTCTTGAAAAGGGACAGATTGCATTAACGTTAGGTTCTGTTAAAAAAGGCTTTGAATACCCTGAACAAAAACTTGTTATTATTGGCGAAAATGATATATTTGCAAGCGTTAAGCAAAATAAAAAGCCAGTACAAAGTAAAGGTAAAAATTCTATTGATACCTTTGTTGAACTTAAGGTAGGCGATGCTGTTGTTCATGAAACAAACGGTATCGGTATTTATCAAGGTATTGTAAAAATTACAACCGATGGTGTTCAAAGGGATTATTTATTTTTAAAATATAGGGATGAAGATAAACTTTACGTTCCTGTTGATCAAATGAACAGGGTGCAAAAGTACATTGCACCTGATGATCAAAAGCCTAAATTAAATAAGTTAGGCACACAAGAATGGAATAAAACGAAATCTCGTGTTAAAAAATCCATTGAGGATATGACCGATAAATTATTGGCATTATATCGTGAAAGGGAAAACACAAAGGGTATTGCATTTTTAAAAGATACTCCTTGGCAAAGGGATTTTGAAGAAGATTTCCAGTACGAAGAAACCCCTGATCAGATAAGGTGTATTAAAGAAATAAAAGCCGATATGGAATCTGATAAAGCGATGGATAGGCTTTTATTGGGTGATGTTGGCTATGGAAAAACCGAAGTTGCTTTAAGGGCGGTATTTAAAGCGGTAATGTCCGGCAAACAGGCGGCAATTTTAGCACCAACAACCATTCTTACGCACCAGCATTACAATACACTTTTAACAAGGCTTGTTAATTTTAAAGCTGTTCGCGTTGAATGTTTAAGCAGATTCAAAACGCAAAAGCAGCAAAAACAAATTATAGAAGATCTTAAAAACGGAAAAATTGATATCGTTGTGGGCACACACAAATTATTAGGGAAAGACGTAGGCTTTAAAGATCTTGGTTTATTGATTGTTGATGAAGAACAACGTTTTGGCGTTAAACACAAGGAAAAAATCAAAGAATTAAAAGCTAATATAGATGTTCTTACTCTTTCGGCAACTCCAATTCCAAGAACGCTGAATATGGCGCTTTCAGGTATCCGTGATATGAGTTTATTGGAAACTCCACCACTTGAAAGATATCCCGTTCAAACTTACGTGCTTGAATATTCCGATGCAGTGGTAAGGGATGCAATCATAAGGGAAATTCAGCGTGGCGGCCAGGTTTATTATCTCTTTAACCGTGTTGACGGCATTGAAAGCTTTAAGGATAAACTTCAAAACCTTGTTCCTGATGCCCGTATTGGTATTGGCCACGGGCAAATGGAAGAAAAACATCTTGAAAAAGTAATTATGGATTTTTACTCAGGGGAATATGACGTGCTTTTATGCACAACAATCATTGAAAATGGTATTGACGTTCCGGGAGCAAACACCATAATCGTTCAGGATGCCCACAGGCTTGGCTTATCTCAATTATATCAGTTAAGGGGTAGGGTAGGCAGATCCAACCGTATGGCTTACGCTTATTTTACTATTCCGCCAATGCGTTCTATCGGCGAAGATGCCCATAAACGCCTTAGTGCTATTGAAGAATTTACTCAGATGGGTTCAGGCTTTAAAATCGCAATGCGAGATCTTGAAATCCGTGGTGCAGGAAACCTTTTGGGCGGCGAACAACACGGACATATGACTAAAATCGGTTACGATCTCTACTGTAAACTGATAAAGGAAACAGTTGATGAATCGCTTGGTGTTAAAAAGGTTGAAGTGCCAAAGGCAACGGTTGAAATTAAGGTTGATGCTTTTATTTCTGACGAATATATTCCAAGCGAATCCGTAAAATTTGCAACGTACAGGCGCATTTCTGATATATCAGATAAGGAATCAATGCTTGATATGGCAGATGAATTAAACGATAGGTTTGGTTTGATTCCTCAAAACGTTATGAATTTACTGAATATTGCATATATACGAAATATTGCAGGTTTACAAGGTGTAAGCGTTATCAGGGAAGATAATTCAAACACTGTTTTAGTTTATCCAAAGCCTGATATTGAAACTATTAGCAAAACTGCAGGGGAATTTAAAGATAAGTGCTTGATTTCTGCAAGTAAGTATTTATGCGTAGTTTTAAAAACAAAAGGACTTCAGGATAATGAACGTATAGAATTTATTAAAAATTATCTTGAAACGTATCAGCGTATTTCAAGTGAATAAATCAATGAAAAAATCGTGAAAAATGAAAAAACCGCTTGATAATAAGTACTATTTAAGGTATAATACATATAACTGTAAATTGGAGGTTTATTTTTTATGAAAAAGTTTCTCGTGGTAGTTTTAGCACTTGTACTTGCTTTAAGCATTTTTGCAGGTTGCTCACTTGTTGAGGAGGATGATGGCAACGTTGTTATTGCAACAGTTAACGGCAAGCCAATTTTAAAGAGTGAGTTTGATGAGCTTTATAACTACTATTATTATATGTACACACAGTATTATGGATATGATGCTTCTACAGCAACTTCATATCTTTCAAGTTCTGTTTCCGAATTCCTTAATGATTTAATTGAACAGGAACTTTTAAAGCAGAAGGCAGAAGAAATGGGATATCTTAATTATTCCGATGAAGATAAGGCTGAAGCTCAAAAAACTTACAATGAAGATAAGCAGGCTTATATTGATGAATTTGTAACAAGCTGTAAGGAAGCTCTTGCAGGCCAGGAAATTAAGGGCAAAAACGAAGGCGAAAGTGATGAAGATTACTTTAAGCGTATTGGTGCCCAGAAGTATGAGCAGGAACTTAAAGATAACAATACTTCAGAAGAAAAGATAGTTGAAGAAAATCTTTTATCTAACGCTATTGAAAAGTTTAAGGAAGAAATGCTTAAAGACGTTACTGTTGCTGATGCTGATATCATTACACACTATGATGAACTTGTTAAAGAACAGACACAGGAACTCACAACAGATGCTAACTTTGTAAAGGCTATGAACGGTCAAAGCATTACCTTAAGCACAGGTTCAAGCAAAACTTATAGTAACGTTGTTGTTTATCGTAAAGGTTATTCAAAGGTTCAGCATATTCTTGTAAACTTTGAAAAAGAAGATCAGGATACACTTCAGGGTTATTATACTTCTATAGAAGAATATAACGAAGAAATTGCTGATTACGAAGCAGATCTTGAGAAAGAAACTGACGAAACAAAGAAGACCGAGATTACTAATAATATCAACAAGGCTAAAAATGAAAAAGCTGCTGTTCAGAAAAAGTATGATGATGCATTAAAGGTAGCAACCGGTAAGATTCAAACTAAAACCGATGAAATTTATAATTCAGTTAAAGATGGCGATGAAGCTAACTTTATTAAGGTTATGGTTGAAAAAACCGAAGATACAGGTATGAACACAGAAGAAACAGCTAAAGAAGGCTATCTTGTTGGTCCTGAAGATGGTATGGTTCCTGAATTTTCTGCAGGTGCAACTGCACTTAAGGCTGGTGAAGTAAGCAAGCCTGTTGCAACATATTATGGTTATCACATTATTCGTTGCATCAAAGTTCTTCCTGAAGGAAAAGTTGCATACGAAGATGTAAAAGAAGATCTTAAAGAAACCTTAACAGAAGAAAAGAAAACAACTGAATGGAACAAAATGCTTGATACTTGGACAAAGGAATCAAAGATTAAAAAATACGAAAAACGTCTTGACGTTTAATATTAAAAGGCAGGCTTAAAACCTGCCTTTTTTATTGACTTTGCTATTTTTATATGATAAAATCTTTTTAGTAATAAAAGGAGAATTTTTATGCGATTAGAAGATATTGATAAAAATTTTGCCACTCCGCAATATGATAAAAACGATATAGAGTGGTATGATATAAAAAAAGAGCCGTTTAGTATTTTTGGTGTTTTTGTTGAAGATCAGAAGTTTGTTCGTATGCCTAAAGAAGTTGCTTTTAATGTAAGCGAAGGTGTAGGAATGATGTATGATCGCACCGCAGGTGGAAGAATCAGATTCTCAACTGACTCGCCAATAATTGCAATTTATGCCGAAGCCCCCAATATGTACCTTGGCAATATGCTTGGGGAATTTGGATTTGATGTTTATTGTGATGATGAAAGTGAAGATAAAGGATTTGCGGGTGCTTGTCCACCTGATTTTAACAATAAAAAAATCAACGGTCTTGTTAAAATGATTGGCAGGCAGTTTTCTGATGGTATGCACAAATATACTGTAAATATGCCTTTATACTGCGGCGCGCAAAGCGTTTTTGTTGGTGTTAAAAAAGGCTCTAAAGTAGGAAAGGGGTTAGAACACACGAATAGACTTCCGATTGTTTATTACGGTTCATCAATAACCCAGGGCGCATGCGCATCAAGACCGGGTATGTGTTACGAAAATATTATTTACCGCAAAAATAATATAGACTATGTAAATTTAGGTTTTTCAGGGCACGCAAAAGGCGAAACCGAAATGGCAGAATATATCGCTTCATTAAAAATGGGGGCGTTTGTTTACGATTACGATTATAATGCACCAAACTCCAAACATCTTAAAGAAACCCACGAACCGTTCTTTAATATTATAAGGAAAGCGCATCCTGATATTCCCGTTATAATGATTTCAAAGCCTTGTACTAATATTAACGATTTTGATAATGCCGTTTGCCGTGATATTATAAAAGAAACATACCTTAATGCGAAAGCAAAAGGGGATAATAACGTTTATTTTATTGATGGTTCAACGTTTTTTAAAGGTGAACATAAAAAAGATTGCACTTTTGAATATTGTCATCCAACAGATATTGGGTTCAGTTTTATGGCAGAAGATATATATAATGTATTGAAAAAAGTTTATAATTGATTTTTTTAATATGCAATTTTGTGTGTTTATGCACTAAAAATGCATATTTTTTTATTTATGCATAGAAAAAGTGAATAAAAATTAAAAAAATTAGAATTTTTATGCAAAAAACAGTTGACAAATAAAAAAAGTTGAATATAATTAACCTATACTTAACAATAATTGCTTGGAGGCATTTTAAAATGAATAAGGAGAATATTAAAAAAGTAGTTCTTGCATATTCCGGTGGTCTTGATACTTCAATCATCATCCCGTGGCTTAAAGAAAACTATAATAACTGCGAAGTTGTTGCAGTTTCAGGTAACGTTGGTCAGGCAGATGAACTTGAAGGTTTAGAGGAAAAAGCACTTAAAACAGGTGCATCAAAACTTTACGTTCTTGATCAGACTGAAGAATACGTTAACGATTTTATCATTCCTACAATGAAGGCTGGGGCAGTATATGAAGATTATCTTCTTGGCACAAGCCATGCACGTCCTTGTATTGCGAAGGGCCTTGTTGAAATTGCAATAAAAGAAAACGCTGATGCAATTGTTCACGGTTGCACAGGTAAGGGTAATGACCAGGTTCGTTTTGAACTTGCAATTAAGCACTTTGCACCTAATATGCCAATCATTGCACCTTGTCGCGAATGGGATATCAAATCCCGTGAAGAAGAAATTGAATATGCAGAAAAACATAATATTCCTTTAAAGATAAATAGGGAAACCAACTATTCAAAGGATAAAAACTTATGGCACCTTTCACACGAAGGTATGGATCTTGAAGATACAGGTAACGAACCTCAGTATGAAAAAGAAGGATTTCTTGAAATGGGTGTTTCACCAATTCAGGCACCTGATAAGCCAACCTACGTTGAGTTAGAGTTTGTTCAAGGTACTCCCGTAGCACTTGATGGTAAAAAGATGACCGCAAAGGAAATCATCTTAAAGCTTAATGAAATCGGTGGCGCAAACGGTATTGGTATTATTGATATCGTTGAAAACCGTCTTGTTGGTATGAAATGTCGTGGCGTTTATGAAACCCCCGGTGGAACAATTCTCTATAAAGCACATAGCGTACTTGAATCTATCTGTCTTGATAAATTAACTTTACATGAAAAACAGAAGCTTACAATTACTTTTGCTGAACTTGTTTATAACGGTCAGTGGTTTACACCTTTAAGGGAAGCGTTAAGTGCTTTTGTTGATAAAACACAGGAAAAGGTTACCGGTAAAGTTCGCCTTAAACTTTATAAGGGCAACATTATTAACGCAGGTGTTTGGAGCCCATATTCACTTTATTCTGAAGAAATCGCTACCTTTGGCGAAAGCGATTACGATCAGAGGGATTCACAAGGCTTTATTAACCTTTACGGTCTTCCCATTAAAGTTCAGGCAATTGTTGATGGTAAAAAATAATAGGGGATAAATAAATATGGCAAAAATGTGGGCTGGGGTTACTTCCGGCCAAACAGATAAAATTGCTGACGATTTTAATTCCTCAATACACTTTGATTCAAGAATGTATAAACAAGATATTATTGGTTCAATGGCTCATGCAGCCATGCTTGGCAAACAAGGTATTATCCAAAATGCTGAGGCTGAAACGTTAATTTCAGGTTTAGCCGATATTCTTGATGATATTGAAAACGGTAAGTTACAGTTTGATATGGACTCAGAAGATATCCATATGTTTGTTGAACAGGAGTTAACAAATCGTTTAGGCGATGTTGGTAAAAAACTACATACTGCACGAAGCCGTAATGATCAAGTTGCATTAGATATAAGAATGTATTTAAGAGATGAAACCGATACAATAATTTCTTATATCCGCAAACTTATTTCAAGTGTAACGGATAAGGCAGAAGAATATAAAGATACTATAATGCCCGGGTACACCCACTTACAAAGGGCACAACCCATAACCTTTGGGCATCACTTAATGGCTTATGCTATGATGCTTTTAAGGGATGTTGACCGCTTTTTAGATATGCGACGACGAATGAATCTCTCTCCAATCGGCTCTTGTGCCTTGGCGGGTACAACTTACGAAACGGACAGAGAGTTTGAAGCAGAAAAATTAGGGTTTGACGGTATCTGTAAAAATTCTATTGACGGTGTTTCAGATAGGGATTTCGTTGTAGAAATGCTATCTTGTATGGCAATTTTGATGATGCATCTTTCAAGATTTTCCGAAGAAATCATTCTTTGGTCAAGTTGGGAGTTTAAGTTTATCGTACTTTCTGATAGCTTTACAACGGGCTCATCAATAATGCCCCAAAAGAAAAATCCCGATATGGCAGAGCTTGTCAGAGGTAAAACAGGCAGAGTTTATGGCGATTTGATGGCGCTTTTAACAACTCTAAAAGGATTACCCTTAGCATATAATAAGGATATGCAAGAGGATAAGGAAGCCATCTTTGATGCCTGTGATACAGTGAAAATGTGTTTAACCGTGTTTGAACCAATGATAAAAACAATGAAAGCAAACACGTTAAATATGAAAAAAGCCGCACAAAAAGGCTTTATTAACGCAACTGATTTAGCTGATTATCTTGTTAAAAAAGGCTTACCTTTTAGGAGTGCCTATAAGATTTCAGGGCAGTTGGTTGCAAAATGTATAAAAGAAGATAAGATTTTAGAAAATTTAACCTTATCTGAATATAAAGAGTTTTCTGAACTTTTTGAAGAAGATCTTTATAAAGAAATTGATTTATTAACCTGTGTTGAAAAGCGCATAAGTAAAGGCGGAACAGGTATTAAATCAGTTGAAGAACAAATAAATTATGTAAAACAAAAAAATAATTAAAAAAAGAAAGAGGTATTTAAAAATGAAAAAGATTTTAGCACTTATGTTAGCAGTATTGATGGTAATGGCTTGTTTTACAGGCTGCGCTCCCAAGGGAAAAACACTTGCTCAGGTTAAAGAAGCAGGTAAAATTGTAGTTGCAACAAGCCCTGACTTTGCACCCTTTGAATCAATTGAAGGCGGCAAAGTAGTTGGTATTGAAATTGACATTCTTGATCTTGTTTGTAAAGAACTTGGTGTGGAACTTGTTATTGAACAGATTGATTTTGAATCAGTTCTTGTTGGCATTCAGACTGCAAAGTATGATATGGGTGTTTCCGGTATCACAGTAACAGAAGCACGTAAGAAGAATATGCTTTTCACCGATGCTTACTATGAAGCAGCACAGGCTATCGTTGTTAAAGAAGGTAGTACAATTGCAACAAAAGCGGATCTTGAAGGCAAAAAAGTTTCTGTTCAGACAGCTACAACTGCAGAAGATTTCTGTACTGAAAACGGTTATGCAGTAAGCTCCTATCAGGCCAATGCTGATGCACAGATGGCACTTACATCAAACAAGGTTGATGCATGGGTAATTGATAACTGCACCGCAGAAGCAATGGTTGCTGAATATAACGAGTCACACGATGATAAGCTTGTTATTCTTTCAGAAGCAATGACAACTGAACCCTATGCATTTGCATTTGCATTCGGCTCAGAAGACCTTGTTGAAGAAGTTAATAAGATCGTTAACAAGCTTGTTGCTGACGGTACCATTGAAAGCATTTTTGAAAAATACGAAACAGTTTACGAAGCACCTAAGAAATAATTGTTTTAATTTATAAAAATCGGAAGGGATAGCGATTTTTATCGCTATCCCTAACGTTATTAAGGAGAAGAAACTTGGAAACTTGGATTAATCAACTTTATGAAACCTTTATTGTTGATAAGCGTTATATGATGCTTTTAGAAGGTTTTGGTGCGACCATTTTAATTACACTCGGTGCTCTTTGTATTGGCGTTGTAATAGGTGGCTTAATTGCAGTAGTTAAATATTTTGCAGAAGACGTACCTTCGTTAAAAATATTTGCAAAAATATGTGATTTGTACGTAACTGTTGTAAGGGGTATTCCTGTAACGGTATTACTTTTAATTTTTTACTTTATTATTATGAGCAGTGCTGACGGTGTCATTACGGCAATAGTTACCTTCGGTATTAACTCAGGCGCCTATATGGCAGAGCTTATCAGAAGCGGTATTAACGCAGTTGATAAAGGTCAGATGGAAGCTGGCAGAAGCCTTGGCTTATCTAAATTACAAACAATGGGCAAAATCATTTTACCCCAGGCTGTAAGATATATTCTTCCTGCAATCGGTAATGAGCTTATTGCTCTTTTAAAAGAAACCTCTGTTGCAGGCTACGTTTCAGTAGTGGATCTTACACGTGCAGGTAACCTTATTCGTAACAAAACCTATGATGCAGTTAATCCTTTAATTTTGGTAGCACTTGTATACTTATTACTTGTTGTGCTCTTAACACAAATTCTGAACGTTGTGGAAAGGAGATTAAAAAAGAATGATAAGCGTTAAAAATTTACAGAAAAACTTTGAAGGCGTTGAAGTTCTTAAAGGTATTGACGTTACAATAAATAAAGGCGACGTTGTTTGCGTTATCGGACCTTCCGGTTCAGGTAAATCCACCTTTTTAAGATGCCTTAATCTTCTTGAACAGCCCACAGGTGGCGAAATTATTTTTGAAGGCGAAAACCTTTTAGATAAAAAGGTTGATATAAATAAGCATAGACAGAAAATGGGTATGGTTTTTCAGCAGTTTAATCTGTTTCCACATATGTCAGTTTTGGAAAATCTTATTTGCGCACCTGTAATGCTTAAAAAGATGCCTAAGGAAGAGGCTGTTGAAAAGGCAATGAATCTTTTAAACCGTGTTGGTTTAGGTGATAGGGCAGATTCGTATCCAAATCAGCTTTCCGGTGGTCAGAAACAGCGTGTTGCAATTGTTCGTGCGCTTTGTATGGAACCTGCAGTTATGCTTTTTGATGAGCCTACAAGTGCTTTGGATCCGGAAATGGTTGGCGAAGTTCTTGACGTTATGAAGGAACTTGCCAAAGAAGGTATGACCATGGTTGTGGTAACACACGAAATGGGCTTTGCAAGGGAAGTTTCAAACCGTGTACTTTTCCTTGATGAAGGTCTTATTGCAGAAGAAGGCTCACCTGATGAGATTTTTAACAATCCTAAGTGTGAACGATTGCAATCATTCCTTGCAAAAGTGCTTTAATAAGGAGTTTTAAAAATGATACAGTTAAAAGGAAAAAGCTTTTTAAAGCTTCTTGATTTTACACCTGAAGAAATCAACGGTCTTATTGACTATGCAATAGAGCTCAAAAAACAAAAAAAACAGGGTATAGCACATAAAATGTTCCCTGATAAAAGTATTGCACTTGTTTTTGAAAAAACAAGCACACGTACTCGCTGTGCTTTTGAGGTTGCTGCAGCAGATTTAGGCATACATCCTGTTTATCTTGATCCATCAGGTTCACAGATAGGCAAAAAGGAATCAATTGCTGATACTGCAAGGGTTTTAGGCAGAATGTTTGATGGTATTGAATATCGTGGCTTTGGCCAGGAAATTGTTGAAGAATTAAGTTCTTATGCAGGCGTGCCTGTTTGGAATGGCTTAACAAATGAGTTTCACCCAACACAGATCTTAGCGGATTTTATGACTATTAAAGAGCACTTTGGCTCATTAAAAAACATAAAGCTGGTTTATATGGGCGATGCAAGATATAATATGGGTAATTCTTTAATGGTTGGATGCGCAAAAATGGGTATGCATTTTGTTGCTTGTACAAATAAAAAGTATTTCCCTGATGCTGATTTAGTTAAAACTTGCCAAAATATTGCAAAAGAAACAGGTGCAGTATTAGAATTTATTGAAGATCCAATTGTTGCAACAAAAGATGCAAGCGTGCTTTATACTGATGTTTGGGTTTCAATGGGTGAACCTGATGCAGTCTGGGAAGAACGAATAAATGATTTAATGCCTTATCAGATAAATTCTGTGTTAATGAAAAACGCAGGTCCACAATGCAAGTTTATGCACTGCCTTCCTGCATTCCACGATTTAAAAACCACTATTGGTAAACAAATTTATGAGAAATTTGGCATTACCTGTATGGAAGTTACGGATGAAGTTTTTGAAAGCGATGCATCTATCGTTTTTGATGAAGCCGAAAATCGTATGCATACAATAAAAGCAGTAATGGCTGCAACACTTTAATAAAAAAAGGACTATCAAAAAGATAGTCCTTTTTATTTTTTAATGCCTTGTATCATCAAAAAAACACTCACAAAATCTTCCGGAAAAACTTGGTTCTTCGTTGGCAAGATAAAGGTGAGAAATATCGCCGATTCCGGATGCTCTAAATGATGCGATACCTTCTATACGTTCTTCAGAAATAAACGTAGTAACAGAAGTTGGTGCTAAAAATGTGTGTTGCAGTGTTGAAAAAGGCGAGCAGTTTAAAAGATGTGAGATTAAAATGCTTCCTAAGCCAAAATGACAGGTAAAAACAAGCGTATCGTGGCTGGAATTAGTTACAACATAGTTAAACTTATCACGCTTATATCCGTGCATTTCAAGCACTTTATCAAATTCTTTACAAACGTTATCGTAGCAAGCAGGCACATTGGATTTTTTTATTAAATCAGCATTACGCCAATTATTTGTTAGTAAAAGGGGATCGCTGTCAACATACTGGGGTAAAAAGTCCCAGGTAGCTTTTTCGTGATCTAAATAGGGAAGTTGAACACGTGCGTAATCAAATTCTCTTAACCAATCACAATAGGTTGCTGTCATATTTTTTGCTTTTAACGTGGGCTCAATAGTTAATTTTGCTCTGCCGTAAACAGAACAATAAACAGCTTTAATATTTTCTTTTATAAGTCTGTTTTTTAAAAGTTCGGCTTCTTTTTTACCTTTTTCCGTAAGCCCATCAACAGAATAATCAGGATCACCGTGTCTGATAATTAAAATGCGCATAGTACACCTTCTTTTATGTATAAAAAAAGGGTTTCAAAAAGAAACCCTTAAATTTGGTGGAGATAATGGGATTCGAACCCATGACCCCTTGACTGCCAGTCAAGTACTCTAGCCAACTGAGCTATACCCCCAAACACATAATATATTATACATAAAAAAATTTGTTAGTCAAACACTTTTTAAAAAAAACATTTTGAATTTTTT
>JAZSPY010000047.1:0-9620 GCA_045537705.1 Clostridia bacterium
CCATTTTATCACCTGTTTAAAATAAGTCTTTCTACGGTACGTGCAACACCATCGTTATCGTTGCTTTCAACGATTAAGTTAGATGCTTCTTTAGCTTCTTCCCAACCGTTTGCAACACAGCAGGAAAATCCTGTGTTTTTAAGCATAGAAACGTCGTTACCGCTATCACCGAAAACGATCAATTCTTCTTTTTTAATATTAAGCATATCTAAAAGCACCAACAAGGTTTTATCCTTTTGGGCATCAATATGTGAAAATTCCACGTATCTTGGGTGTGATGCGCAGATATTAAGGTTATCGCCAAGGATTTCCTGCATATTTTTAAAATGCTGTTTTGCTTCTTCAGGTTCGCTTATAAAAAGTATTTTTGAAATTTTTTTGCCTTTTATAAATTCAAGAAAATCACCTTCAACAACCTGGCCAAGAGTTGTAGTTTCTTTGTGGTACCAGTGCCTGTATTCATCATCAAAGTTGGTGTAAAGCACATTATCTATGTAAAGGTGTGCATGCACTTTATTTTCAACTGCATATTTAACAATTTTTTCAGCGTGCTCATCTTCAAGAGGCCTGAAATAGATACGTTTTTTTGTAAAATTATCGTAGATTTCAGCACCCATAATGTTTATTGAGTATCTTGAAAAAGTAAGTTTAGGCATCAGATATTCCATTGAACCGTACATTCTGCCTGTACAAACCGCAAAATCAACGCCTTTTTCCTGCGCTTGTTTAAGCACTTTAATTGAATAATCGCTGATTTCCTTATCAGAATTTAATAGCGTTCCATCTAAATCTGATGCAATAAGTTTAAACATAATTTCTCCTTTGTTTACGTTAAATTACAGTGTGCGCTAATTGGCACATCAACTATTATAACGTCATCCCCCAATTTTCGTATTTTGTTCCAGGGAACCACGATATTCCTTTGCTTTTGAAATATGTTGGTTATTGAAAAACAACCGGGCACTACGATAGCATCAAGGCGGCAGGTGTTTACGTCAATAATTATATCGCAAACGCAACCCATTCTTCTGCCATCGCAAACATTTATAACCTCTTTTCTTCTTAAATCAGAAAACGTCATTTTTTAAACCTCCGTTACTTTTTTATACAGTATATGCGAAAGTTTAAATTTTGTTGATTACTTATTTATAACGTATTTATCCCAAAGATTATAGG
This sequence comes from Clostridia bacterium, assembly GCA_045537705.1. GTDB lineage: Bacteria > Bacillota > Clostridia > Christensenellales > QALW01 > UMGS1322. Next base: position 1,177 of record JAZSPY010000047.1, read on the forward strand.
TTTCGTGAGTATCAAGGGCGTGAAGAAGTTTTTCGTGAAGGTCGGGAAACTTATTAGAAAGTTCCTGTATCAGTTCCTTAACGTCCTGCCTTGAAGTTTTACCGTCAATGGGACAAGGCGCGTTTACAATAGGTAGTTCATTATCCTTTGCGCAAGAAGAAAGAATTTCTTCAGGCACGTAGATAAATGGGCGAATTACTTTTAAATCTACCCTTGATAAATAAGTTACGGGTGCAAAAGTGTTCATTCGCGCTTCAAGAAACATACTCATTAAAAGGGTTTCAATTGCATCATCCCTGTGATGAGCCAATGCAACCTTATTACAGTCTAATTCTTTTGCCGCATTATTTAAAGCGCCGCGCCGCATATTTGCACACAAGGCGCAAGGATTCTTTTCTTTACGAACGTTAAAAACAACGTCACCTATTTCAGAAGGAATAACCTTATATTCCACACCTATTTTATCGCAAAAAGATTGTATAGGTGAAACGTCAAAAGGTTTAAAGCCAAGATCAACGGTAATGGCAACAATAGAAAAATTCTTTTTAGAAAACTTTTTATAAATAGACAGAGCAAACAAGAGCATAAGGCTATCCTTACCCCCTGAAATACCTACTGCTACCCTATCGTTTTCTTCAATCATACCATATTTTTCATCAGCACGCCTAAGAGAACCTAAAACTCGTTTTATATCTGATTTTGCCATAATTATCCTTTAATTTAAGGCTACTGAAAACCCAGTAGCCTTAACATTTTACTTATAGATATAAAGAACCATATCACAGGTTGCTTTTTCCGGAATATCCCATGAACCTGCACCTGTTGCTGTAAAGGTACCTTGTTCTGTAATCTGACCGGTAATTGGATTGAACCACAGATAGTTATAATCCGCATTGGCTGTTAACTGTTTAATTGTACCTGTTTTAGTTCCTGCATTTTGTGAATTTGGTTTTTCGCCAACTGTTGTATCTGAGAAGTTATAGAAATAAATTACTGCTTTTGAATTATCTTCATTTGTTGCCATAACAGCATAAGCGCCTGTTGTACGGCTTAAATAATCTGCATCATCAAACCTTGGGATAAGTTTATTCCAATCAGTAACCACTGTTTCAAAGAATCTGCGCATATAGCCCATCTGAATTGATGATTCAAGCTGTAATGCGCCCTTCCAATCCTTTGTACCTGCCGCTTTTTGTTCAACTGTAACAATGTCAACACCATCATCTGCTGCTTGGTCAGCAACGTAGCTACCATTATAAAGCCATCCGCCCTGTGCACCGTAACCGTATCCACAGAAACCGCTTAAGAAGCCCATATAACCTTGAGCACGTGCACCAAAGTTCTTGGTTTCAAGCATACAATAATGGCTTTCGTATACTACGTATGGTTTGTTCTGACCGTCGCTCCAATATTCATCAGCACGTTTAAGAACTTCAAAATCCCCTGATTTGCTTGGTTTCCACTGGCTAGCCCACCAAGTATGTGCTTCAATTTCGCGGAATGCAGAATTTGAAGACGTTGTCATTGATGAACCTTCCTGGTGTGCGGTTAAAGGTGATTTATATGGATCATACTGTGCCATATATTCGGCAACGTAACGGTATGGGTTGTTTGCAAGGCCCCACTTTTCGTGGCCGTGCATATCTGTTTTATCTACCCAGAAGTTATCGTTATCAACTTCCTGAGCCAAAGTCCACATTACAGGATATGCTGAATATCTTGCTATCCAGTAACGACAGATCTTTTCTAAAGCTTCTTTTGCTTCATCAGAAATTTCATAGAAAGTGTATGCTTTACCTTTCTTGGTGCCATAACCTGCAACCTTATCAGAATAACCGCCGTGGTTATCAATAAAGGTTTGCATTTCATCAGGGAAGAAGTGTGATGCATTAACATGAACAAGACCATAGTTGGCAACTGCCTGGAACTTCTTATCGTTAGCCCTGAAGCCTGCAATATCTGAAACGGTTACTCCATCAGTAAAATCAAAGCTTGATCCGATAGGTTCACTCTGATATACTGTATAACCCTGTTCTGCACGAGTTTTTACAGTTTCCTTAACCATTGCAAGAGTTTCCCTGCCTAAGCCCCAATGAGTATCACCTAAATAGAAGAAAGGTGTGCCATCAGCATATGAGAAATGCCTTGCATCTTTTTCAATTTTAATAAATCCACGTTTATAGATTTCAAGAGAACCCTTATAATCAGTACAGGTAATAGTTCCTGTTTGTTCGTGCAAGCCTTTGTTTGTTACATCTGTGCACTTGGTGGTATAAGTCCACTCACCTGCTGAAGTGCAAACAAAACGAACGCGGAAAACTGTGCCGCCATCCCAGAAACCAGGAATGGTGTAAGTAACATTTCCGTTTGTTAAAATAAGATCAACATCAACATCATTAAAGGGATCCTGGTATGTTTTTGTGCTTTTAAGTGTAATTTCATTTGCAATCCAGGTTCTTGCTTTTACAACCGATTTTGCTTCTTCCTCATAAGTAAGGGGGCAAAGTTCAAGTTCATCAATCCAGATTTCTGAAACGCCTTCCTGAATGGACTGAAGACCAAATCTCCACTTACCGCCTTGGCCAATATCATCAGCCTGAACGGAGAACTGACCTGTATATAAATACCAGGTTTCATCTTCTACAGGTGCTGCTGTACCGGTACCACAGTAAGTTTGAGTATTGTTCTTTCTTTCAGGAGTAAAGCTTACTTTTGAGTCAGTACGAATTACGCCTGCAAAAACAACGTTAGAATTATCTGCGCCAATTACTTTGAACTTAAATCTAACGGTGTAATCACCGGGTTCAGTAATATAAGGTGCAATATTAAACATACCGCTATGGAATGATGCATCCTTGCTATCATCTTTTGTTATCTTTAAGCAGTTACCTGCAAAACCATCTTCATCAAGACTGATGGTAGCTTTACCGATAGTGCCCCATTTTGTTTCTGCAATTGATTCAGCACTATCAAAGTTAGCGCTAACTAAAGGAATAAGCGTATCTAATTTAGATGCTTCACCGCTTTCGGGTTTTTCAATGGGAATACAAGATCCTTCTGCTTCTTCATCACTGGTTGATGAAAGAGGTGTTGCTTTAAATGCACCTGTAAGGTCTGTTGCAATACCGGAATCGCCTGCAGGTTTTTTGGTTGGATCATTAGTTCCGCTTGGCGTTTCATCATTACAGCCACAGAACACCATTAAAACCAGCATTAAAATTGCCATAATCTTTAAAAAAGATTTTTTCATAAAAATGTTAACTTCCTTTCAATATATCTACAGCTTGTATATACAAGTTCAGATAAATAAAATACGGTCTTTGATTATTGACCGTTTTTATTTTAACATACTTCTTTATGAATGTAAATATCTATAATTGTGAATTTTTTTAAAACAATCTCCGTTTTTTACCCTTTAAAAAGGAATTCTTAACCTTCAAGAACAGGTGCAATGGAATCAAGAAGTTCCTGGGCTTCAGGATATTCTTCAAACAACTGAATAAGTTGTTCCAAAAGTGCAGTGGCGCCTTCCAAATTGTGAACATCTATCATATTCTGCGCCTGCTTAAGTTGTTCACTGCCCCACTCGTTTTTAATACGTTCAATGTTTTCAAGTGCCAGCGGATATCGGTTGGGATCACTGTGGGAAACCTTTTTAAATTCAAGTACTGATTTTTCAAATTCCCCGTCAGTATAATACTGAACGCCTTGGTTGTACGCTTTATCGGAATAATCTTTTTGATTAACTTCTTCTAAAGCATCCGTTAATTTTTCTTTACAAAAACTAAACTTTGAAAGGCGGGTTAAATATAATTTAGCGTCATCTTCTGAGTAAATACCTTGATAATATTCCTGAACGGTTTTGTCTATTTTTTCAAACACAGAATCTTTAATAAGGCTGTTAAATACTTCTATACCCCGATACTGTTGCCAGGTGTTATCATTATATTCAGACGAAAAACATAATTCAAAATAAGAATCAAGATGCTCATTTATTGTTTGTTGCTGAATCACTTTATTATCGCTTTTATCATACACGGTATATGCCGCCTGATAATTAAAACTTTCAAGGGCTTTTTCAAACCTGTTTTCTTTGATTCCCTGAACAAACGGTAACGGAACCCCTACCATATTTAAAACGTAAAGAAGCGCTATAACAAGCCCAACTATCAAAAGGCTTAAGAGAATCGTTACAAAAACAGATCCGCCTTTTTCTTCTGCCTGTTGCCTTGCCAATATAAACGCCTCCTTTTCTTTTAAAAAAGGCAGCAGAATTTTATCTGCTGCCAAACTTTTACCTTTTACCTTTTTTAATAAGCAGCTTGTTAATCTTTGTTGAAGGATCAAGAAGTTCACTTATTGATGCATCGTGGTTAAGTGTATCTACAATGTATGAAATATACTTTGAAAGATCTACGCTTGCATACCATTCCCTTGCCTGAAGTTCAGGTGTTGTGCAAATAGCATTTGTTGTGAACACTTTTTTGATATAGCCGTTTTTATATGCATTATCAAAGTGTTCAAGGCCTTCACAGAAAAGGCCAAAAGTGGTACAAACGTAAATATCGTTTGCCTTAAGCTCTTTAAGCTTAATTGCAAGATCAAGAACGCTATCGCCTGAAGAAATCATATCATCAACGATGATAAGATCCTTGCCTGCAACGTCAGCACCCAAATATTCGTGTGCAACGATTGGGTTTCTACCGTTAATAACAACTGAATAATCACGGCGTTTATAGAACATACCAAGATCTACACCTAAAACGCTTGAGAAGTAAATACCCCTTGCCATCGCGCCTTCATCAGGGCTGATGATCATTAAATGTTCTTTATCAAGCTGAATATCAGGTTCAACGTTAACAAGAGTTTTGATCATCTGATATGTAGGCATAACGTTTTCAAATCCGTGAACGGGAATTGCGTTCTGAACCCTTGGATCGTGGGCATCAAAAGTTATGATATTATCAACGCCCATACCAACAAGTTCCTGTAAGCAAGTAGCGCTATCTAAGGATTCCCTGCCTGTACGTTTATGCTGGCGGCCTTCGTAAAGCATTGGCATAACAACGGTAATTCTTCTTGCCTTGCCACCAATTGCCGCAATTATTCTTTTAAGATCTGCATAATGATCATCAGGGCTCATAGGTACCTGCTGACCATACATTTTATATGTAAGAAGGTGATTAAACACGTCACAGATAATATAAATATCCAGGCCGCGAACTGACTGATGGATAACACCCTTTGCTTCACCACTGCCAAATCTGGGGCAAGCAACGTCAATAAGATAAGTGTCTCTTTCGTAAGCCACAAAAGAAGCATCTTCTTTATATTCACTTTCCCTTTCTTTACGCCATTTTGTAAGATAAAAATCAATTTTTTTACCCATTTCTTCACAACCGGGCATTGCAATAATGCCTAAAGGTGCAAAGGGCAAGGTGGTAAGGTTTTCCAAATAATCAGCCATTTAAACTATCCTCCTGAAGCAAACTTATATACAAAAAGTATTATACTAAATTTTTTATATTTTGTAAATTACATATGCATATATTTTTTGGATTTTTGTAAAAAAATTTTGGCTACCCGATCGGGTAGCCGAAATTTTATTTATTATTCTTCATCCTTTGATTTTGAAAGTAATACGTTTGTTAAGATACCTAAAATCAAAGCGCATGCAATTGCTGTAAGTGTTACTTTACCAAAGGTAAGTGAAAGGCCACCAACACCAGCAATAAGGATAACTGAAACAACGAACAAGTTCTTGTTTACGTTAAGATCAACTTTCTGGATCATCTTAAGACCTGAAACTGCGATGAATCCATAAAGTGCCATACATACACCACCCATTACGCAGGATGGAATTGAGTTAACAAATGCAACGAATGGTGCAAAGAATGAAATAAGGATTGCACCGATTGCTGCAGCACAGATTGTGATAACGGAAGCATTTCTTGTAATAGCAACACAAGCTACACTTTCGCCATAAGTGGTGTTGGGGCATCCGCCAAAGAATGCGCCTGCCATTGAACCGATACCATCACCAAGAAGTGTTCTGTGAAGACCGGGTTCTTCAAGAAGATCTTTGCCGATAATTGAAGAAATGTTCTTATGGTCAGCAATATGTTCAGCAAAAACTACGAATGCAACGGGAACGTATGCAACAAGGATACTGATAAAATACTGTGCGTTAAGTTCGCCAATGCCTTTAAATGCTGTAAGGAAAGTAAACTGTTCTGTTACAAGCTTATAGTTAATAAAGGTTTCAATTGTAACACCATCTGCAACAAGTGCCTTGATTGGTGAAAGGTCAAGTACTTTTAATGCATCAATCTTTGCTGCATCACCAATAAGTGTGAAGATAAGTGATACTGCATAACCTGCAAGGATACCCATAATAAATGGAATAAGTTTTAATGTCTTTTTACCATAGCTTGATGAAATCATTGTTACAGCTAAAGCAACAAGACCGCAAACGATTGCAACAAGTGGGTTTGCAATAGCAGTGCCATCTACTTTAATGCCACCTGTTTGAAGATCGCCAATAGCGTTACCTGCTAAGGAAAGACCGATAATGGTAACTGTTGGGCCGATAACAACTGCGGGCATAAGCTTGTTAATCCAGTTAACACCTGCAAATTTAACAACAAGCGCAATAACAACGTAAACAAGACCTGCAAATGCAGCACCAAGAATAAGACCAAGATAACCAAGTGCCATTGAAACACCGCCTGCGAATGCGGCTGCCATTGATCCAAGGAATGCAAAGGATGAACCTAAGAAAACAGGGCTTTTGAATTTTGTAAAGCAAAGATATACTAAAGTACCGATACCTGCACCAAATAATGCTGCGGCAGGTTGCATACCATTACCTACAATAACAGGTACAACTAACGTTGCTGCCATAATGGCAAGAAGTTGTTGGATTGCATAAACGATAACTGCGCCAAGTTTTGGCTTATCGTTTACATCATAAATAAGTTTCATATATTTCCCCTCCATTTTTTTGTGTTTTTACACGTCTATAATATTTTACTAAATCGTTCATAAAAAGTCAATATATTGTTTTAAATTTTTTAATCCGACACAATTTGTTGTGTTGCGCAAAACAAAAATATCTGTTATAATTTGATAAAACTTAAAAAAGAGGTACTTTTATGCGAATGCACAAAAAGAAAAATCTTGATGCTTTTTTAGAAAAGTTTTCTGATATTCTTACGATTTTGGAAAAGCCCCACCCTAACATAAAAAAATCGTTGGAAATAAAACAATATCTTGATTTAAAAAATCTTGTAGGAAGCGATACTGTTGAATTAGAAATCGGTTGCGGTATGGGCACGTTTATTTGCGAACTTGCAAAAAGAAATCCCGATAAAGCATTTTTAGCAGTTGAAGTAAACAAAAATGTTATAGTGGAAGCCTGCAAAAAAGCAAAGGAAATGAATTTAACTAACGTTCACTTTTTAAATACCGCCGCAGAAATTCTGCCCTGTTTTTTAAAAAAGGATTCAGTTACAAGAATTTATCTTAATTTTTCCTGCCCATTCCCTAAACGCACTTATGCTAACCACAGGCTTACTTACCCGAGATTTTTATTAAGCTATCGTGAGTATTTAATTAAAGGCGGAGAAATTCATCAAAAAACCGATAACAAAGAATTTTTTGAATACTCTATTGAACAGTTTTCTTTCTGTGATTACAAAATTAAAAACGTTTGCTTAGATTTACATAATTCTGCATTTATTGGCAACATCGTTACCGAATACGAACAACGTTTTGTTGATATGGGCAAACCTATATATAGATTGGAAGCATATTAAAAAAACGATGCGTTAGGCATCGTTTTTTATTTTTTCAATTATCGCCATTGCAACTTTGATGCCGTCAACTGCGGCAGACATTATGCCACCTGCATAGCCTGCGCCTTCGCCGCAGGGATAAATGCCTTTTATGGAACTTTCAAAGTTTTCATCCCTTAAAACGCGAACAGGTGAGGAAGAACGTGTTTCAACACCTGTTAAAACTGCATCTTCTTTTGCAAAACCTTTTATCTTATTATTAAATAAGGGCAATGCCTGTTTTAAAGAATCGCTTACAAATTGAGGTAAACATTTTTTTATTTCTGTCCATTTAACGCCTAAAGGATAGCTTGGGGTGATTTCGCCTTGTTTTGTTGACGGTATATCCTTTAAAAAATCACCAACAAGCTGGGCGGGTGCCTGATAGTTGCTTCCGCCTGCCTTAAACGCCATTTCTTCATATTTTTGCTGAAAATCAATGCCTGCAAGAATATCGTTTTCAGGAAAATCCGTTGGTTCAACGTTTACTAAAAGTGCTGAGTTTGCGTTTTCCTTATCACGCTTAAATGCACTCATACCGTTTACAACAAGATAACCTTCTTCACTTGTTGCGGCAACAACTTCGCCCCCGGGGCACATACAAAAGGT
>JAZSPY010000066.1:0-1582 GCA_045537705.1 Clostridia bacterium
CATAAGTTTTATGGGCCTAAAGGTATAGGTGTTTTGTATATTAAAAACGGCGTAAAGATTTCTAACCAATTCTTTGGCGGTTCGCAAGAACGTGATAGGCGCCCTGGCACACTTAATACGCCATTGATTGTGGGATTGGCACATGCAATTATAAAAGCAGACGAGAATTTAAAAATCAACAATGATATTGTTTATAAACGCGCAGAAATCGTTAAAAATATTATTAAAAATGAAATTCCTGATGCGATTTTTAATGGTGATGAAAACAATAAACTTAAAGGTAATATCAGCGTTAGTTTTTTAGGCGTTCAATCACAAGGATTGCTCGTATTACTTGATACTCTTGGGGTTATGGTTTCTGCAGGTGCAGCCTGTTCTGCAGGTGCAGTAACGGTTTCACACGTTATACAAGCGATTAACGAAAATGCTGATAAATACGGAACAATACGTATATCATTAAGCCACTTGACAACTGAGGAAGAAGCTAAATGTATAGGTGAATCCGTTGTTAAAGCGGTAAACAATTTAAGAAGTAAATAAAAAATGATCTGTTGGAATTTTCCAACAGGTCTTTTTTTGTTTTTTTGGTGTAAAAAACTAATTAAAGGTAATAATATTTCTACAATATGTTGTAGGTGAATTTTATGGATACTTTAAGTAGTTATATTGGTACCGATATTTTTTGTAACGGTAAAATTATCGGCAGAATAACCGATTTTTTAATAAATATAAAGAATAATGATATTAGCGGCATTACTTGTATAAGTAATACGGGAATGATACGAACAAAATTTTACGTTGATAAATCAGGAATAATGCATTTAGATAGAAACGGTGCAGTTGTTGAAAAAGAAAAAATCCGATATAAAAAATCATTTGATGAAGAGTATGCGCAAAGTGGGTTTGGTATATATAAAGATAAAGATTTTTTTTCAGGAAGCGTAGGGGATATGTACTTTGATCCTGTTAGTTTAAAAATAGAAAGCGTAAGCGTAAAAAAAGGATTTATAGATGATCTGATTTACGGCAGAGACGTAGTTGATATTAAGAATATTTCTATGACCGAAAAGGGTCTTATTATTGTTAACAGAGAATAAAAAGGAGGTGCATATTATGAAGATGGTAAGTACAGGAATTGTTGTAGCAACAGGTATTGCGGCAGGAATGATTGCAGGGGCATATTTAACAATGAGTAAGCCTTGCGTACGCAGAGTTTATCGTTATGGAAAGCGTGCTGCAAAACAAATGTTTAATATGTAATTTGGGGCTTTGCCCCTACATATAAGGAGATCGTTTATGAATAAGAAAAAAATCATATATCTACTTATTGCGCTTTTTTTAGTTATAACTACTTTGGTTATTTTCAAAAAAGCAATATTCTCTGTTTTAAGCGTTGTGCTTGTTGCTTCAATACTTTCTTACATTGTTTTACCTCTTGTAAAAATTCTTGAAAAACGTGTTAATAAAACGATGGCAACTATACTTGGATTTTTAATATTGTTTGTTTCAATTATATCGTTTTTTACGTTATTAGTTCCTGTGTTTATTCAACAAATAAAAGAATTTGCAGGTTATATTCCTA
>JAZSPY010000053.1:0-8933 GCA_045537705.1 Clostridia bacterium
TGCTGAAATTTCATTTCTTTCATCTGCGATACATACGTTATAACCTTCCATTGATAATAATCGTGATATATCTCTTAACATCGTTGTTTTGCCTGCACCCGGGGGTGCAATAAAAAGCGTGTTTTCAAAATCATTACTATCAAATAAGAATCTGAAGATTTTATTTGCACATCCTGTTACCTGATGTTTAATCCGAATGCAAAAGGATGAGATTTGTTCAATATGTTTAATATTATCTTCACTTACTGCATAAGAACCGCAAAACCCTACCCTGTTGCCTTCAATGGTTATATAGCCTTCCCTTTGTTCCTGAACAAATGAATACGGTGCCCCCTGGCACAATTTACGCCAGGTTTCCTTTGCATCAGAAGAAGTAAATATTATCCCATCATATTTTGAAATGCCTTGTTCATTTACACCATATTCAATGGAAGCAATAATAAAATACACCGGCTTATTGACGCGCAATCTGATTTCGGTAAGATTTTCAAACTCGTATTTATTAAGGCTATTTATTGCATTTACTATATAATTTGGCAATATGTTTTTTAACTTGTTCAATTTTTTATTTCCTCCATTACAAAATAATGATATGTACAAGTTATGCCAAAAAGAATAAAAGAGAGAATTTTCATTCTCTCTTTTTTTTAAATTATTGAGCAAGCCTATAAGCCGAGTTCTGTTAAAGATGACTATCTATCTATTCTTTTTGTTACCAAAAAGCTTAAGCGATTACATGGGAGCCGGCGAGCAACCGTTAATGCTCCACTATCAATCTTGCTTCGGATGGGGTTTACAGGAATGCTAAGTTGCCATAGCATTCGGTGAGCTCTTACCTCGCCTTTCCACCCTTACCTACAGGCGATGCATAAAGCATACTCAATGTCCTAAGACAAAGCCATAGGCGGTATATCTCTGTTGCACTTTCCTTGAAGTCGCCTTCACCGGACGTTATCCGGCATCCTGCTCTGTGAAGCTCGGACTTTCCTCGTATTTTCACCGCAGTCATCCAGCTTACTCAAAAAATTTTATTCAATATAAGTTATCCTGCCACAGTTTTCACATTCGCAATAGCCATTTTTAACTGCATTTGAAACTGTAAAGGACGGCATTTCCATATGGCACCCGCCACATCTACTGTTTGTAAGCGGTGCTGTAGGCACAATTTTGTTTTGCTTTAACTTTTGATATTTATCTAAAAGGGCTTTATCAACTTCTTTTGCCTTTTCATCCCTTACTTGCTTTAACCTATCAATCTCAGGCCTTGCTTCCTGCAAAAGTTTTTCATAGCCTGCTTTATTTACGTTAAATTCTTCTTTAGCTTTATTTGCTATTAAAGCATATTCGTTAATCTTCTTTTCGTTTTCAATTACTTGTGCATCAAGTTTTGTTATTTTTTCTTCAAGTTTTTTAAATGAGCCCATCAGCTTATCAATTTCACCAATAAGCTTTTTAATAGCTTCTGAATCTTCGGGCATATCTTTTGTTCTGTCCGTCTGGCTTAATGCAGTAAGCTTTTCAATTTCCTGTGAAATAGCTTCCATTTCCTTTTCGGCTAAATCACGGGCACCAATAAGTTTTTTACGTTCTTCAACTGCTATTTCATATCTTTGTTTCATAGCGTTTGCAGTTTTACGTTCTTTGCTTGATTTTACTTGTTTTTCAGCAGCATCTACTGCAAAATCAGCCTCCTGAAACTCAAGCAACTTTTTAATCTGTTCAATCATTTATTTTAACCTCCTAATTCTCAAACGGATTAGTGTTAGTTTTTGAATCTATAAACGTTACGTTATATTGTAACATATCTGCCTGTTTTTGTAAACAAGCCTTAAGGGTTTCAACAAAGTGTATTTCTGTATAATAGTGCCCTGCTGAAATAAAGGAAATATTTTGACGTTTTAATTCTAACGCTGTGTGATATTTAATTTCGCCTGTAATAAAAACGTCAGCATCCTTATTTTCAAAAGCAAGGTCTTCACCTGCGCCTGTTGAAAGTGCTATTTTTTGATACTGTTTATCTTCAAGATAATAGTTAATATTTTGTGCACCTGTTTTATCTTTTACAAAATCAATAAGTTGCTGTTTATTTAACTTATTATTTAATTCACCGATTCTTCCACAGGCAACGGTTTCATCATTAACTGAAAAAGGACCAAGCAACGATACGTTTTTTAGTATTAGTTTTTGGCAAAGCGCATCATTTACACCTTGATTTGCAATATCAAGGCTTGTATGCGCTGAATAAAGTGCAATATCGTTTTTATATAAAAGTGAAATTATTTCACCTACGTAGCCATCTTCAACACAATTTAAAACAGGTTTAAAAATTAAAGGATGATGCGATATAATCATTTGACAACCTGTTTCAATGGCTTCTTGAACGACTTCTTTTGTAACATCAAGGGAAATAAGCACTTTGGAAACTCTGTTATTTTTGTTACCCACACAAAGACCGCAATTATCCCAATCATAAGCATATTGGGGTTTAGCAATCTTTTCAATTTCAATAATAATATCATTTACAGTAGGCATTTTTAATAACCTCATCTATCATTTTAATTTTATCAGTTAGTTGATTAAGCCTTATTTTACCTTCATCTCTTGTGGCTTTTTTGCTTTCATTTAACGCTTTTTCCAAAACAGTTTTTTTATGTTCTAAAAACAGTAAAGCATCTTCATTTTTTATAAGTTTATTGATCGGTGGAAGTGCAAAATCAAAAGGTTCTTCTGATCCGGGGATTGCAAGAATCACTTCATAAAACCTGCCACCTTCACGAACGATAACTTCCTTTTCAATTTTAAAGCCAAGTGAATAAAGCTTCTTAAAAAGTATATCTGAATCTTTCATTGGCTGTAGCACAAGTTTTGTTTTTGCAAAATCGTGATCAATAATATCGGCAATAACTTGTCCACCCATACCTGCAATAACGGCAGCATCAGGCTTTTCTTTTAAACAGGAAAATCCATCGCCAAGAAAAAAGCTAATATTTTCAAGTTTTTCTTTTTCTGTAAGTTTTTTGGCTTTTTCCAAAGAATCCTTTGAAATATCAGTAGCAAACACCTTTTTTGCAACCTTATTTTTTATTATATAAGCGCTTAATTTACCGTGATCACAACCAATATCTGCAACAATATTATTTTCACCAAGCAATGATGCTATCGCCTGCATTCTTGGTGTTAACGAATTATTCAAGGTAATCCCTTAACTTTTTACTTCTGCTTGGATGGCGAAGTTTTCTTAAAGCCTTGGCTTCAATCTGACGAATACGTTCTCTTGTAACGTTAAATTCCTTACCTACTTCTTCCAACGTTCTTTGCCTGCCATCATCAATACCGTAACGAAGGCGTAAAACTTTTTCTTCTCTTGGTGTAAGAGTGCTTAAAACCTGCATAAGTTGTTCTTTTAAAAGCGTTGCTGCCGCAGCATCAGATGGTAATGGAATATCATCATCAGGAATAAAATCACCTAAAAGGCTATCTTCTTCTTCACCGATAGGTGTTTCCAAAGAAACTGGATCCTGGGCAATTTTGATAATTTCACGAACTCTTTCAACCGAAACTTCCATTGCTTCTGCAATTTCTTCAACCTGAGGATCTCTGCCTAAAGCTTGTACAAGTTGGCGTTTAACCCTTGAAAGTTTATGAATGGTTTCTACCATATGAACAGGAATACGAATAGTACGAGCTTGATCCGCTATTGCACGAGTAATAGCCTGTCTTATCCACCAGGTAGCATAGGTTGAAAATTTATATCCTTTAGTGTAATCAAATTTTTCAACTGCTTTAATTAAGCCTAAATTACCTTCCTGAATAAGATCAAGAAAAAGCATACCCCTGCCAACGTATCTTTTTGCAATACTTACAACAAGGCGAAGGTTTGCTTCAGCAAGTTTTTCCCTTGCTTTTTCATCACCGTTTTCAACCCTACGTGCAATTTCAATTTCTTCATCTGCTGATAAAAGCGGCACTTTACCCATTTCCTTAAGATACATTCTAACAGGGTCGTCAACGCTAACGCTATCGTTTAAAACAATCATATGGGTGTCTTCTTCAGGTAACGTTTCCATAATATCTTCTGTTGTTTCGGCATCACTTTTGATTTTTACACCCATGCCTTCAAACATATCAAATATTTTTTCAATATGGTCAACGTCATATTCAATACCGTCAAGCAAATCAATAACCTCGGTATATGTAAGATGCTTTTTAACTGTGCCTTCTTTTACCTTTTTTTGAATTTCAACCATCTTTTCTATAAGCTGATCGTTAAATTCAACTGCATTTTCACTCATATTCTATTCCTCCTAAAATTTACTGCGTAATTTTTTAATTTCCATATCTATTTTGGCTATTTCTGATGCAAAAACGATTTTTTCTTCTGCCGAATAAGGTTCAGAAAGTTTTTTAGTATATTCTTCCCTTTTCTTATTATGGTAATCAACCACCATTTTAAGAAAACAATCTTCAAGATATGCTTTCGCATCGCCAAACACGGTATTTTCAATACCTACTGCTGAAAGTGCATTGATACATTCTTCATCACCTTCAAACTTTCGCATTAACGATGAAATATCCGTTTTTTCACTGTTTTCTAAAAGATACTGATATATCTTTTTATAAGAAGCATTTGAAAAATATTCAAGTTTCATTTCATCTTTAATATTTTTTATTAAATCAGGATGCTCTACTAAAACAGAAATCAGTGCCCTTTCCGTAACGGAATCAAACTTATTTAATATTCCATAAGCAACTTCATCCTTTTTAATTTTTGTTCCGTTTGCTTTTTTATCAAAAGAGCTATACAGAGAATCTAATGAAAACCCGCTTATCTGACTGATTCTGCGAAGATACATTTCAGTTTCAATACTGTCAAAAGCATATTTTTCAACTGTTGCGGTTGCTTTTTGTGCAAATTGAACTTTACCTTCTTCTGTGGACATATCGCATTCTTCTTTAATTTCATCCATCAAATATTCAATGCTTGTCCTTGCGGTTTTCATTTTATCGCCGAACGCTTGAGCTCCGTGCTCTTTTATAAATTCATCGGGGTCAACACCTAATGGTAAAGCAATGATTTTGGGTTTTAAACCTGCTTCTTTCATCAAATCAATAACTTTATGGGTTGCGCTGATGCCCGCCTTATCGCCATCATAACAAATATAAATATCATTTGTATAACGTTTTAAAAGACGAACCTGTTCAGGCGTAACTGCTGTACCAAGGGAAGCAACACCATAATCAAAGCCTGCCATATTAAGTGCGATAACGTCCATATAGCCTTCGCCGATAATCGCCCTTCCCCTATTATTTTTCTTTAAAATATTAAGTGCATACAAGTTTTTGCGCTTATTAAAAACAGGAGTATCACCAGTATTTAAATACTTGGGTAATGATTTATCAAGAACGCGCCCGCCAAAGCCAAGTATTTCACCACTTGGGGCAATAATGGGAAACATTACACGAGTTCTGAAATTATCCCTGATGCCGTATTCGTTTCTTTGCGCTAAACCTGCAAGAACAATTGTTTCTTCATCATAACCTTTATTTATCAGATGCTTAACCAGTGCATCGCGGCTGTTTGGCGCATATCCTAAACCAAATCTTTTAATTATATTTTCAGTTAAACCACGGCTTAGGAAGTATTCTAGTCCTTCTGCACCATCAGGCTCAAACAAAGTGTTGAAATAAAATCTTGCCGCCTCTTTATTGGCTTCGTAAATAGCCTTTTTTGTTTCGTTTGAATAACCGGGTGTATAACTTTTGCCTTCAAGTTCAGGCATTGGCATATTAACACGTTTTGCAAGTTCTTCAATAGTTTCAATATATGTAAGGTTTTCCTTTTTTTCTAAAAATCCTACTACATTGCCACCAACGTGACAACCAAAACAATAAAACAATTGTTTATCGCCATCAACGGTAAATGATGCAGTTTTTTCATTATGAAAAGGACAAAGCCCAACGTATTTGCTACCTTTTTTTTGTAAAGATACGTATTCGGAAATTACGTCAACAATATCTACCTTATCAATTACAGCATCAATAAAATGCTCAGGTATTCTTGCCATAATATCCTCCTTTTAATTTTTTTGCCATGAACGTGGAACAAACAAACGTTCATATTCTTTTAATGCATAGCCATCTGACATACCTGCAATATAATCGCATACCGCTTGTTCCTTGCCATAAAGTTTTATAGCTGATTTAACAGTTGCAGGTAAAATGTTATCATCATTCATATAGGCGTTAAAAAGGTTTTCAATAACTCCTTCAGCCTTTATTTCTTCGCCTTTTGCTGAGGATTGTATAGAATAAATATTTTCAAACATATAGTCCCTTAATTCATTCATAACTTCATAAATTTCAGGAGACATTGTTATATCGTTTTTACCAATACTATTTGTAATAATATCTTTTACAAGGGTGTCAATTCTTGATGAATTATCTGTGCCAAGCATCATATTTGTTCTGAAAGGCAAATCTGCTTCTGTAATAATTCCTGCACGGCAGGCATCATCAATATCGTGGTTTATGTACGCTATTCTATCAGCATATGAAACTACCTTACCTTCTAAAGTTGAAGGTTTAGATCTGCTTGTATGATTTTCAATGCCATCACGAACTTCTTTGGTTAAATTAAGGCCTATTCCGTTTTCAAGTTTTTCAACAACACGTCTGCTTTGAATATTATGTTTAAATCCTGTAGAAGAAAGCCTGTTTAAAACCCGTTCACCTGCGTGGCCAAAGGGTGTGTGCCCTAAATCGTGGCCCATTGCAATTGCTTCGGTAAGATCTTCATTAAGCCTTAAACTTCTTGCAATTGTTCGGGCAATCTGGCTAACTTCAAGGGTATGCGTAAGCCTTGTACGATAGTGATCGCCTTCAGGAGAAAGAAAAACCTGTGTTTTATGTTTTAAGCGCCTGAAAGATTTACAGTATATGATCCTATCTCTATCCCTTTGAAATGCAGTACGAAGATCGCACTCTTCTTCAAAAACCTCTCTGCCCTTTGATTCACTTGCTTTTTGGGCAAAAGGCGAAAGATAACTCTGTTCAAAAAGTTCAATATCTTTTCTCATAATATTCCTTTCAACAAAAAAAGTCTTTTGCATAAATAAATAATACTGCAAAAGACTGAAAAAACCTTTATTTTTTATTAAATTTTTCAAAATTTTTATTCTTCTTCTAATTCTTCCTCATATGCTTGCCAAATTTCATCTAAAAGCACTTCGTTTTCAACAGGAAGAAGCACAATATCATCGCCTTCTTCAACGTATTCTAAGATAATAACAAGGGGCTCTTCTTTATCTTTTTCTTCAACTGGAATAAAAAAGTTATAGATATGCCCATCGTACATTATGCTGTCAAGAAGTTCAGCATCAAAGCTTTCATCATTTTCATCAACAAGCGTAACTACCACGTTTTCATTGTTTTCACTCATAACTTAAATCCTCCACCCTTACTGTCAAGGTAATCCTGTAAAATAATAACTGCCGCAAGTTTATCAATATTTTCCTTGCGTTTTTTTCGTGAAAGGTCTGCTTCTAACATAGCTTTTTCTGCAGCTGCAGAAGTAAGCCTTTCATCAAAATATTCAATTTTGCAGCCTTCTTCCCTTAAAGCAGAACATAAAACTTCGTTCTTTTGGGCTTGTTCGTGCTCATCACCGCTAAGGTGTTTAGGAAGCCCTGCAACAATAATATCAACACTATATTTTTTTACCAAATCCATAATGTGTTGACAATCATTTTTTAAACTAACGCGTTGATAGGTTTCAACACCACTTGCAAAAATTCCGCTTGTGCTTAAGGAAATACCTATTCTTCTATCACCAATATCAAGACCAAGATATACCATCAGCAATTCTCAATATAACACTTAACTAATTCTTCTAAAAGCTCATCTCTTTCAACCCTGCGAATAAGATTACGGGCATTATTGTAGCCTGTTATATAAGTTGGGTCACCAGAAAGAATATATCCAACAATCTGATTTACAGGATCATAGCCTTTTTCCTGTAATGCGGAATAAACCTGAAGTAAAATATCTTTGATTTCAGTATTATCTTCGCAACGGGAATACTTCATTGTATCGTTTATATTTGCCATAAAACAATCCTCCGTTTATGTGATTATACCTGTATTATATAATATTTTAAAAAAATTATCAATACTATAATTTAATAAATTCGGGGATTTTTTGTTTTCTTTCGCTGAAATGCCTGTAAAACTCTTTAAAAAGAATACGTAGTATGATATAAACAGGAATAGCTAACAACATACCAAAGAAACTACCAATGCTTCCACCTGCAAGAACACACAATAAAACTGCTACCGGATGAATTTTGACACTATCTGATATAACACGCGGTTGAACAATAATGTTATCAATCTGTTGCACCACAATAATCAATACAAGTGCAAGAATAATTCTATCAAAGCCCTGCGTTGCGGCAATTAAAATTATAGGAACGCTTCCAAAGACAGGGCCAACGTATGGTATCACGTTGAAAACGCCCATAATAATGCCTAAAACAAGCCAGTAATCGTAATTAAACATCAATAGTGCAATTGACATTAAACCGCTTACTATCAAAATAACAATAAATTCACCAAACACGTAATCCCTTAGTTGACGGTTAATTTCCCTAAAGGTAAAAAGAAGTGTTGATCGCATTTTAGAAGGCAACAAAAACAAACTAACCTTTTTAAGTTTTTCCCGATCACGAATCATATAAAACATTACAACCGGCACTAACAAATAGGTTGAAATGTAGGTAATAAACATTCCGGGTGCGAATCCGTTTAATAAATTTAATGCCTTTTGTGAAATTTCTTCATTTATCTTTATATTACTAAATACACCTTTTAATAGTGGAAATTTTATATATAACTGTGAAACAACTTGTTTTAAAGATTCAATATATTTAGGAATAT
>JAZSPY010000077.1:0-32621 GCA_045537705.1 Clostridia bacterium
TTTCTGATTTGATAAGTTGTGTAATGCCATCCAAAACAAATCCCTACCTTTCTTCATTTTATGAAAATATCATGCGTAAAATATATTATAGCACCATTAATCGATAATTGCAATATATATTAACGGAATTTGGTTAATTTGTTTTATAAATAAATTTATCAGAAAAACAAGCGAAAGCCGGATAAGATATAATCTCATCCGACTTTATTTGTGACAGTTTGAATATTTAATTTTGGCTGCTCAGAGTATGTATTTGTGACGCATATTAGAATGTGTTCTGCTCCTTTCTAAAACCGCCCAAAAACCCTGTTTTGACACCAATGCGTTCAATGGGGCAAATCAGCGAAAACCCTAGTGTTTATGCGGTTTTCTCGACTTTTGTCCTATTATACCATATTCCTCGATTCTACGAACTATTCCCCCTATTTTTATATAAATCTTGACATTTTTAGTGGGATGTTGTAGAATTTTGTTAGATAATGATATAAAAGTATTATTGTCAAATTACTAAGGAGGATTTTTTATGAGCAAAAATATCGTTCGCTTCTTACTTACATTTATGTTTGGTTGGATTGGTAGCGTAATTATCAACCATTCTAACCTTCGCCCTGAAGGCTACAAATGCCGTACAGGTGCATACTTCTGGCTTACAGGACTTACCTGTGGTATCTATCCTACAGTTGCAAGTATTTGTAACATTTGTTTTACCCCGGGCGAAAAGAACATCGGCTATAAAATGAAAAAATAATTTAAAGTTCAACAGATAATTAAAAGCGGAGTGAAATTCACTCCGCTTTTTCTTTCATTATCTTTCCCCTGCTAAACACAAAAAACATTAAGCATAAAAACAGGTTGTGGGCTATCATACAGCCCCAGGCTGAAACAAGGCCTAAAGAAAAAATCTGCGTGCAGATAAACGTACCTACAATGCGAATACCCCACATACCAAGAACATTATAGATAAAGGGTTCCATTGTTTTGCCCATACCTTGAAGAATACCCTCAATAATAATTGCAACACCAAAGAAAGGTTCGCTAACGGCAACCATTCTTAAAACGGTTACACCTAAAAGTTTAACTGCTTCATCTTTTGTAAACAAACTTACTATAAAAGGTGCAGTTATAAATAATAATATCCCTGAAACAAACATTAAAAGGATTTCAATAACCGTAAATTGACCTGCGATCTTTTTTAGTTTTTTATAATTATTTTCGCCAACAGAATTACCTGATAGCGTTGCCGCAGCTGCCTGCATACCGTAGCCGGGAATATAAAAAAGCGATTCAACGGTATTTGCTACGGTGTGTGCTGCAGTAGAAACTTCGCCTAAAGAATTTATCATTGATGCAAAGATAACGTAGCCAAAGGATGTTGCAAACCTTTGAAGCATATTAGGGAAAGCCACTTTTAAGCAAGGAACTAAAATTTGTTTATCGGGTAAAACTGTTTCGTTTTTAGGCGAAACAACAGGATGTTTATATAACGCGATTGTTGTTAAAATACCGCCAACAAAAAATGCTATGGCACTTGCAAGGGCGGCGCCTTCAACACCTAAGCCCAAACCGAAAACGGTTATTTTTTTATTAAAGACTGCAACCGGGCGGGTATTATAAATAAATAAGAAGTTAAGCACAACGTTAATTAAGTTTACTGCAACGCCTATTTTCATAGGAGTTTTAGTATCCCCTGCTGCACGCAAAACTGTTGAAAAAATTGTGGTTGCGCATCTAAAAAGCATAGGCGTATAAAGTATAAAAAAGTATCTGGCGCTTATTTGTTGTATTGATTCTTCTACCTGCATCCAAATGGGTACAAAACTACTTAACCCTAATGTTAAACAAGTAAAAACAACACCTGTAACAAGAGTAATAAATACTGCTTGCGCGCTTGCTTTTTGCGCCTTTTTTTGATCCTTTGCACCGAGTGCTTTAGCTATATAAGATAAAAAGCCTATACTTATTGCCGAAACGGTAGAAAACACAAGCCAGTTTACTGTGGTTGTGGCCCCTACCGCCGCAGTTGCCATTGTACCAAGGCTACCAACCATAATAATATCTATATATTGAACTATGGTTTGCATCAGCTGTTCAAGCATTGTTGGCCAGGCAAGTTTTAATATTGTTTTTGCCGTTGAATTTTTTTGTTTCATTAATTTTCCTTTAAAAAATTGCCCCAAACTTTTGGGGCAATATATTTTTATTTGTTTTTCTTGTTGGATTTATTTTTTACAACAATTATCACAACTACTGCGATAGCAACTAAAAGTGCTACACCGCCACCAACAAAATATACGATATAATCACTAATTTCAATATTGATTTCAACATTTTGTGGGTTATCTGCACCGCCTACCTGTGCAGTTAATTCAGGCGTTGGGGTTAATTCAGGTGTTGGGGTTGCAGTTGCTTCTTCCAACGAATTATATATTTTAGTTATCTTAAATGCTACTGCAGGAACTTCGTTACTGTTACCTAAATTGGCAACGTATTTAAGATCTCCGCCACCTTCATGATAATTTACATATGCTAACAGTTCTGTGCCATAACTTAATTGATTAACGATACCGCCTGTTTTAATCAGCACTTCATCTTTGCTGATTATTTCTACTTTGGCTTTCTGTCCGTTATTCAACCTGAATCCTGAAAGATCTTCGTGATCGCCGATTACTTGTAACCCATCACCTATGTTTTTAAATTTAATAACAACACCTTCATCAGTTTTGTATGCAAACAGTGGCATTGGTGAACCAACATAGTTTTCATCACCAATGTTATAAAGGCGTGCTAACGCAAGATTTGCAAGGCGTTCACCTACAGGCTTTTTATAATTAGGGTGTGCCCAATCCTGATCGTATTCACGGAATCCCTGATCCATTGAAACAACCATGCCTGAATTTTTAATTACGCTTAATCCATCAAACTGAACTGCACGTTGTTCCCCTGTACCTGCCCAATCTTCTAAAGTGTGTGAAGAAAGTTGAACGTAATAAAATGGGAAATCCTGATTCATTTTTTCCCTAAGATCTTCAACGTAAACATTTACGTATTCGTTGTACTTACCATAATCAGTTTGTGCAAGGTAGTTTTCGCTTTCGCCCTGATAATAGAGCATACCTTTAATTTGTGTATTGATAAAAGGACTCATTAAAGCATTGAAAATGCCAGATGCGGGAACTGTTTTACTTGATTTCTGATAGCCTGATTTCTCTCCTGCTTCCTTACTCATAAGTTCGCTAACAGGTGAACCTCCACAAGAAACGTTTATTACACCAACAGGCACGCCTGTATCTGTAACAATCTTATGTGCAAAGAAGAATCCTATTGCCGAAAAGCCCCTTGCTGATTGATAATCTTCTTTTTCCCACTTAGTGCCGGGCACAACGTCCTTTTGTGGTGATTCCATATAAATGCCACCTTCTTGGATCGCATCATCTTTATCCTGCTGATAAAATCTGATAAGATCGTTTGCATCGGTAATCATCTGTTCAATCTCTTTTTTAGGATATTCGCTACCGCAATCCTTTAATTTTTTTGCAGCATTTGATTGTCCGTTTACAATATAAACGTCACCAACAAGAATCCCTGTTAATTCTTCTTTATAATCACCCATTGTAACGGTTAAAGTATTTTCTTTGGTATCTGCTTCCATCTTTGGAAGTTGAACACACCATTCACCGTTATCATCAACAGCGCCTTCTACTGTGTTACCTTTAAATGAAACTGTGATTTTTTCACCTTTTTTATTACTGAAACCCCAGATGTTAACTTCTGCTTCCCTTTGAAAAACCATATCGTTGCCAAGGGCACCTGAAATTGTAAAAGGTTTTTTAGCCGCAAAGGTTACCATGCTAAACGAAGATAAAACCATTGTAAAAATTATAAAAGTTACAATTAAAGAAGATACTATTTTTTTCATATTTGCCCCTTTGGGTTTAATAAATTCTCTTGTGTATTATATATTATTTTTAAGCGCAATGTCAATACTCACCGATAAAATTACAAAATTTGCAAAAATAATGTTTGCATTTTATTTACATATATGGTATTATACCATTGTAATACTTCGTGGAAAGAGTGGGCGCATATCCCACTCTTACTTTTTGAAAGCAGGTTTTTTATGGCTGACGTTTGTTTAATTGCAGGTAATGCTGCAAAAGAAATTATTGAAAATTTAGGCTTTGAAATGGCTGACGTTGAGTACGTTCGTGAAGACGGACAGATGTGCTTAAACTTTTATATCCGTAACAAGAACGGCGTAAACATTGATGATTGTGAAACCGTTTCACGCGCTATTGATGAAGCCGTTGAAAACGCTAACCCCACAGGCAACAAACCCTACTGCCTTTGCGTAAGCACCTGGGGCGATCGCCCGTTAAAGAATGATGCTGATTTTGATTTCTTTTTAGGCGTTTTAGTTGAAGTTAAAATTAAAAAAGCACTTTCAGGTAAAAAGAAAAAATTTGTTGGCTTGTTAAAATCATTTGATAGCGATTCCATTACCGTTTTGGTTGATGAAGAATCCGTTGTTTTTGAAAAATCAAACATTGATATTATTAGACCGTATATCGGTTTTTAAAAACTAATATTGCCAATATTTTGGCAGAATGGAGAAATTATGAATCCGGAAATTATAAATGCAATCAGATTACTTGAAGAAGAAAAAGGCATTGATGCCGAAATGTTGTTTGAATCCGTTGAACTTGCAATGGTTTCAGCATATCGTAAAGTGCGTGATTTTAGTGATTCTGCTACAATCATCGCCCGTATGAACAGGGAAACAGGCGAAATCAAATGCTTTGTTGTAAAAACCGTTGTTGAAGACGTTTACGATAATCTTTTAGAAATTTCACTTGAAGATGCAAGGGCCATTAACCCCAATGCTCAGCTTGATGAAACTGTTGAAGTTGAAGATACACCTGAAAACTACGGCAAGATCGGTGCTTCAACTGCAAGGCAGGTTATTACCCAGCGCCTTCGTGAAGCAGAAAAGGGCAAGATGCTTTCTGAATATTCAGATAAAGAGGGCGAACTTATGACTGCCGTTGTTCAAAGGGTTGAAAACGGTTATGTTTACGTTTCACTTGGTTCTTTAGAAGGCGTACTTCCGCCAAAGGATCAGATTGCAAACGAAAGTTACGTTCCCGGCGCACGTATCAAAGTTTACGTTTCACAGGTTAAAAAGGCACAGCACGGTGCAACTGTTACGGTTTCCCGTACTGATTCAGGCCTTATTAAACGTTTGTTTGAACTTGAAGTTCCTGAAATTGCAAACGGCACTGTTGTTATTAAATCCGTTTCACGTGATCCCGGTTCAAGAACAAAGATTGCCGTTTATTCAGAAGATGCAAGCGTTGATCCGTTAGGTGCCTGCGTTGGCCCTAAAGGTGTACGCGTTGCTAACATCGTTAACGAAATCAACGGTGAAAAAATTGATATTATTAAGTGGAGTGAAGATCCCGTTACCTATATTGCAAACGCATTAAGTCCTTCAAAGGTTCTTTTAGTTCGTATTGATTCATTAGAGCCTAAGAAAAAGGCTACCGCTGTTGTGCCTGATGATCAGCTTTCACTTGCTATCGGCAAACGTGGCCAGAACGCTATGCTTTGCGCCCACTTAACAGGCTGGAACATTGATATTAAATCTGAATCTCAGGCAGCTGAATTTTTAGATGGCGGAGATGAAGATATTGAAGACTAAAAAAATACCTATGCGTATGTGTTCCGGGTGCCGCGAAGCAAAACCTAAAAACGAACTTATACGCATTGTAAGAACGCCTGCAGGCGACATTGTTGTTGATAAAACAGGAAAAGTTTCCGGCCGCGGTGCATACCTTTGTAAAAATGAGGAATGCTTTAAAAAAAGTGTTAAATCAAAAGCACTTTCCCGGGCGTTAGAGGTTAATATCAGCGATGACGTTTTTATGGCGATCGCAAAGGAGATAAATGGTTAAAATTAACGAAAATGACCGTATCCTTTCCTATTTAGGCTTTGCAAAAAAGGCAGGAAAACTTGTTTCAGGCCAGGGCAATTGTGAAAACGCTTTAAAAAGCAATAAAGCAATGTTAGTTTTATTAAGTAACGATACAAGCCCAAACACCCAAAAGCATTTTTCCGATATGGCGAATTTCAGAAACGTTCCCATATATCTGTTTTCGGGAAATCAGCTTGGCTGTGCCATAGGCAAGGAAGAACATAAAACGGTAGTTGTTACCGACAAAGGCTTTTGTGAAGCCATCATTAAAGAGATAAACCTGATAATTGGGGGTTAAATTATGTCTAAAGCATCAGATATTCATGCTTCAAGCAGCGAATTGCTTGAAAAAATTAAAAACGCTAAGGAAATCCTTTCGGCGCAGAAAAAAGCATTAGCCGATAAGGATGCTTCGTTGCGCAAAAAAGCAGAAGAAGAACGCCTTTTAAAAGAAAAACAGGAACAAGAAGAAGCAAGGCGTGCTTACGAAGAACAACGTGCAAAAGAAGAGGCGGAAGAAATAAAGAAAGAGAAGGAAGAAGCTGCCCGTATAAAAGCAAGCGAAGAAGCAAATGCTAAAAAGGAAGCTGCGCCTAAAAAAGAAGAAAAACAGGAATTTAAGAAATCCCCTGAAAACAAGGGCTTTAAGAAACCTGATCAGCAAGGCTATCAGAATGCTCAGGCCGACAGGCGTAAAGACCAGAGAAATGAAAAGCCATTTAACAAAAACAGGGATAACTTTAATAAAAACGATGATAAGGCTGATAATCGCGGTGGTGACAGAAAGCCTCAGCAAAAGCCACGCCTTACCCCTCCCCCTGTTTTACCTAACAGCGAAAAGGAAAGGGTAAGCAATTACGATCCCAACAAAAAGAGTTATCGTAAAAATCACGATAATGAACAACAGCCTAAGCAGAATAAAAAGGAAAACGCACGCCGTCAGCAGAACTTTAACGCTGATGATGAAGATTATTTCCGCGTTCGCAAGCCTAAGAAGGAAAAGAAAGAGCCTAAGCGTGAAATTGCGCCTATCGTTATTGAATCTGCCGTTATGACAACTGAAACTATCGGCATTAAAGATCTTTCTGAAAAGTTAGGTAAGCCTGCTGCTGATATCGTTAAAAAATTATTTATGATGGGTATTATGGCAACAGTTAACCAGGATATTGATTACGAAACTGCGTTTATGGTTGCTTCAGAATATGGCATTGAGCTTGAGCAGAAGCTTACAAAAACCTTTGAAGATACTTTAATTGACGTAACAGACGAAGGCGATAAAGATGGCGAAGGCTACGTTACACGCCCACCTGTTGTTACCATTATGGGTCACGTTGACCATGGTAAAACTTCGTTATTAGATGCTATCCGCCACGCTAACGTTACTGCCGGTGAAGCCGGTGGTATTACCCAGCACATCGGTGCTTATCAGGTTGAAGCAAACGGTAAAAAGATTACCTTTATTGATACCCCCGGCCACGAAGCATTTACTTCAATGCGTGCCCGTGGTGCACAATCAACCGATATTGCAATCTTAGTTGTTGCCGCTGATGATGGTGTTATGCCCCAGACTATTGAATCCATAAGCCACGCTAAAGCGGCAGGGGTTCCTATGATTGTTGCAATTAACAAAATGGATAAACCCACCGCTGACCCTGACAGAGTTAAAACTGAACTTACACAACACGGTATTGTTCCTGAAGATTGGGGCGGAGATACTATTATCGTTCCCGTTTCAGCCTACACAAAGGAAGGTATTGATGATCTTTTAGAAAACATTCTTCTTGTTGCCGAAGTTGAAGATTACAAAGCTAACCCTGACCTTATGGCAAGAGGTATAATTATAGAAGCCCGCCTTGATAAAGGTCGCGGTCCCGTTGCTTCCGTTTTAGTTCAGAACGGTACTTTAAAGGTTGGGGATACTATCGTTGCAGGTACGGTGTTTGGCCGTGTTCGTGCAATGATGAACGATAAGGGTGAAAAATTAACTGTTGCACCACCTTCAACACCTGTTGAAGTTTTAGGTTTAAACGAAGTTCCTGAAACAGGCGATCAGCTTTATGCAACTGAAGATGATAGGCTTTCACGCCAGGTTGCTGAAGAACGCAGAGATAAAATTAAGATTCAGCAGGCTAAGGCAAAAGCCAAAGCTTCACTTGATGATCTTTTTGCACAGATTCAGGAAGGTGAATTAAAGCAGCTTAACCTTATTATTAAGGCTGACGTTATGGGTTCAGTTGAAGCGGTTAAGCAGGCGCTTGAAAAATTAACTAACGAAGAAGTTAAAGTAACCGCTATCCACGGTGCCGTTGGTGCTATTACTTCAAGTGACGTTGCTTTGGCACAGGCTTCTAACGCTATTATTATCGGCTTTAACGTTCGCCCCGATGCTACTGCACGCACAATGGCTGAACAGGAAAAGGTTGATATCCGTTTATATCGTATTATTTACGATGCAATTGAAGACGTTGAAAAGGCTATGAAGGGTATGCTTGCACCTGAATTTAAAGAAGTTATTCTTGGCCATGCAGAAGTTCGCCAGACCTTTAAGGTTCCGGGACATGGTACAGTTGCAGGTTCTTACGTTACCGATGGTAAGATTACCCGCCAGAGCAAGTTAAGGCTTTTAAGAGATAACATTGTTATTCACGAAGGCGAAGTTGAATCCTTAAGAAGATTTAAAGATGACGTTAAGGAAGTTGCAACCGGTTACGAATGTGGTATCGGTATCGTAGGTTACAACGATATTAAGGAAAAAGACGTTATTGAGGCTTTCATAATGGAAGAAATTGCAAGATAAGGAGATTTTAATGCAATACAAACGTTCTGACAGGCTTGGGCTTGAAATTCAGCGAGCCCTTGCCGATATTATAAGAAACGATCTTCATGACCAAAGGGTAAGTACCCTTGCAAGCATTGTTAAGGTTGATCTTTCTTCTGACCTTTCCTATTGCAAAGTTTATATTACCGTTTATGGTTCTGATGAAGAAAAGGAAAATACTTTTATTGGCTTAGAAAAAGCAAAGGGCTTTATAAAAAGGCAGCTTTCAGGTATGGTAAAAATGCGCAAAATGCCTGAAATCACCTTTGTTCCTGATGATTCTATTGCCTACAGTATTCACATCAGTGAGATACTTAACAAAATTAACGAGGAAAAATAATGAAACAACTTGTTGAATTTATTAAAAGCAATGATAATTTTGCTGTTATTTCACACGTTTCACCTGACGGCGACACTATGGGCAGTGCCGCCGCACTTCTTTATGCCCTTAAAAAGTTAAACAAAAAGGCGTACTGGGTTTGTGAGGGCAAGATTCCTTCTGATTATATGAAAATCCCTGAAATCGCCAGCCTTATAGAATACGAAAAGCCTAAGAAGGTTGAATGTGCCATTGCTGTTGATGTTTCTTCGCCTGATAGGCTTGGCAACTGTTTGGAGCTTTTTAATAACGTTAAAAAGACTGCGCAGATTGACCATCATATTACAAACACAAAATACGCTTGCGTTAACGTTGTAAAAGACAGAAATGCCTGTGCCTTTAACGTAATGGAATTAATAAAAAAGTTAAATGTTGAAATTGATTATAGTATTGCCCGTGCTCTTTTTGTTGGTATGATGACTGATACAGGAAGGCTTTCCCACGCAGGTGTTACACATAAAGACGTTGAGGACGTTAGCAAACTTTACAAATTAAACATTGATCACAATAATATAATTTCTACTATATTCCAAACCACTACTTTGAAAAAGGTAAAATTAAAAGGCAGGGCATCACAGCATTTACAAATGGCTTTTGATGATAGGGTTGCTTACACTTATCTTGACACCGTTGATTATCTTGAATTTGATGCAGATAATTCTGATTCAGAAGGCGTTATTGAAATGACGCGAAGCATTGAAAACGTTCTGTTTGCGTTTTTTATTCGCCAGGTACCAAACGGATATAAGGTAAGTATGCGTTGCGCACCACAGTTTAACGTTAGTGATATCTGTTCTGCCTTTGGCGGTGGCGGACACAAATTGGCGGCAGGCTGTACCATAGAAGGCACTAAAGAAGAAGTTATTTCTATTTTGCTTGATAAAATTAAAGAGGTGCTTTAATGGAAGGCGTTATTAACGTTTATAAGGAAACTTCTTGGACAAGCGGTGACGTTGTTAATAAATTAAAAGGCGTGCTTCATCAAAGGCGCATTGGTCACGGTGGCACGTTAGATCCTGATGCAACAGGAGTTCTGCCTGTTTTAGTAGGTAATGCAACGCGCCTTTTTGATTATATGACTGCCTTTAAAAAAACCTACGTTACTTGCGTTTATTTTGGCAAAACAACCGATACCCAGGATGCAAGCGGCACAGTTTTAGAAGAAAAAGAAGTTAATATTACAAACGAAGATATTATAAATATTTTACCCCGGTTTATTGGGGAAATTATGCAGATTCCACCTATGTATTCCGCCATTCACGTTAACGGACAAAGGCTTTATGATTTAGCAAGAAAAGGCGAAACGGTGGAGCTTGAACCACGTAAAGTTTTTGTTGAAAATATTGAAATGGTTGAACCTTTAAAAGATAACAGATGCGTTTTAAGGATAACTTGTTCAAAAGGCACGTATATCCGCACTATCTGCCACGATTTAGGGCAAAAATTAGGCTGTGGCGCATTTATGGAAACTCTTTTAAGGGAAGAATGTGCAGGGCTTAATATTAAAAACGCCTATAAAATCCAAGAAATTGAAGAAATGGTTAAAAATGAGGATTTTTCCTTTTTAATTCCTACCGAAAATGCAGTTTCTTTTATGCCAAAAGTTAATATTGACCCAACACAGATGAAAAAACTGTTAAACGGAAACCCTGTAAAAACGGATTTTGCTGATAAAAAAGAAAAAGGCAACGTTATTATTTATTGCAATAACGTTTTCTTTGGAATCGGTGAAGAAAATAACGGTTTTTACCGTTTTAAATGTATGCTTGGAGGCAACAGATGAGTGTTCTTGTTCTTGGAACTTTTGATGGTGTTCATATTGCCCACCGTCAGTTAATAAAAGAAGCGAAAAAAACAGGCAAAAAAGTTGTTGTATGCGCTTTTTCTGTGCCTTTTTCTAAGGCTAAAGTTTTAACAAACGCAAAGGAAAAAGAACAGATCTTAAAAGAACTTGGTGCTGATGAAGTTTTTATTCAAGAACCACAAAACGTAAAAGGGCTTTCAGCTGAAGAATATATAAAAATTTTAGTTGAAAAATTCAAGCCTGAATTTGTGGTAGCAGGTTTTAACCATCGGTTTGGCAAAAATGCCCAAGGCAATCTTATGACGTTAAACTTTTTAGGCAAAAAATACGGTTTTACCTTAATAACCGTGCCACCTGTTAATAACGATGGTGTTATCGTTTCTTCAAGCAATATCCGTTCGCTTTTAGAAAAAGGTGAAATTGAAAAGGCGAACCTACTTTTAAACAGATATTATTCAATAAAAGGCAAGGTAATAAAAGGTAAAAAAATCGGCACCCGAATAGGCTTTCCTACCGCAAACATTGAATATCAAAATGATAAGCTGATTCCTGAGTGCGCCGTTTATGCCACTTTTGTAAAGTGTAACGGTAAACTTTATAAAGGTATGACCAATATCGGTTTTAACGAAACTGTTGGTGAAAATAATTCTTTAACCGTTGAAACCCATATTTTAGGTTTTGATGGGGATTTATATAATAAGGAAATTGAAATTCTGTTTTTAAAGAAAGTGCGTGATGATAAAAAGTTTGAAAGTTTAGATGATTTAAAAAATCAGCTTTCACAAGACGCACTTTTGATAAACGCTTATATTGATACTATAAAAAAATAAAACTCGCTTTTTAGCGAGTTTTTTCTTTTTTATTAAATATGATTTAAGATTTCTAAAGGCGAATTCACAAAGATTTTGCCGCCTTTACTAAGTAAAAATTCTTTGCTTCTGAAGCCCCATAAAACTGAGATGCATTTAATACAAGCGTTTTTGCTTGTTTCAATATCCGTATCTGCATCCCCTACGAAAACTACTTCATCTTTATTTACGTTTAATAATTCCATTACCTTAAAAACGCTGTCCGGTGCAGGTTTTTTTCTTACATTAGGGCTTTCCCCTACTGCAACGCTAAAAAGACCTTTAAAGTATTTCTCCTTTAATTCCTGTACTGCGCCATCAAACTTATTTGAAACGATTGCACATTTTATGCCTTTGTTATTAAGAGTTTCCAATAATTCAATTATATCATCATATGGTCTTGTGTTATCCTGGCTGTGAATGGAATAGTGTTCCTTAAAAAAGGCTAAAACTTCTTCAAAATTATCAACGTTTTGGGGACAGGATCTTGTCATAAGATCCCTGATACCGTTACCGATAAAGCTTTTAACTTCTTCTTTAGTGCGAAGGGGATAATTGTAATGTTCAAGCGCATAATTTACGCTTATATATAAATCGTCCAACGTGTTTAAAAGTGTTCCGTCAAGATCAAAAATAACTGCTTTTGTTGCCATAAGCTCTTCTCTCCTTTTTTCCTTGGATATTGTAACACAGATCTTGTTTTATTGCAAATTTTTTTGGTATTTTTTATGTATTTTTGATAATAATATAAGTAAATATATATTTGCTATATTGACTTTTGCTTTTTGATATGTTATAATTTACCACAAGTAAGGGAGTAATCGGCGCTAATTTTAGCGTGGAAACGGTCAACAACACTGCAGTTTTACTGCTGGCCTTTCTTAACCAAACCTTTTTGATTTGGCAAAACGATAAGACTTATCCGTAAAAAAATACGGGTGGGTCTTTAATTATTCCTACCCCAAACCAAACTATTATAATGGTTTGGTTAGAAAAGGAGAAAAAATGAAAGAATATCTACTTTCACAAGAAGAAGTGTTAAAAAACACTAACAGCAACAAAGAAAGTGGCTTAACTGAAGCTACTGCAAAAGATTTATTACAGAAGAACGGCCCTAACAAGCTTAAGGAACAGAAAAAAGATTCCTTAATTAAAAAGTTCTTCAAACAACTTGCGGACCCAATGATAATAATTCTGATTATTGCAGCAGGCGTTTCAGCTATGACTGAGCTTTTTGAAAACAAATTCCCTACTGATGCAATTATTATCCTTGCAGTTGTTTTAATAAACACTGTTTTAGGTGTTTTTCAGGAATCTAAAGCCGAAAAGGCAATTGAAGCATTGCAGGCTATGACCGCCGCACAAAGCAAGGTTATCCGTGATGGCAAGCTTTTGCATATTAAAAGTGAAGACCTTGTTGTTGGCGATATTATTGTTATTGAAGCAGGTGATGATATCCCTGCAGATGCGCGCATTTTAGAAAGCGCTTCCTTTAAGGTTGAAGAAGCAGCCTTAACAGGTGAAAGCGTTCCTGTTGAAAAGCATAGTGACGTTTTAACTTCTGACGTTTCATTAGGCGATCGCAAGAATATGGTGTATATGGGTTCTGCCTGTGTTTACGGTAGAGCAGTTTGTGTTGTTACCCAAACGGGAATGGACACAGAAATGGGTAAGATCGCTAACGCCCTTCAGCAAGCCGAAGATGGTCAAACACCCTTGCAGATTAAACTTGCACAGTTAAGTAAAATCTTAAGTTTTCTTGTTTTAGGTATCTGCGTTATCGTTTTTGTTATCAATCTTTTAAGAATTGATTTTGGCGCAGGTGAAGTTTTTAAAGAACTTATTGAAACCTTTATGATTGCAGTTTCCTTAGCGGTTGCCGCTATCCCTGAAGGTTTGGCGGCAGTTGTTACAATCGTTTTATCTATCGGCGTTACAAACATGTCAAAGCGCAACGCAGTTATCCGTAAATTAACTGCAGTTGAAACCTTAGGTTGTGCGCAGGTTATCTGTTCAGATAAAACAGGTACCCTTACGCAAAACAAAATGACCGTTGTTAAAAGTTACACCTTAGGCGATGAAAACACTTTAGCTACTTCATTAACAATGTGTAACGATGCTTCATTAGATGAAACCAACTTAGCGCAAGGTGAACCCACGGAAGCTGCATTAGTAAATTACGCTTATTCGCTTAAAATAGACAAACGTGTGCTTGATAATAAGTATCCTCGTGTTTGTGAAGCACCTTTTGATTCAATGCGCAAGATGATGAGCACCGTTCACCAAAGGGAAACGGATTTCATACAACACGTTAAAGGTGCCCCTGATGAGCTTTTACAAAAGTGCAGTGAAATTCTTATAGATGGCAACATCGTAAAGATTACAGATGAGCACCGTGCTGAAATTTTAAACAAAAACAAAGAGTTTGCTGATTCTGCTTTAAGAGTTTTAGCAGGCGCTATGAAGTTCTATAAAGAAAACCCGGATACAACAGATCCCAACGCATTAGAACAAGACCTTATTTTTATTGGTCTTGTTGGTATGATTGACCCTGTTCGCCCAGAGGTTAAGCCTGCAATTGAACTTTGCGAAAAAGCAGGCATTACCCCTGTAATGATTACAGGCGACCATAAGGATACAGCTGTTGCTATTGCAAAAGAACTTGGCATTATTAAAGATGCAACTGAAGCTTTAACAGGCAAGGAACTTGATGCAATTCCCGAAGAAGAATTATTAGAAAACATCAATAAATATCACGTTTATGCCCGTGTTCAGCCTGAACACAAGGTTCGTATAGTTTCTGCTTGGCGCAATAAAGGCAATATTACCGCTATGACAGGTGATGGTGTTAACGATGCACCATCCATAAAAAAGGCTGATATCGGCGTTGGTATGGGTATTACCGGAACTGACGTTACTAAAAACGTTGCCGATATGGTTTTAGCTGATGATAACTTTGCAACAATCGTTTCTGCAGTTGAAGAAGGCAGACGCATTTACGATAACATTCGTAAAGCAATGCAATTCCTTCTTTCAGCTAACCTTGCGGAAGTTTTAACTATCTTTACCGCAACGCTGATCGGTTTTGAGGTGCTTGGCCCTGTTCATCTTTTATGGATTAACCTTGTTACCGATACCTTCCCTGCAGTTGCTTTAGGTATGGAAAAAGCGGAACAAAACGTAATGAACCGCGCGCCCAGAAAAGCAACGGAAGGCGTTTTTGCAGGTGGGCTTGGTATTGACGTTTTTGTTCAGGGTATTATCATTTCTGCAATTACGTTAATCTCATACTTTATCGGATTAAAGATGGATGGCGCCCAACACGGAATGACCATGGCTTTCGTTGCACTTTCTATGACGGAAATTTTCCACGCGTTTAATATGCGTTCAAGGCGTGCTTCTGTATTTACCCTTAAAACCCATAATAAAACTTTGTGGCTTTCAATGCTTTTTGCGTTAATCCTTACAGTAGTTGTTTTATTTGTGCACCCCGTTGCAGTGCTTTTCGGATTTACCGAAATAACTGTTACTGAATTTTTAATTGCTATGGCGGTTGCATTCAGTATTATTCCTGTTGTTGAAATTATTAAATTTATACAAAGAAAATTTGAAAGGTGAATATAATGTTAGATTTAGATTTAAGCATATTCGGTAACCTTAGTTGGTTTACACAGCTTAACTTTTGTTTAAGAATTATCGCTGCCGCAATGTGCGGGTGCTTGATTGGTTATGAACGTTCAAGACGTTCAAAAGGCGCAGGTGTAAGAACACATATGATTATTGCGCTTGCTTCTGCGTTAATGATGGTTGTTTCAAAGTACGGCTTTATTGATATGCTTAAACTTGGCTTTAATGCAGATGCTTCACGTATTGCCGCACAGATCGTTACCGGCATTCCCTTTTTAGGTGCAGGTGTTATTTTCGTTAGGCAGAATCAGTCTTCCGTACAAGGCTTAACCACCGCCGCAGGCATTTTAGCAACTTGTGGTATTGGTATGGCATTTGGTTCAGGCCTTTACTTAATCGCTTTATTTGGTACTGCGCTTTTACTTGCCTTGCAGTTCTTACTGCACAAGGTACTTACCGGCTATGATTCCTCTTTCACAGGGGAAGCCGTTTTAGTTGGTGAGGCTACATATGATGCGGCAAAAACTATTTGTAACGTGTTTAACGCTTATACCGTTACCATTCAGAAGTGCCGCTTAAAACGTCTTGATTCAGGCTTAATTGAATACCGTGTTCACTTTAAAACAACCCACGATATTCCACCTAAAGTTCTTGCCCAGACTATTGCAAACGATGAGCATTTTGTTACCATTGAAGTTTAAAATATAGAACTGCGTTTTTACGCAGTTCTTTTTGTTTTTGTGTTGTAATATTTTCAGCATTGTGATATAATTGTAATATATTACAAAATTTTAATATTTGGAGGGTTTTATGGCAAAACGTGTTTTAATTGTTGATGACGAGCCATTGATTGTAAAGGGTCTTAAATTTAATCTTGATCTTGATGGTTATGAAACCGATTGCGCATACACCGGTGAAGAAGCCTTAATAAAATTTAGTGAAAATAAATTTGATATTATTTTGCTTGACGTTATGTTACCGGGTATTTCAGGCACGGAAGTTTGCCAACAAATCCGCGAAGAATCAATGATTCCGATTATTATGCTTACTGCAAAAAGCGCAGATGAAGATAAAATTGAAGGTCTTGTTACAGGGGCTGATGATTATTTAACAAAGCCTTTTAACACCAACGAATTAAAATTAAGAATGAAAAACCTTTTAAAGCGCAGCGAAATCGCAAGCAAAAATCCTGCAGAAATCAAGGTTAAAGATCTTATTATGGATAAGGATAAGCGCACTGTTACCATTAAAGGTAATGAAATTGAATTAACCGCAAAGGAATTTGATATTCTTTTATTGCTTGTAACCAATCCCGGCAAAGTTTATCGCAGAGAAGATCTGCTTGAATACATATGGAAAGACTATTCAGGGGATATCCGCACGGTTGACGTGCATATCCGCCGCCTTCGTCAGAAGATTGAAAAAAACGAAAACGCACCTGAATACGTTTATACTAAGTGGGGAGTAGGATACTATTTTGCGCAAAAGTAAACCGGGGCTTAATATACTGCTTGGCGTAACGTATATTTTAATCGTTGTTGCAGTTTTAGCCATTATTACCCTTTCAGTAACTACATATTTAGGAAAGTACTTTCTTAACATAAGGTATCAGGAGCAAACGGATACCTTAAAAAGTTGTGCTTCTGCCATGCTTCCCTATATGGAAGATATGGACCCCGATTTTATTAACGGGGTTCTTTCTGACTACGCCCGTAAATCCAACGGGCGAATGCTTTTTATTGACCAAGAAGGTTGTGTGCAGGCAGATAGTTTTTCTTCTTTAAACGGTACGGTTCCTTATTCTGAAGAACTTGATGCAGTATTAAAAGGCAAACAGGATACTTCTGTTGGCTATCACAAGCAAACTCTTTTGGAAAGTGCAATAACAAAAGATAACGAATATATAAACAAATCCAAAGGCACCATCTGGGTTGGATATTACACCCACGCAGTTATTTCTGCAGGGGAACAAAAAGGCGTTTTATTGCTTTCTGCCCCTGTTGAAGATATTGTTGATAACGTTTCGGAAGTTACTTTATGGCTTGCAGTTTTCAGCCTTGTTTTTACGTTAATCGTTTCGGCTATTACGTTCTTTTTAAGTAATAACATTACACTTTCCATTCGTAAATTCAACCGCGCTATTGCAAAAATGAGTGGCGGTGATTTTTCCGTTCGTGTTGATGAAAATGAAATCGCTGAATTCGGTGAACTTGCAAAAGCATTTAATATGATGAGTGAAAAACTTGAAAACTTAGATGCTTCCCGTAACCAGTTTGTTTCTGATGCTTCCCACGAATTAAAAACGCCCCTTGCTTCAATGAAGATTCTTTCTGAAACTCTTCTTGAGCAGCCTGATGCACCCAAGGAACTTTATCAGGAATTTATGGGTGATATAAATAATGAGGTTGACAGGCTTTCGTTAGTTATTAACGATCTTTTAACCCTTGTTAAAACGGATAAAGGTGCCGATACCCTTTGCCTTAACACCGTTGATTTAAGTAAGCTTATCAGAAAAATTACAGGCACCCTTGCCCCACTTGCCAGAAAAAAACATATAACCGTTTCTTATGAGTACGTTGACACCGTTTTACTTGGCGATGAATTAAGATTACAACAAGTATTTACCAACCTTATTGATAACGCCATTAAATATTCCCCTGAAAACACCACCGTTTCGGTTAACCTTACCCAAAGCCTTACTAACGCTATTATTACCGTGCAGGATCAAGGCATCGGTATGACAAGTGAAGATCTTAGCCATATTTTTGAACGTTTTTATCGGGTTGATAAAGGCAGATCCCGCCAGGCAGGCGGCACCGGCTTAGGTCTTTCAATCGTTAAACAAATAATTGAACAGCACGGTGGCACCATTGAAGTTAAAAGCGCGGTAAACGAAGGCACATCATTTACCGTAACCTTACCGCTTAATCAGAATGGAGTATAGTATGAAAAAAACATTATCCGTATTTTTAATTTTAATACTTTTGTTTGCTTGCGGTTGTACTTCAAGTTATATGAATCAACCAAGCGGTGATATTATTCCGCCTGTTCAGGATTCAAACGTTTCTACTCAATCAACGGTTATGCCCGTTTACTTTAGATTTTATAATGAGCCAATGCTTATCCGCTACGCTTTAACCGTTGAAACCACTACTCACGAACAACCTGAATTTTACGCCTTAAACGCCCTTTTATCAAAACCTTTAGGCGAAAGAAACGATATTACTTATTTTTTTAAAGGTAAAACAAAACTGATAAGCGTTAAATCCGATGGCAACTATTTATACGTTACTTTAAGCCAGGATTTTTATGAAGAAACCAAAGGCGCAAACGATGAAGAAACAAGGCTTAACCGCAAGCTTGCAATATATTCTATCGTAAACACCGT
The DNA here is from genome assembly GCA_045537705.1 of Clostridia bacterium. GTDB lineage: Bacteria > Bacillota > Clostridia > Christensenellales > QALW01 > UMGS1322. The sequence continues at coordinate 18,837 of JAZSPY010000077.1, forward strand.
TTGTGAAATGGGTAATCATAGTTACGTTCAGATTTATATTCAGCAAAACGGTGCCCAATTGCGCCCTGATTCTTATCAGGTGGGATTACAAAAATCCGAAGGTGATTCTACTCCCCTTGGTCCTCTTTCAAGGGATACTTCTCTTTTGTTAACGCCATCTAACGTTACAAAAAAAGCCCTTGATTATTATTCAAAAACTCAGTGGGATAAACTGTATCTGTATTTAACTGACGGAACTACCAAACTTCCCGTTTTAGAGGAAATGACACAACATTTTAATTATCTTAACCTTCAAATGAGTGAGTTTACCGTTGAAGATAATTATACGATTTCTGATGATGGCAAAACTGCTTTTGTTCAGATTTCCTTTAAAATACGAAGTCAAAACGCCGGTTATGAGATTTCTAACGTACCGCTTCAGCTTGTTTCAGAGGGTAGAGCCTGGCTTATAAACTATGATAGTTTATTAAAACACCTGGGGGTAACAAAATGAAAAAAATAGTTGCCCTACTATGTTTAATTCTTGTTTTATTTTTATGTGCTTGCGGCGAAGAACCTTACATAAAAAGCAAGATATCCCTTACCCATTCTGATTATGTAATGCCCCAAAGCGAGCCCCAATGGGTAACTTTATATTACCCCAACGAAGATAATACTAAACTCTTTGCTTTTTCGCAAAAGTTAACTTATAAAGGCTCTTTTTACGATGCCATTATGAACGCTTTATTGTCCGGCACCGAAGAAGGTTATGTTTCGCCTTTCCCCAGCGGTGTTTCCGTAAGAAGCACTATGCTCAGGACGGACATTTTATATATTGACCTTTCCTGGCAATTTAATAAAATGAAAAGTGAGCAGTTCTTTGCTTGCGTATCTGTTTTAGTTAACACCTTTTGTTCGTTAAACGAAGTTTCTTTTGTAAATATTACCGTTGAAGGCGCACAACTTACTGCGCCCGGCAACCCGGATCTCCCCATTATGCTTATAACAAAACATACAGGCAGCATAAATCAATTAACGCAAAACTACGGTTCAAATGCTTCAACGCAAACTTCTTTTTACGGCGTTGTGTTTGATCAGGACACCACAAACACCTATCTTCTGCCTAAAACCGTAACTGTTAATGTTCTTGATGATAACTATGCTTTAGCACTTATTTCTTCATTGATAACAAAAAGCGTTGGTATTTTTCCTGAAGGCTTTTTAGTTAAAACTGCGCCTAAATTTAATAAAAACACCCTTTTTGTTGAACTTATTTGTCCTAACGATTGGGAGTTTTCTGAATCCTGGCTTGGTACAAAGGCTATTGTTTGTACTCTTAACACTCTTTATCCTGATTTAAAAAACATCAATTTAACTGTAAAAGATGCCCAAAACAGCGTTGTAGCTTCTGTTGATACCCCTTGCACCGATGCTTATAATTCCATTCGTTGCAGCGTTTTCGTTTTTTCCCCTAAAAGTGATCAGTCAGGGTTAACCAACAGCGAAATGCTTGTTTTAAATATGCCTTCAAAAAGCAACGTTACCGATTTTTTAAACGAATACGTTTTAAATATTACCCCCGAATTCAGAAGCGACGTAAATATCGTTAATAACGTTTCCATTTCTGATGATACGGTTATTATTGATTTAAGCGCATCGTATTTTGACTATTTTTATAATAAGAATCTTACACAGCAACAAGAATACGCTATTATTTATTCCCTTATTACCACCGCCTGCACTTTTACAGGCACTTCAAAGGCTCAGATTTTAGAAGATAGCAAACTTCGTTCAACCTTTTGCGGTCATATTAAAACAGACTGCCCGCTACTTACTTTATCTTCAAATTTTTTGAGCACCTTATAGATGAACAGAAGGTATCTGTTTTTTAGTTTTCTTGCCTTTGTTTCAGGGATACTTTTGGCTATTGTATCAGATTTTAATATTTTATTTGCGCTTATTCCTTTGTTTATTGGTATAATTTTTGTTCTTATTAAAAAGACTCGCTTGTTAAGTGTAGTTTGTTTTATATGCGCGATAGGTTTATTTTACACAGGCTGTTTCTTTTTTGAGCCTAATTCTGCTTATACCGATGTAACTATCAAAGGAAAAGCAACAAGTTTTACTACGTATTATAACGATTATTTGATTACCCTTGAAGATTGCGCTGTCTCTTCATCGGAAGAAATTAAAATCAACAAAGTACTGGTTTATTGTGAAAGTGATGGTCTTCCATATGGTTTAACAGAAGGCAATACTATTGAATGCTACGGTGATGTTTTACCTGTTACTTACGCCAAACACGCTAACCCCGGAAGTACAAGCCCGCGGCTTTACAGCCAAATAGAAGGTATTTTCTATTCTGTTAACACTAAAAAAGTATCCGTTTTAGATAACAGTACCGATTTAAACTATCAGTTTTCTATTTTAAGAAATGAAATCAGAAGACGTATTTTTACTAGTGCCTCTACTAGCAACAGCGCAGCAGTATTATATTCGTTAATTACTGCAGACCGCCGATTTATCCCCGATGAAATCCTTGCAGATTTTACTTCTACAGGCACAAGCCATCTGTTAGCGGTTTCGGGTTTGCATATAAGCATACTTGTTTCTTTTATTGCGTTTTTTATGAAGAAACTACGTTTAAGCGAAGTTGTTTCCCTTATTTTACTTGGCGCATTTTTAGTACTTTATGCATTGTTTACAGGATTATCGCCTTCAGTTTTAAGGGCAAGCATTATGGCTTTTGCCTTTTCGTTCGTGCTTGTTTTCAGTTCCCGTTACGATGGCGTTAACATTTTAAGTTTAGCAGGACTGCTTATTTTAGTATGTAATCCATTTATTTTGTTTGACGTTTCGTTTCAACTATCCTTTTTAGCGTGTTTTGGTATTTTCGTTTTTATTAAATATCAGATTTTTACAAAATATAAACTATTAAACGCTATATTTAATTCAGCACTTATAACGGTAGGCGCAACCGTTTTTACCTTACCGCTGCAACTTTATTATTTTGGTTCTTTACCGATTTTCAGCGTTATTTCCAACTTAATTATAGTTCCGTTAGTTTCTTTAGGGTTAATGCTTGGTTTTATATTTTTATTACTTTCCTTTTTGTTTAAACCTTTGGGAGTTTTAATAAAAATACCTTGTTTTATTATTGATACAGCGTTGTATCTTTTAAAAGGATTAAGTAAACTGCCTATAATTTCTTTTAAGGCGTTTAACGTTTTGTTTGCTTTATTTGTTTTAGCAGTATTTATTCTTTTAACAAGATTTTTCAGATTTAAAAAACGTAAACTTATTGCTGTTTTACTTATTATCTGCGTTCTGTTTGTTCTTATTGGAAACGTTTATTCAACAAACACCATAAGAGTTTACGTGCCCCCATCAGATAAAACCTTATGCGCGCACATTGAAGGCAAAAGCGTTTATATCTTTGGTTTAAGGGGTATTGAAAATTATTTAAAAAGAAACGCGCCCGCCATTGATTATCTGTTTTTATTAAACGAAGATGATATTGAAGCATTAGATAATCTTGATGAATCCATTAAAATCAATAGGGTTTATTTGCACCCTGATCTTGATTTTAGCGAACCGGCAATAAAAATAAAAGCAAGAAAACTTAACGAACCCCTGCAAACAAAAGACGGTGTAATTAGTTTTGCAGGTTCAGGTTTTACGTTTATTAACGGTGAATCTTCTGTTTTTATTGGTGAAAACAGTTTGTACCGTAAATACACTTTGGCAATTACTTGCGATCCTTTAGTGCGCGGCAAAACCGTTGTTTCAAAGGGTGTAGAAAATAACAATTGCAGAAAATATTATGATATAAAATCAAACGGATACACTTATTTTGTTTTCAGGAGACATAATGAATCATTCTGACTTTTTTAAAACCTTAAAAACAGGCGAATTATCTCCGGTATATTTCTTTACGGGGGAAGAGAGTTTTGTGCTTAAAAGCGCCTTAAAACGTTTAATAAACGTTGTTGTGCCTGAAGATATGCGCGAGGTAAACCTTACTGTGTTACCTTCTGATGCAGATGGGCAAAAAATCGTGGAAACTTGCGAAACCTTTCCGTTTTTTAGCGAAAAACGAATGGTTATTTTAGAAGAAAGCGGGTTTGTTTCTTCTTCCGCAAAACCTGATAAAGAAGACTGTTTTTTAGAATACATTAAGGCACCCTTAGAAAGCACCGTTTTGGTTGTTATTTCAAAAAGCCCCGATAAAAGAAAAAAGTGCACAGGCGCTTTAATGAATTGCGCACACGTTGAGTTTAATGCGCTTTCTGATTCTGAACTGATGGCCTGGATTGAAAAAACTTTACGCGCGTACAATTTAACCATTGAAAGAAGCGCACTTTTATTTTTAATTGAATATGCCGAGGCAACGCCCCAAAGCCTTATTTGTGAGCTTGAAAAACTTGCTGCTTATAAAAAAGAGGGCGTTATAAATAAAGAAGATATACTGAATATAATCACGCCTTCAACAGACTATAACGTGTTTAATATGACCGATGCGCTTTTAAGGAAAGATTCAAAATCTGCACTTACCTTATTAAGCCATATGCTTAATGAAAAGGAAGAACCCATTTTAATTTTAGGCGCAATTTCAAAACAGTATCGCCAGATTTTAATGATTAAAAGTATGCTTGAAGAAAAGAAAAGTAAACAAGAAATACTTTCTACCTTAAAGCTTAGAGATTTCGTTTACAAAAAATACGAAGGTGTTTGCCAAAAACGTTCAATAAAAGCATTAAATAATGCAGTTGAACTTTGCTATAAAACCGATGAAGGTTTAAAAACAGGCAAACAGTTTACTGAATCAGCACTTCATTCTTTGATTTTACAATTATCCACCATAGATTAAGGAGAAAATTATGGATTTATCACGCCCTTGGCTTGATTATATGGAGCCTTTTAAAATTGCAGACAACCTTTACTTTGTTGGTTCAATAGGTGGGTCTTCCCACGTTATTGATACTGATGACGGTTTAATCATGATTGATTCAGGCTATCCCGAAACCTTGTATCAAGTGCTTTTTAATATGCAAAAAATGGGTTTAAACCCTATGGATATAAAATACATTATTCATTCACACGGCCACTACGACCACCTTGGCGCAACAAAAGCGTTAAAAGAATTAACAGGCGCTAAAACCTTTATTGCAAAGGAAGATGAACTTTTAGCAAACGGAACTTTAAACTTAACCTGGGCAAATGAATTAGGTGTTGAGTTTACCCAAAGTTTTCAGCCTGACGTTTTATTAAATGATGGTGATGTTATTGAATTAGGTAACACAAAAATTGAATGTGTTTTAACCCCGGGGCATACGCTAGGCACAATGAGTTTCTTTTTTAACACTACCTATAAAAATAAAACCTACCTTGCAGGTATGCACGGTGGCGTTGGCTTAAACACAATGAAAAAGGAATTTTTGGAAAAGTATAATCTTCCCGTTTCCTGCCGAACAGATTTTATTAAAGGCATTGATAAAGTTATTGAAAAGCCTGTTGAAATCTTTTTAGGCAACCATACCTGGAATAATAAAACTGAGGAAAAATTAAAAACCCTTTCCCCTGATTTTAACCCGTTTATAAATAAAACAGAGTGGAAAGAGTTTATTTTAGAATGCAAAAACAAAGTTCTTAATTTAATACAAAGCGAAAAACCAGCGGATTAACCGCTGGCTTTTTTATTATTTAAAAAATTCGTGCATTGCTAAGTAGGTCATATAAACGTCTAACTTAGAAACGGTTTCATAGGGCGCGTGCATTGAAAGAACAGGCACACCTAAATCAACAGTATCAATATCTAAAGAAGCAACGTACTGGGCAACAGTTCCGCCACCACCGATATCTACCTTACCAAGTTCACCTGTTTGCCAAACGATATTGGCTGAATCAAGCATATTTCTAATCTCTGCCACATATTCAGCAGAAGCATCGTTTGAACCGCTTTTACCCCGTGCGCCTGTGTACTTTGTAAGAACTACACCGTTATTAACAAAGGAAGCGTTGTTTCTTTCAAAAACATCCTGGAAAGTTGGATCAACTGCCGCATTAACGTCAGCAGAAAGGCACTTTGATTGCCTTAATGCATCCTGGGGTTCAACGTTTTGCATTCTTGCAATATCGCTGATAACGTGTAAAAGGAAATGTGAATTAAGGCCTGTATTGCCAACTGAACCGATTTCTTCCTTATCTGCTAAAACGCAAAGGGCAGTTTTTTTAGGCACCTTAATATCCATTAAAGCCATTAAGGATGGATATGCGCAAACTCTATCATCGTGGCCGTAGGAACCGATTAACGCCCTATCAAAGCCAACATCCTGCGCTTTAAAGGCGGGCACAATTTCAAGTTCGGCAGAAAGGAAATCGTTTTCGGTTACACCGTATTTTTCATAAAGAATATTTAAAATATTTAATTTAACAAGTTCACTGCCTTCATCACTTTTAAAGGGGTAACTGCCAACTAAAACGTTTAATTCTTCACCTTTAATACCTTCATTTAATGTGCGCTTATTTTGTTCAGATGCTAAATGTGGTAAAAGATCGTTAATTACAAATACGGGATCAGTTGGATCTTCACCAATTTTAACGTTTATGGTTTCACCATTCTTTTTAACAAAAACTCCGTGCAACGCTAAGGGAATTGTTGCCCACTGATACTTTCTTACGCCACCGTAATAGTGGGTTTTAAAAAGAGCAAGGTCAATTTCTTCATAAAGGGGATTAGGCTTAAGATCAAGCCTTGGTGAATCAATATGCGCCGCGCCGATTTTAACACCGTTTTCTACGCTTTCTTCGCCAACAACAACGAAAACTGCACTCTTTTTACGGTTATTGATATAGTATCTATCGCCTTTAACGTACTTTTTGCCTTTTTCATATTCGGTAAAACCGTTTTTTTCTGCAATTTTGATTGCTTCAACAACTGCTTCCCTTTCGGTTTTTGCATTATCAAGAAATTTTTTATAATCTTCACAAAACATAAAGGCTTCTTTAATCTGTTCTTCAGTTGCCTTTTTTAATCCGTTTTTAGTATCTAAAAACAATTTTTCTTTTAATTCTTTTACGTCTGCCATTTTTACCCCTCCAAATCAATTAAGTATATTATATAATTTATCTGAAACAATTGCAAGATTTTTAATTGAAAGTGCTTCACCACGGACAGTTTTACTAAAACCGCATTCTGCGATTATATTTTCTGCAGTTTCCCTTGTAATATTAAAAGAAGCAATTAAATTATTGGCTAAAGTTTTTCTGCGCATTGAAAATGCCGCTTTAACTGTTTTAAAGAACATTTCTTCGTTTTTAACTTCAACAAGGGGTTTTTCTAACCTTTCAAGGCGGATAACTTGCGAATCAACCTTGGGTGCAGGATAGAAACAACTTGCAGGAATTTTTGAGCAAAGGCTTGCTTTTGTGTAAAACTGCACCGCACAGGTTAATGCGCCGTATTCCTTGGTGTTTTCTTTTGCTGCCATTCTTTGCGCAACTTCTTTTTGAACTAAAACGGTTATGGTTTTAAACTTTACACCGCTTTCTAAAAGTGACATTATTATAGGTGTTGTAATGTAATAGGGCAGGTTGGCGCAAACGATAAAATCTTCTTCTAATTCTTCTTCATAGAACTTTTTAATATCAAGTGCTAAAAAATCTGCATTGATTACTTTTATATTATCAAAACCATCTAACGTTTGCTTGTGAACAGGTAAAAGAGATTTATCAACTTCAACTGAAACAACTCTTTTTCCTTTTTGGGCAAGAACACGTGTTAAAGTGCCTGCACCTGTGCCGATTTCAAGCACAGTATTTTCTTTTGTAACTAACGCATCATCGGCAATCATATTAAGGATACGTTCATCCCACAAAAAGTTCTGCCCTAAAGATTTAGAAAACCCAAACCCTGTTTCATTAAAAATACGTTTCAGTTCGTTACCTGTAAGCTTTTGGATCATTCGCTTAATTCCATCCATTCTTCCATTAGTTTATCAAGTTTTTCTTTTAATAAATTATATTGTTCCTGTGTTTTAATAAGTTCTTCCTGGTTTTGATATATTTTGCCATCAGCAAAAACTTCTTCAACGGCTTGTATATTTTCTTCGGTTTGTTGAATTTCTTTTTCTAAAGAACGCACCTTTAACCTTTTTTGTTTTTCCTGCTCTTTAGTTTGCTTTTCTTTTTGCTTTTCCTTAGCCGCCTGCGTTTTATTAATTTCTTTTATTACCGTAGGCGCGTTTTCTTCTTTTATTGATTGAAGATAATCATCATAGTTACCTTTAAACACTGTAATTTTACCGTTTTCAACAATCCACAACGTTTGGGCAATACGGTTAATAAAATATCTGTCGTGGGAAACTGCAATTAAAGTGCCATCATATCTTTCTAAAGCATCTTCTAAAACTTCCCTTGAATCCATATCCAAGTGGTTGGTAGGTTCATCTAAAATCAACGTATTTGCGCCCATTAAAGAAAGTTGTGCCAATGCAACACGTGCTCTTTCACCGCCTGAAAGCACACTGCCCTGCTTAAAAACATCTTCACCAAAGAAAAGCATTGCGGCGCAACGGGTGCGCACCTGAGTTTGCGATAAATCACGGTTACCCCACCATACCATATCCATAATGGTATCGGCACCCATAAAGGCTTTATGGCCCTGTTCGTAATAGCCAACATCAACGTTTACACCTTTAACTATATCGCCTTTTTTTGCTTGCTTTTTGTTTAATAAAAGTTCCATTAAGGTGGTTTTACCTGCGCCGTTAGCACCGATAATGATGATTTTTTCCCCTTGCTTTATTTCATAAGAAAAATCGCTGAACAACGTTTTATCTTCAAAGCCCATTGAAATGTTGCGAATTTTAAAAACGTCGCCCCCGGAAATTCGGTTAATATTAAATTTAAGGCGCATATCGTTATGGCTTTGGGGCGCATCAACAAGTTCCATTTTGCTTAAAACTTTTTCCCTGCTTTCAGCAGCGCGAATGGATTTTTCACGATTAAACTGCCTAAAACGTGCAATAATCGCCCTTTGCCTTTTAATTTCATCTTGCTGTTTTTCGTAAAGTTTTTGGTTTGCCTTTAATTCTTCTTCCCATTTAATAGTGTATTCAGTATAATTACCCTTAAAATATCGTAATTTACCATTTTCAATCTGGGCAACACCTGAACACAGTTTATCCATCATATAGCGGTCATGGGAAATCAATAAAACTGTACCTTGAAACCTTAAAAGGTAATCGGTAAGCCATTGTGCCGCCTGAATATCAAGGTGGTTTGTAGGTTCATCTAACAAAAGCACGTCATTATTTTCTAAAAGCATTTTTGCTAAACTTAAACGTGTTTTTTCGCCACCTGAAAGCACGTCAACCGGTTTATCCCAGAATTCTTCAGTTAAGCCTAAGCCTTTTAAAACACCTTGTAATCTACTTTTCCAACCGTAGCCCCCAAGATCCTCAAATTCCTGTTGGGCAATGGCATATTTTTCGCCTAATAAGTTTATATCGGCATCAGGTTTTGCCATATCCTCTTCAATTTTATGTAATCTATCTTCCGCTTTAAATAAAGGTTCAAAAGTCTTTGTGGCTTCTTCTAAAACTGAATGACTTCCGTTTGCGGTGTGTTGCTGTTCTAAATATCCTATCTTTAAGCCTTTTTGAACGGAAATAGTGCCATCGTAATCAATTAAGCCCATCAGCGCTTTAAATAATGTAGTTTTACCTGCACCGTTTAAGCCGGTGATTCCAACACATTGCCCTTTTTGTATCTGCAGGGAAATAGATGAAAATATTTCCTTGCCATCAAAGGTAACGGAAAGATTGTTAATATCAATAAGTATCATTTTTAAAAAATAAGGGGCTTAATTTAAAGCCCCTAAAAATCAAATTATTTTATTTTGCATATTCAACCATTCTGGTTTCACGCACAACGTTTACCTTTATCTGACCGGGGTAAACCATATCGGTTTCTATGCGCTTTGCAATATCCTTTGCCATAAATACTGTTGCTTCTTCAGTAACAACTTCGGGCTTAACGATAATGCGGATTTCCCTACCTGCCTGAACTGCAAATGAACGTTCAACACCATTAAAGGAGTTTGCAATTTCTTCAAGTTGTTCAAGGCGCTTAATGTAAGCTTCAAGGGTTTCCCTTCTTGCACCTGGGCGTGCGCCTGAAATAGCATCAGCTGCCTGAACAAGAACTGCTTCAACAGTTTGTGGTTCAACATCGTTATGGTGTGCAGCGATACAATGAATAACTTCATTATTTTCACGATATTTTTTGGCTAAATCAACACCGATCTGAATATGGGTGCCTTCAATTTCGTGGTCAACCGCTTTACCGATATCGTGCAACAAACCTGCACGCTTTGCTAAAGTAACGTCAGCACCAATTTCGCTTGCTAAAAGCCCTGCGATATAGGAAACTTCTAATGAATGTTTTAATACGTTCTGACCGTAACTTGTACGATATTTAAGCCTACCTAAAATCTTAACAAGTTCGGGGTGAATGTTGTGAATGCCTGCATCAAATACTGTGGCTTCACCTGCTTCTTTGATCTGCTGTTCAACTTCTTTACGGGCCTTTTCAACCATATCTTCAATACGTGTTGGATGGATTCTGCCATCAACGATAAGCCTTTCAAGTGCGATACGTGCGATATCCCTTCTAACAGGATCAAAGGATGAAAGTATAACTGCTTCGGGTGTATCATCAATAATTAACTCAACACCTGTTGCGGTTTCAATTGCTTTAATGTTTCTACCTTCCCTACCGATAATGCGGCCCTTCATTTCATCGTTTGGTAACGCAACAACGGAAACGGTAGTTTCGGCAACATGGTCAGCGGCGCAACGCTGAATTGCCATTGTAATAATGTTTCTTGCAATTTTTTCGCCATCGTTTTTAGCCTGGGTTTCAATTTCTTTAACTTTTAATGCGGCATCGTGGCGTGCTTCGTTTTCAACTGTTTCAATTAAAGATTGCTTTGCTTCTTCAGCAGAAAGGCCTGCAACCTTTTCTAATTCCTGTACCCTGCGCTTATTTAATTCTTCTGCAGCGGCTAAATCTTCTTGTAATTCTTTTTCTTTAACTGCGATACGTTCTTCTTTAGCTTCAATGGATGCAATCTTGCGATCCATCTGTTCTTCTCTTTGCATAACGCGTTTTTCTAACTTTGAAACTTCGTTTCTGCGTTCTTTACATTCTGCATCACAATCACTGCGTAAGCGGTGAACTTCTTCTTTTGCTTCAGAAATTCTTTCTTTTGAAAGGAATTCTGCTCTGCTTTTTGCGTCTTCAAGAATGCGGTTTGCGGCTTCTTCTGCCCTGCCCATTCTTGCTTCAATTGTCCGTTTTTGTATTAAACTGCCAACAGCAAGCCCAACAACAAGGGTTCCTGCGGCAATAGATATACCAATCCATAATTCTATCATACCAATAACACCTCCTGTATTAAATTTTTAGCATATACGAATTTTATTTAAACAAAAAATTGAAAATATTTTCGCTGATACCATTATACAGTATTATACCGCGAATGTCAACCATATATGTGGTAACGTTCATACGAAAAAACAAAAAAAAGAACCCGACAAAAATCGGGTTCGGTTTTTTGATTATTTTATTCAACTGGTATAACCATTTCAAGCAATTCACCCATATGCCCTTCATAAAATCCCATCACAGCAACTGCATCAATATTTATTTGGCATATTATAGCGCGCTTACCGTCTTTTAATATTGTTAAAGTATATTCAGGCTCACCATAATCAATTCGGTCATAATTATCTTTTTTATCACTATAAATAGCATCCACCTTTGATATTACCGCCTGTTTAATTTGTTCAAAATCAATATCATCTGTTTTTGTGTTAACGGGCACCCTTTCAAGCATAAATGCCGAATACGAGTATATGCTTCCATCATAATTAACCCTTACCCTTACCTGATCAGTTGTTTTGATTCCGTTTATATATTTTATAAAGTTTACTTTATAACAATCATTTTTAGTTTCATCAACAACTTGAATGGTATATGGTGTTATATCAACCACATCTTTTAAAAATTCCTTTGCTTTTTGCACACATTCTTCTTGTGAAAGAACGTTTTGTGTTACCTTTATATCCGAATTAATATAAGAAACCAGCTTTCCATTTTCATCAACACTAAACTTAGCGTCGTTACTTGTTGTATATTCAAATTCAGGATAAAAATTATGTGATTTGAATTTTGTTTCCTTATAGCTACCGATAAATTCTTTGCCTTGCAACTTTACATTTTTTTGTTTCTGAATTTTTACATTTTTATATTTTTCAGTATCCGCAAAATCGTACTCCTTTTGTTTTTTTCCTGAACCGATTGAGTCAGAGAAATCATACAATAACGCAACGTAATCACCAGATGTACCGTTTCCCGTTATAGGATTGGTTTGCAAATTCTGCGATGCAATCTGTTTTTCGCACCCTAAACAACTTATACTGATAATTATCAATAATATAATGCAAATAATTTTTTTCACAACAACATCCCCTTTTTTTAATATAGTGTGATGTTTTCATCCCCGCAGATAACCACGCTTTGGATTTTGCTTTCTTCGGAAAATTCTTCACACGCAGTTTTGACAGCGTTTTTTATTTTTACTTGTTCGTTAAAAACCGCATTATGCATTGTACTCACCCTTTTATTCTCTTAATTTTATATTACTATGCATATCCATAATTTGTCAATATGCATATTGTGTCAAAAAGGTCTTATACACAAGTTATTATATGTATTCAACGAGACATCGTCAATGTTATGTACCTAAACAGCATTTTAAAGCACCTACTTTGCAAAAAACAAAAGCCACTAATGTAGTTTAAAATCCTTCTAAATCTTTATAGAAATCGGCTTTTTTCATAAATGCAATATAATCGTTTAATTTAATTTTATCACCAATTGCCCCTGTAAAGTGATTGGTGCCTGTTTGATCGCCTGACCAGGAAATTATATAATATTCACCGTTTTGTTCAATGAACGAATCTAAAACTGCCTTTTTATCAGGTTCAACTGTTACGTTGCCTGAACAAATAACTTTATTTGTTTTAGCTTCAGTAACGGTGTAATTAACGGTTACAGTTTTTCTTGTATCGTTTATTGCGCAAAGGGTGATTTCGCCATTTTCGTTTGGTTCATCACACATTAAGCAGAAAGGTTGTTGGCTTCTTTTTATGTAACTGTAAGCAAGTTTTTTTGTTCCGTACCAATCTACGATTGCATCAGAAATCTGTGGCCAGCCATCAATGATATTCCACCACAAAATGCCCCAGCGATAATCTTTTTGGATGCGGAAATGTTCAATAAAGAACTTAACTGCTTCTGCTTGTGAAATCTGGCTTTTAAGGGCGTAATCGTTGATATCGCCAAAGGTATCAAACAACCTTTCAACCTGGGCAGTCATTAACGGAATACGGTAGGCATAAATGCCATCAACATCGGTGTTCATACCTGATGCGTGCACAAGCCACTGGGGATCAGTACAAGTTTTGCTATCCCCTACGTTTTTAAGGTTTTCTTCATCCATAAATTTGCGTAAACTCTCTGGGCTTGGGCAACCGTGATAGCCTGTTTCGGAAGCAAAATGACATTTAGAATCCTTATTATAATACTCACCCTTAAAATAATCCCTTGGGCCCCAAAGGTGATCTTCAGCAGGGTTGCCATTTAAAAATGCAACTTCATCTAAATAAGGTGAAGAAGGCAAGAAAGAGTGTACGTTATCAAGGCGTGAAATAACATCAGGTAAAACTACCCTTGTTA
>JAZSPY010000001.1:0-6691 GCA_045537705.1 Clostridia bacterium
TACCTACTGAAAACTTTGCAATAAAGAATAACATTCACCCTGAAATAGTTACAAAGAATAACGTTGACCGTTTCAGAGATCAGCTTAAAAAGATTGGTTTTTCTTTTGATTATTCAAGGGAAGTAAACACAACTGATTCTAACTACTACAAATGGACACAATGGATCTTTTTACAGCTTTTTAAAAAGGGACTTGCATATAAGAGTGAAATTGCTATTAACTGGTGTACTTCCTGTAACGTTGGCCTTGCTAATGAAGAAGTTGTTGGCGGTGTTTGCGAACGTTGCGGTGGTGAAGTTATCAGAAAAACAAAAAGCCAGTGGATGCTTCGTATAACCGATTATGCACAGAAGCTTTTAGAAGGTCTTGATGATGTTGACTTTATTGAAAAGGTAAAAACACAGCAGAGAAACTGGATCGGCAAATCACAAGGTGCATTGGTTAAGTTTAATGTGCCTGCATATAATGATACTTTAACAGTTTTCACCACACGCCCCGATACGCTTTTCGGTGCAACTTATATGGTTATTTCACCTGAACATCCTATGATTGACAGTTTAGGTGATAAGATTAAAAACCTTGATGCAGTTATGAAGTATCGCGAAGATGCACAGAAAAAGAGTGATTTTGAAAGAACTGAAACTGCAAAGGAAAAGACAGGCGTTAAACTTGACGGCATTTTTGCCATCAACCCCCTTACAGAAAAAGAAATTCCTATCTGGGTATCAGATTACGTACTTATGAGCTACGGAACAGGCGCTATTATGGCTGTTCCTGCCCACGATGATCGTGACTGGGATTTTGCAAAGAAATTTGATCTTCCTATTATTGAAGTTGTTGCAGGCGGTAGCGTTCAGGAAGCAGCATTTACCGATATTCAAACAGGTACAATGGTAAACAGCGGTTTCTTAAACGGAATGACTGTTAAAGAAGCTAAAGAAGCTATTATCAAACACTTAACCGAAAAAGGTATTGGTGAAGCAAAAGTTAACTATAAATTACGTGACTGGGTATTCTCACGCCAGAGATACTGGGGCGAACCTATTCCACTTGTTTATTGCGAAAAGTGCGGTTGGGTGCCCTTAGACGAAAGTGAATTACCTTTAACACTTCCCCATACAGACGACTTTATTCCAACTGCAGATGCTCAATCACCCCTTGCAAAACTTGATGATTGGGTGAATACAACTTGTCCTAAGTGCCACGGAAAAGCAAAAAGAGAAACCGATACAATGCCACAGTGGGCAGGTTCTTCATGGTACTTTATCCGCTACGTTGATCCACACAACACAGGTGCTATTGCCGATATGGATAAAATGAAATATTGGCTTCCTGTTGACTGGTATAACGGTGGTATGGAACACACCACTCTTCACCTTTTATATTCACGCTTTTGGCATCGTTTCCTTTATGATATCGGTGTTGTACCTACAAAAGAACCTTATCTTAAACGTACAAGCCACGGTATGATTTTAGGCGAAAACGGTGAAAAGATGAGTAAATCCCGCGGTAACGTTATCAATCCTGATGATATCGTTAACGAAATCGGTGCTGACTCATTCAGAATGTACGAAATGTTTATGGGTGCTTTTGACCAGGCAATTCCGTGGTCAACAAAGGGTGCAAGAGGTTGCCGTCGTTTCCTTGAAAGAGTATGGCGTTTGCAGGATCTTATTAAAGACGAGCCTATGACAAGTGAAAGAGATGCGCTTCTTCACGCTACCATCAAAAAGGTTTCTGAAGATTATGAACAGATGAAATTCAATACCGCTATTGCACAGATGATGGCTTACGTAAATGATATTTACAGATTAGGAAGCATCAACAAAGAAGAACTTAAAACTCTTTTACTTCTTCTTAACCCCGTTGCACCACACTTAACTGAAGAAATGTGGGAAGAAGCAGGCTTTGAAAACAGACTTTATCAAGCTACTTGGCCACTTTGGGATGAAAAGAAGCTTGTTAAAAACGAAGTTGAAATCGTTGTTCAGATCTGTGGTAAAATAAAGGCAAAGCTTATGGTTCCTGCTGATATTGATAAAGCGGGTATGGAAAAGCTTGTTATTGATAACGAAACCGTTAAAAAATTGGTTGAAGGCAAAGAAATCAAAAAGATTGTTGCAGTTCCCGGAAAACTTTTAAACATCGTTGCAATTTAATAATTAAAAAAGGCTCCTTTTTTCAGGAGTCTTTTTTTGTTGAAAAATACACTTTATTTTACGCATTTTAAAAAAAGTTTATAATATACTATATATAAACAAAGTGCGCGCATTAAAATTTCACTTTACATTGTTTGGAAAGTATAGTAAAATAATTGTGTATGCGAATGCGTCTTTATTTTATTTTTATTTAAATTTGCGCGTACTAGATTTTTCAGGAGGTTATTTTTATGCCCATCAAAACAACAACACAGCTTGGTACAACTACTATTTCTGATAGTGTGCTTGCTACTATTGCAGGTATTGCTGCTTGCGATTGTGCAGGTATTGTAGGTATGTCTGCCACCAATACTGCAGAAGGCATCGCTGAGCTTCTTAAAAGAGAAAGTTTAACAAAAGGTATTAAAGTAAACACCAGTGGTGATTCAGTAAAATTTGAACTTCACGTTATCATTGAATACGGTGTTTCTATGGTTGCTGCTGCCCATAATGTTATTGAGGCAGTTAAGTATGCCGTTGAATTACAGACAGGTCTGAAGGTTGAGAACGTTGACGTTCTTATTCAGGGCATCAGAGTTTAAGGCGGTATAAAATAAATGGAACATTCAACAATTAACGGCGCGCTGCTTAAAGAAATGGTGGTTGCTGCCGCTTCATTATTAGAAACTAACAAGCAACAGCTTAATGATCTTAACGTTTTCCCTGTTCCTGATGGTGATACCGGTACAAATATGTCCTTAACCATGCAATCAGTTTTAAAGGAAGTTTTATCTGTACAGGAAAACGATCTTCCTACAGTTGCAAAGGCTATGTCACGCGGGGCATTAAAGGGCGCACGTGGAAACAGTGGCGTTATCCTTTCACAGATTCTTCGCGGTTTTTCAAAGCAGTTTGAAAATGGCGATGAAGCAACTGCAAAGGATTTTATTACTGCTTTAAGATTAGGCCAGGAAACTGCATATAAGGCAGTTATGAAGCCTAAAGAGGGTACTATTTTAACAGTTATTCGCGTAATGGCTGAAAAAACTAAGTACGAAACAGAAAAGGATCTTTGCCAGCTTTTTGATTATGCCATTAAAATCGGTGAAGAAACTTTATTGCAAACACCTGAAATGCTTCCCCAGTTAAAGAAAGCAGGGGTTGTAGACGCAGGCGGACAGGGTCTTATGACCATTATGCACGCTTTCAGTTCAGTTGTTCACGGTGAAGAAATTCCTGATGATATTGCTCCTTTTGAATTCACTGCAGTAAGTGATAATATCTCAAGGGATACTTCTGAAGAAGTTGCTGAAATGGATGAAATCACTTTTGCATACTGCACAGAATTCTTTATTCAGCAATTAAAGCCTGAAGTTACTGAAAAGACTGTTGAAAAATTAAGAAACAGGCTTGCACAGATTGGTGATTCATTGGTTGTTGTTGGCGATCCTGAACTTGTTAAGGTACACGTTCACACCAATGATCCAGGTAAGGCTTTACAGATGGCTTTGGAACTTGGTGAACTTTATAAGATAAAGATTGAAAATATGGTTCAGCAACACCGCGAAATCGTTGAAGAACAGAAAAAGAATTTAAAGGAAGTTGGCGTTATCGCAATTGCTTCAGGCGATGGCTTTACACAGCTTTTTAAGGATTTAGGCGTTGATTACGTTGTAACAGGTGGACAGACAATGAACCCAAGCACAGAAGATATTTCTGCTGCAGTTAAAAAGGTTAACGCAAAATCCGTTATTATTTTACCTAACAACTCAAACATCATTCTTGCCGCTGAACAGGCACAGGATTTTACCGATAAAAAACTTTACGTTATCCCTACAAAGACTGTTCCACAAGGTATATCAGCAATGCTTTCATATAACCCTGAAGGCAACGGTGAAGATAATGCACAGGATATGAAAGATGCTTACGGTGAAGTTTTAACAGGTAGCGTGACATACGCAGTTCGTGATACTGAATTTGACGGTCAAGAAATTCGCGAAGGTGACATTTTAGGTTTAAAGGAAGGCTCAATCGCTTTCTGTGGTGAAGATCTTAAACAAGTTACCATTGATCTTGCTAAAAAACTTTTAGAAGATAAAAATGATTTATTAACCATTTACTATGGTCAGGATACTACTGAAGATGCTGCAAATGAAATCGCAGATATTTTATCAGATGAATTTACAAGCACAGATATTGAAGTTGTAAATGGCGGTCAGCCCGTATATTACTACTTACTTTCTGCAGAATAAAAAAAGGGGCGTTTTATCGCCCTTTTTTTAAAGGAAAATTAAAATGAATGAAAAACAATTTTTAGTTAAATGTTTACTTGATTTAGGCGAATCGCTGCTTTTGGCAGGAGCAGAAATCAACCGCGTTGAAGATTCTTTATCCCGTGTTGCAACAAACTACGGTGCTTTAAAGGTTGACATTTTTGTTTTAACTTCCGTTATAAATATTACCGTTACTTTTAAGGATAACAGCCTTGAAACACAAACCAGGCGTCTTAACGCTAATGCAGTTACGGATTTTGAAAAAATTGAAGAATTAAACGCCTTATGTCGCAACTGTGTTAATATGAACATACGTGAATTTGATAAAGCTTTGCATAATTCTTTCCTGCAAGCACCTGAAAAAATCAAACAATACATAGGTTCGTTTCTTACAGCAGGCGGTTTTGCTTTATTTTTTGGCGGAAGCATTTATGATAGTTTAATAGCAGGTTTTTTTGCACTTTTAATCTGCTTTTTACAGCTTCATTATTCTAATATTTGCCCGAATAAAGTTTTCTTTTATTTAACCTCTTCCCTTGTTATCGGGGTTGGCATTTTTGCTTGTTGTTTGCTTTCACCCCAATTTAACAGTGATATGATAATTATCGGTGATATTATGCTTTTGATACCCGGCCTTGCTATTACCAATGCGGTAAGGGATATTATTATCGGCGATACAGTTTCGGGCTTAATTAAGTTTTCTGAAAGTTTACTGTGGGCGATTTCACTTGCAGGCGGATTTATGCTTGCAATGAGCCTTTGGGGAGGTGCTTTCATTTGAAAGATGCTATCCTTCAGCTTATTTACGCTTTTATCGGTTCATTTGGCTTTTCCATCTTATTTAACATTAAGTTAAAAAGGCTTTTACCTGCATCATTTGGAGGTATGCTTGCCTGGGGTGTATTTTTAATAACAAACCATTTTATGCACAACTTGTTTTTTGCAGTATTTTTAGCATCTTCCTTTGCGGCATTCTACAGTGAAATAGCTGCACGAATTTTTAAAGCGCCTACAACGATTTTTACTATCCCCGCTTTAATTGCGCTTATTCCGGGACGTTCACTGTTTTACACCATGCAAAACGCCGTATTAAGCGATTGGGATAAGGTTTTATATTACGCCTTTGAAACTGTTATTTTTATTGGTGGAATTACTTTAGGATTATGTATTGTTTCTGCCCTATTTAAAATGTTTACAAAAAAGAAAACGGTTGAATAATCAACCGTTTTTTATTTATATAGTTTGCCGTACATATATTCTTTAATTCCTCTATAGGAAAAAAGTGTTATGCACATCAGTAGATAATATAAAGAAACTATCGGATAAGAAACTGCAAAAACAGTTAATATTCCCGTAAAGCTAGGCAGTGCTTCAAAATAATACCCTATCATAACAAGCAATCGCCAGGCGTTAAATCCATATACCGTTGCAACAACGTACCTGCCTATAGGGAATCCATAAAAGGCAACAATGCTGCAAGCAAAAGTAAGTATTGGCAATAATCTGTTTAAATATGGAATATCGTATGCCCAATGGGGTAACCAAAGGTCTGTAAAAAGCACGCCGGGTATAAGATTTACGCTTTCATAAATAAGTACGATTAAAAGAAATATTTCGCCCCATTTTATTTGCTTTTCTTGTATCTGGTCAAAAGTTTTTTCTTGCACTTTTTTCACCTACTTTTCAATGGTATTATATCATAATTAAAAAATATTTCAAGAAAAAAGAGCTTAAAAAAGCTCTTTTTTAATCTTCTAATTTTTTGCCGATACAATACTTGCTGTAATCTGCATCGCCCCAATTTTTGTGATAGGGTTCAAAACCTAAAAATTCAGGGGTGCGGTAATCAGGCAAGTTATCACGTTTTGTAAACACTTCCCTAACTGCCTGAAGGTATTTAAAACCGCCTTCATAGTGGGGTGAAAGATAATGGCCTTCATCCCATTCATTCCAGTTATCTAAAATTAAAACTTTAGAGCTTTGTGCAGATTTTGGAAGTTTATCCATTAAACTTTTAATTTTTTCAAGAAGGATTCGCCAGGATTCAGGGGTAAGATTCCAAAGTGAACTTGTTTCTGCCTTACCGTAAAGTTCAGGCATAATATCCATTCGGGGTCTGGGATCCCACTGTTTAGACGCTAAAGGAATAAAGTAATTTGGATCTTCCTTTGCCCTTGCTTCCATAATGCGCATTTGTGTTTCAATGATTTCTTCCTGGCTTGGACGGAGTGATTTCATTTCCCAGCAATAACTAAAAGTACGATCATATCCGCCTTTTTT
>JAZSPY010000070.1:0-10989 GCA_045537705.1 Clostridia bacterium
GGCTACGATCCGACTTAGTTGATAATTATGATTCGGATATATGCTCAATTGCAGTTGTTTCGGAAAAATATTTGGTTGTTGCTTTAAGTAATAATAATATACTTATATTTAATCAACTATGCGCAAAATGTTTATTATGATATATTTTAAAGTAAAAAACAGTAGAAAAATCTACTGTTTTTGTTTATTAAATTCTTTGATTGCATCTGTGGCCAATTTATCGCAACGATTATTAAATTCGTTATCGGCATGGCCTTTAACTTTTATAAAATTTATGTTATGAATCTTATGTAAATCGTATAAAATTTGCCACAAATCACTGTTAGGTATATCGTTTATCCCTTTTTTAAATTCCTTTTTCTTCCAACCATATATCCATTTTTCATTAAAGGCATTAACAAGATATGCACTATCTGAATAAAGATCCACATTGCAAGGTTCTTTTAATAAATTCAAGGCTTCAATTGCTGCAGTTAATACCATTCTGTTATTGGTTGTAAGTTCAAAATAACCGCTGATTTCCTTTTTAAAATCATTATATATCAAGATTGAACCCCAACCGCCAACGCCGGGATTACCTGAACAGGCTCCATCTGTATAAATTGTAACGTTTTTCATTTAATTTCCCTGCGCTTTATCATATGCTTGCCAAACTGACTGATATTGATTTTTGATTTTTACATGTTCTTCGTAAGTTTTAGAATATGCAACTTCACCGGTATACGGATCTGTAAGTGTAAAATACAGATAATTACCATTTAAAATTGTTTCATCAGGATATAAAACAGCTTCAATTGCATCTTTTCCGGGGTTACAAATTGGTCCTGCGGGAATGCCTGAAACAACGTATGTATTATATGGAGAATCAGTTTTTAATTGTTCTGAAGTAAGAACTAATTTTTTTATACCTAAAGCGTACTGAACAGTAACGTCTGATTCAAGTTTCATACCTTTTTTTATTCTGTTATGAAATACCGCAGAAATCTTTTTAAAATCCTCTCCCCTTCCCTCTTTTTCAATAATAGAAGCAAGGGTCATAACCTGATGCATTGATAAATTAAGCTCATTTGCACGTTCTGTGTACTTTTCAGTATAAACACCATTTAACCTTGATAACAGCTTTTTAATAACAACGTCATTAGATGAATCGGCATAAAATTCATAGGTATCCGGAAATAAATAACCCTCTAAATTATATTTTAAATTACCAAATTCATATAAAGGCTTAACAAAGTAATAATCAGAATAATTCTTTGCATTTCTGCACTCGTTCAAAAAGCTTTCTGAAGAAGAAATAACACCTGCAGATTCAAGTTGCTTGGCAAAATCAGTAACTGTCATACCTTCAACTAAAGTGACGCTTACAACCTTTGCCGAAGCCTTTGATTTAGTAATAATGTCAAGAATATCCTGAACACTCATTGTCCTGTCAAGAACGTATTCACCGCTTTGAATTTTTGATGAAACGCTTGTAAAATCTGCAAGTAATTTAATACCAAGTGAAGATTTAATAAGTTTTTCATTTTCAAGTTTTGATGCAACGTATGACATTGATGCACCATTACTTATAGAAAACAATACCGGAGAATCATCCTTTTTATCATATGGACCAAATAAACTTGAAAGCACTGTTGAAATACCACAAGCAAACACAGTAATAACAAGGATTATACTTATAACATAAATAGTCCAAGGTCTTAAAGTTTGCCATGTTTTTTCTGTGTTTTTACCGGTTCCTAAAAGTTTACCAAACCATAACAAAACACTAGTTTTTAAATTTGTAAAAAATTCGGCAATTTTCCTGATAATTTGATTAAGTTTTATTTTTTTTACATCGTTTTTATTTGTTTTTAATCTCATATTTCAATAATCATAGGCAAAATCATAGGTGTTCGCTTTGTTTTATTATAAAGGTAATCCTTTAATTGATGCCTTATTTCATTTTTAATGTATGACCAATCACGTAATTTATCAATTCGGATATCTTCAACAAGTTCCTGAACGATCTGTTTTAAATCGTGGATAAGTTCTTCGTTTTCTTTAACATAAATAAATCCACGTGAAATAATATCAGGTTCAGTTAAAAGCGATGCATCTTCACTTGAAAGTGTTATGCAAACAACGATAAGACCATCTTGTGAAAGAACACGCCTATCCCTTAATACAACGTTACCAACATCACCAATGCCAAGGCCATCAACCATAACAACACCACTTGGTACGTTACCGTTGTGCTTAGCTTCTTTTTTGCTGATTTCAAGTACGTGACCAAGTTCAGGCATAAATATGTTACCTGAATCCATACCAATTTTTTCAGCCAATAAAGCGTGTTGCATTAAGTGACGATACTCGCCGTGAACAGGCATAAAATACTTGGGTTTTGTTAATGAAAGAATAAGTTTCAATTCTTCTTTACATGCATGGCCTGAAACGTGAACGGTTTCAAGCGCCTCATAAATAACAACAACACCTAATCTGTAAAGATTATTTATTACCCTGTAAACCATTTTTTCATTTCCAGGTATGGGTGAAGCGGATATAATAACCATATCACCTTTGGTTAATTTTAATTTTGAATGATCCCCTGTTGCCAAACGAGAAAGACCACTCATCGGCTCGCCCTGTGAGCCCGTTGTAATAATAACAACGTTTTCTTTGGGCATATTTTCTGCTTTATCAGGAGAAATAATGCAGGACGGATCAACTACAAGCTCGCCTAATTCAGCAGCAATCATTGAAACGTTTTCCATACTTCTGCCTAAAAAACATATTTTACGTTTATATTTTTGGGCACAATCAACTATTTGCTGAATTCTGTGAACGTTACTTGCGAAAGTTGCTATAATAATACGTTTATCATTACCTTCATCAAAATACTTTTCAAAACATTCGCCAACTTTACTCTCACTCATGGTAAAGCCTTCACGTTCAGCGTTTGTACTATCCGACATCAAGAGCAAAACGCCTTCTTCGCCTAAACGCGAAAAGGTTGCAAGATCAATAACATCACCATCAACCGGGGTGTAATCAACTTTAAAATCACCTGTATGAACTACTGTTCCTACAGGAGTATGAATTGCTAAAGCAACGGCACCAGCAATTGAATGATTTGTTTTAATAAATTCTATGGAAAAACAACCGATGTTAACGGTATCTTTAGCCTTAATACAGTTAATTTTAACTTTATTAGGCATATTATGTTCTTTTAATTTATTTTTAATAAGTGCCTGTGTTAATTTTGTACAATAAATTGGTGCGTTAACTTTCTGAAAAATATACGGAATTGCACCGATATGATCTTCGTGGCCATGGGTAATTATGAAAGCCCTGAGTTTATCAGCATTTTTTTCAAGATAAGTAACATCAGGAATAACAAGATCTATTCCATAAAGATCTTCATTAGGAAACATTGATCCGCAGTCAATCACTATTATATCGTTACCATATTCAATGGCGGTCATATTTTTACCGATTTCTTCAACGCCGCCAAGCGGAATAATTTTTAGTTTATGTTTAAGTTTTGCCACAAAACTTCCTCCATTTTGTTTATATATATAAATTATACAACATATAGTATGTTTTTGCAAGTAATTATATTTATTGAAAAAAGACGTATTATGTAAAAAGCCGATAATACATATCGGCTTTATCTATTATTTATCAATATTTTTGTTTATAAATTCTTCTAAAATATCAGGCGCGTATTCTTCTTTTAAAAACTTTCCGTATGCGGTAAAAGAATAGCCGTTATTACGGGGTATAACCGTTATAAATCCGCCTTTATAGTTAGCGGTAATACTTTTAGCTGTTTTATTCTTATTAAGGCTGAAAATGGCTTCTAATGACTTTTCAGGGTTAACATCAAAATTATATTTAGCTATAACAAACTTATCATTAACGTTAATGTTTTGTTTGTGAAGATAATACGCTAACGCCTGCGCAAAAAACTGAGGAACATATTCTAATAAAACTGCAGTATTATTAAACTTATCTGCCTGTTGCATAGAATTTCCTATATGCTGTTTTGTATATAATATTTTTATTCCTGCTTCTTTTGCTTCATTTAAAATTTCTTCATCAGAAAAAGAAGGCATAAAAACTTCTTTCATTTTAAGTTGTTTTGCAATATCAAGTTTTAGTTTTAAATAATTTAACGAAGATACCCGCTTATTTTCATAATAAACGTCTGTTACTGTATTGTTTTTTTCAATAACTGCCGCTTTTGCTAAACTACTTAAATTTTTAAATTCACCTTTTTTATTTATAACGTTATGAAGATTTAAATTATTTTCTGAATAAATTTCAACGTTTTCTTTACCAAAGGGAAAGGCTGCATTTAAAAAATATTCAAAATCGCCATCAACAGAATTTATTTTTATAATTTTGCCTCTGTTTAACGAATAATCTATTAAATTAAAATCTATTTGTTTTTCAATATTTGATGAAACGTTTAATCCGTTTTTATCAATGAGATGAATTTGTAAAAAATCATTATTTTCTTGAATAAATACGCCCTGTATTCCATTTATTGAAGAAAAAAATCTGCTTGAATTTATATAAGAATCAAAAACATAAACATTAGAACCGCACAAGCAATAAAATGATGCAAGTAGATTTCTTAATGCTATTCCTAATTGTGTTTTATTTGATGCAACAAACACTTTATCTTGTTTAAAAGAAGATGCTATTCCTAAAAATGTTTCTGCTTTTATATTATGATTCCAAACGCCCTCCAAAATTCCATCAATAAACTCTGTTTTTTCTTTTACTACACTATTTTTTATAGTACCTGATAAAACGGATTCAGGCGCAACAAATACGTTATTATATACAGTTGAACCATTTTTTAAAACAACGTTATTTTTTATTTTCACATTTGATCCGATAACGTTATTCCCTAAAAATTCAGCATTATCAATTTCAGTATTTTCGCCAATCAATTCCCCATCAAGCTCACAATTATTTATAATTGATTTATCCCACGTTAAACTGTTTTTTATTTTAACGTTATTTAACATAACGTTTTGACCAATAATTGCATTGGGGCCGATAGTTGACTGGCCTGTAATAACAGTATTTTTACCGATATATACAGGCGGAACAAGTTTTGTTGTTTCAGAAATAACAACGTTTTCTTCCAAGACATTCTCATATTTTTTTCCAAACACGTTACCTTGTAATATATCAATATTTGCATTCAGATATGATTCGGGATTTCCTAAATCGCACCAATAATCTTCTGTAATATAACCATATATATTATAGTTTTCTTGTAATAATTTCGGAAAAAGGTCTTTGCTGAAATCATAAGGCGCGTTTTCTGGAATTTTATCAAGAACGTGTTTTTCAATAATATAAATTCCTGTATTAACCGTGTTTGTTACAACGTTTTCCCATTGAGGTTTTTCTATAAAAGACGTAACTCTACCATCAGTTTCAGTTAAAACCACACCATATTCAAGAGGATCCTTTTGTTTAGATAGCACAATTGTAACGTCTGCGCCAATACTTTTATGATATTTATGAATTTTAGTTATATCAATATTTGTTAAAGCATCACCGCTTAAAACGATAAACGTTTCATCTTCAATTATGTTTTGCGCTGATTTTACACTACCTGCCGTTCCCATTGGCGTAGTTTCTTCAATATATTTAATCTCAACATCAAATTTCTTGCCGTCATTAAAATAATCTTTTATATATTTTGATAAATGCATTATGGTAATTCCGATTTTATTTATTCCATGATATTTTAATAAATCAATTGAATATTCCATTAAAGGTTTTTGGATAACAGGAATCATGGGCTTTGGTTTTTCCTGTGTTAAAGGCATAAGTCTTGAGCCTTTTCCACCTGCTAAAATAATTGCTTGCATTGTAATTTCTCCTTTAAATTTATACAATTATTTTTAGCAAATATATTCCGTTTAATACAAAAAAGAGCCAATAAAATTGGCTCAAAAAAATTAAATAATATATTTTCTTATATCTTTATCTGATGCGTTTTCACCTAAGTGCTTATTGATATATTCTTTATCAACTAAAACTTCGTGCATAGGAATTTCATCAGTTGCAGTAAAAGAAAGTTCATCAAGAAGTTTTTCCATAACAGCAGTAAGCCTTCTTGCACCGATATTTTCCTTAACTTCGTTTTCAACGTAAGCATAATGCGCGATCATGTCAATAGCTTCTTCAGTAAACTTAAGATCAACGTTATCAACCTTTAATAGTGCCTGATACTGATGAATCAATGCGTTATCTGTTCTGACTAAGATATCTCTTAATTCTTTTTCACCTAAAGCACTTAATTCAACGTGAAGCGGAAATCTACCTTGTAACTCAGGAATAAGATCGGTAATTTTAGATAAATGGAATGCACCTGCTGCAATAAAAAGAATATAATCGGTTTTAATCGGACCGTATTTTGTATTAACAGTACAACCTTCTACCAAAGGAAGAATATCCCTTTGAACGCCTTCTCTGCTAACGTCAGGCCCTCTGCCAGATGAAGCACCAGAAGCAATTTTATCAATTTCATCAATAAAGATAATACCGCTTTGCTCTGCCCTTTCAAGCGCTTCCTGAGTAACAGAATCCATATCAAGAAGCTTGTTAAGTTCTTGCTGTGAAATAACCTTACGTGCTTCTTTAATAGGCATTTTACGCTTTTTTGTTCTTTGTGGCATCATGCTGCCAAAGATATCACCGATAACTATTTCAGGTTGGCCCGGCATTTCAACGTTCATTCCTTGGGGCTTATCTTCAACTTCAACCTCAATAGCAAGATCCTCAATTTTGCCTGTTTCAAGATCTTTTTTTATTGCATCGCGCCTAACCTGAATATCATCAGATTCATTTTCTTTTTTCTTGCGCATCGGTAAAAGAATATCTATCAAACGATTTGTTGTAACGTTATTAAGTTTATCTTGTATCTGTGCTGTTTTTTCCTCTTTAATTAAGCGAATAGATGCTTCCATAAGATCACGGATCATAGAATCAACGTCTCTGCCAACGTAACCTACTTCAGTAAACTTTGTAGCTTCAACCTTAACGAAAGGTGCACCAACGATTTTTGCAATTCTTCTTGCAATTTCGGTTTTACCAACACCTGTGGGACCTGACATTATAATATTTTTAGGAGTAATTTCATCCTGTATTTCTTTGGGTAATCTGCTTCTTCTGTATCGGTTTCTGAGTGCAACCGCAACTGAACGCTTTGCTTCATTTTGTCCAATTATATAACGGCTTAACTCATCAACAACTTCATTAGGTGAATATTGCATAATTAAACCTCCAATACCGTAATATGATCATTTGTGTATACGCATATATCACCTGCGATTTTTAAGGCTTTATATGCAATATCTTTAGGTTCAAGATCAGTATTTTGTGCTAATGCTCTTGCAGCTGCTAAGGCATAGTTTCCACCACTACCAATTGAAACGATTCCATCATCAGGCTCAATGATTTCGCCTGTACCAGATAAAACAAGGGTTGAATCTTTATCTGCCGCTATAAGCATTGCTTCAAGCTTACTCAAAGCCCTGTCTCTTCGCCACATTTTAACAAGTTCAACACTTGCGCGATATAAATTGCCTGAATGTTCCTGTAATTTTGCTTCAAAAAGATCACATAGAGTAAAAGCATCTGAAACTGATCCTGCAAAACCAACTGAAACTTTATCATTAAATAATTTACGAACTTTAACGGCACTGGCCTTCATAACAACGGATTCACCCATTGTAACTTGTCCATCGCCGGCTATTGCACATTTACCGTTTTTACGAACGCAAACGATAGTAGTACCTCTAAATTCCATATTATATCTGCTCCTTTAATTCATTGATTTTATCAAGCGCTTTTTGGGCAATATATTGATATCTTGCCTGTTTTCCGCCTTTAATTTTAAATTCAGGAGATTTTATAATGCCAAAGTTAATATTCATTGGCTGAAAATCTCTGCCACTGCCTGAAGAAACATAATGACCTAGTGCACCAACGGCGGTTTCGTTTGTAAAATCAGTAATTTCAATATTATTTAATCTTTGATACATTGCTATTGCAGCAATAAAACCCGATGCTGTTGATTCAATATAACCTTCAACACCTGTAATTTGTCCTGCAAAAGCAATATTGTTATTTTTTCTTAATGCAAAAGTATAATCAAGAAGTTTTGGCGAACATATAAACGTATTTTTATGCATTACACCAAAACGTACAATCTCACAATTTTCAAGACCGGGTATTAACGAAAAAACTCTTTTTTGTTCAGGAATTTTTAAATGAGTTTGAAATCCAACAATATTATAAAGGGTATCCAAAGCATCATCGCGCCTTAACTGAACACATGCATAAGGCGTTTCATTAGTTTTGGGATCCACAATACCAACAGGTTTACAAGGGCCAAATGCTAACGTTTGCATTCCACGTGAAGCCATAACTTCAATAGGCATACAGCCTTCAAAAACCTGTCCTTCAAAATCGTGAACAGGGGCAACTTCCGCTAAAAGTAATTCATTAACAAAATGTTCGTATTGCTCTTTTGTCATTGGACAGTTAATGTAATCACTATCTCCCCTATCATATCTGCTTGCACAAAAAGCAATATCCATATTTATTGAATCTTTTGTAACAATTGGTGCCGCAGCATCAAAAAAATGGCAATATTCTTCGCCTGTTAATTCTTTTATACTTTTAATTAAGTCATCACTGCACAAAGGTCCTGCAGCAATAATAACAGGTGAATCATCGGGAATTTTGGTAACTTCTTCGTTAATAAAATTAAAGTTTTCAAAAGAAAATAAAATCTCTTTAACCTTATTTGAAAAAGATTCCCTGTCAACCGCTAAAGCACCACCTGCGGGAACTTTACACATATCTGCAGCTTTCATAATAACTGAATCAAGCTCACGTAATTCCGCTTTAAGAAGCCCTGCAGCATTTTCAATTCTATCTGATCTTAAAGAGTTTGAACAAACAAGTTCAGCAAACCCGCCACCATGATGTGCGGGGGTAAGTTTTTTAGGACGCATTTCATATAAATCAACAGTAACACCACGTTTAAGTAACTGATAGGCGGCCTCACAACCTGCAAGGCCTGCGCCTATAATTTTAACTTTCATTTATTCACTCTCTTTTTTATTGTCTTTTTTGTAAGCTTTTGTGTATTTACAATCAAAATTATTGCAAAGAATCTTTCCCTTAAAACCACGAATTAAGAACCCACCACATTCAGGGCAAGTTTCTCCTGTGGGTAATCCGGTTGATGCAAAATCGCATTCGGGATAATTGGCACAACCAAAGAACTTTTTGCCTTTTTTAGAAATACGCTGAACAAGTTTTCCGCCACATTTTGGGCAAGGAACAGTAACTTCATCAGCAGGTAAAGGTTTAGTTGTTTTACACGTTGGATAATTGGGGCAAGCAAGGAATTTACCAAATCTGCCGGATCTGATAACCATTTTTGATCCGCAATTAGGGCAAAGTTCTTCTGTTTCAACAACAGGAACTTTAACTCTTTCAATCTGGCTTGCTTTATCTAACGTTTTCTTAAACGGACCGTAGAAATCAGAAATAACTTTTACCCAATTCTTATCACCATTTTCAATATCATCAAGTTTTTCTTCCATTGAAGCGGTAAACTTAAGATCAACGATATCAGGGAAATTTTCTGCCATCATATCTGTAACGCATACGCCAAGATTCGTTGGCTTAAGCATTTTTTTATCACGTTCAATATAATCTCTGTAAAGAATAGTTGAAACAGTAGGCGCATAAGTAGAAGGTCTGCCTATACCCTTAATTTCCATTTCTTTAACTAAAGATGCTTCATTAAATCTTAATGGAGGCTGGGTAAAGAACTGTTGATTTGTAAATTCAAGCCAAGCTAATTCATCACCTACTTTAAGTTCAGGTAAGGTTGCCTTTATTTCTTCTTCCTTATCAGAAACATAAACAGTCATAAATCCATCAAAAACTCGCTTTGATGAACTTGCTTTAAAAATATACTTATCGTTTGCACAAATAGAAACGTTAATAGTTGCATATTTTGCGCTTGCCATCTGGCATGCAACAAATCTATCAAAAATAAGTTTATAAAGTTTGTATTGATCGTTTGTAAGGCTGTTTTTAACGTTTTCAGGTGTAAAACTCATACTAACAGGACGAATAGCTTCGTGGGCATCCTGTGAGTTTTTCTTTGTTTTAAAATAGTTAGGTTTACTTGGTAAATATTTTGAATCAAAATTGCTTTTTATATAATTTCTAACGTCATCAATTGCTTCGTTTGCAATACGAACAGAGTCAGTACGTATATACGTAACTAAACCGATTGCACCAACACCTTCAATTTCAAGACCCTCATAAAGTTGCTGTGCAAGCATCATTGTTTTTTTAGTGGTAAATCCTAATTTTCTTGATGCTTCCTGTTGAAGAACGCTTGTTGTAAAGGGAGGTTGTGCACTATGACTCTTGGAACCTTCTTTATACTCAGATACAACGTATGTTGCGCCATCAAGTTCCTTAATGATTGCATTAACCTGTTCTTCATTATTTAATTCAATTTTATTGTTTTTATCACCATAAAAATGAACAGTAAACTTCTTTTTAGGTTTAATTGTTGAAAGAACTGAATCAAGTTCCCAATACTCTTTAGGAATAAAGTTCTCAATTTCACGTTCCCTATCCACAACCATTTTTGTAACTGCAGATTGAACACGGCCTGCGCTTAAACCGCTTTTGATTTTATGCCAAAGCACAGGGCTGATCTGATAACCTACAAGCCTATCAAGAACACGCCTTGCCTGTTGTGCATTAACTAAATCAATATTGATAGCACGGGGATTTTTTAATGCATTCTGCACACAATTTTTTGTAATTTCGTTAAATACAATACGGCACGGTGCATTTTCAGGCATTTTTAATAAGCTTGCAAGATGCCAGGAAATTGCTTCACCTTCTCTATCAGGGTCAGTTGCAAGATAAATTTCA